>CAYWRY010000010.1:3151-58121 GCA_964460485.1 uncultured Spirochaetales bacterium
ACGCTGGCCGAAGCGAGGCCACGCGCAGCGCCGTCCCTCACCCATCTTCCAGGAGCGCAGCCATGAAGTTCGGCGCGATGGTCGCCACCAAGATCGACGACTGGCAGCTGCTCCAGTACGCGGAGCAGCTCGGCTACGACCACGGCTGGGTGCCCGACTCGCAGATGATCTGGTCGGATTGTTACGCCGTGCTGGCGCTCGCCGCGCACCACACTTCGCGCATCAAGCTCGGCACCGGCGTGGCGATCGCGGGCACGCGCAGCGCGCCGGTCACCGCGCACTCGATCGCGTCGATCAACCGCATCGCGCCGGGGCGCGTGTTCCTCGGCATCGGCACGGGCCACACGGCGATGCGCGTGATGGGCTTCGATCCGGTGAAGCCGAGAGAGTTCCGCGAGTACCTGCGCGTGGTGCGGGGCCTGCTGCGCGGCGAGGAGGTGGAGTACACGCTGGGCGGTGTGACCAAGCCGATCCGCTTCCTGCACCGCGAGCTCGGCTTCGTCGACGTGGCGCACGAGATCCCGATCTGGGTCGCCGCGAACGGCCCGCTCGCGCTGGCGGCGGCGGGCGCTTACGGCGACGGCCGCATCTCCGCCGGCAGCGAAGCCTACGACTCCATGCGGCGCAGCCTGGGCGCGATCCGCGAGGGCGCCGCGAAGGCGGGCCGCGAGCTGCCCGCGAGCTTCCACACCGCGGCGCTCACCTTCTCGTGTGTGCTGCGCCCGGGCGAGGAGCTGACGAGCGAGCGCGTGATCGACGCCGTGGGCTCGATGGCCAGCGCCACACTCCACTTCTGGTGGGAGCTCGCGCAGCAGTCGGGCAGCGATCGCTTCGTGCCGGACGAGGCGCGCGACACCTGGGACCAGTACCTGCGTTTCCTCGCGGGCCTCGGCATCCCCGAGAGCCGCATGCACCTGCGCGTGCACGAAGGCCACTGCACGTTTCTAGTGCCCGAGGAGCGCCGCTTCATCACGCCCGAGGTGATCCGCGCGAGCGGCGGGCTGGTGGGCGAGCCCGACGAGATCCTCGCGATGCTGAAGGCGCACGAGGCCGCGGGCCTGCGCGAGGTGACGCTGCTGCCGCCGATGGCCAATGCGCGGGAGCTGTTGCGCGAATTCGCGACGGAGGTGATCGCGCGCTGGCGCTGAGTCCGCGCGGCCGCGCGGCGCTCGGCGCGTCTCGCCCCGGCGGCGCGACGCGCTGCGAGGGCCGCCGCCCTGCAGCGCCTCTCAGATCGCGCCGTCGCGGGCGAGCGCGTCGATCTCCTCGTCGCGCAGCCCGAGCCAGCCGCCGTAGATCTCGCGGTTGTGCTCGCCGAGGTTCGGGTTGCGCGCGCCGCGCAGCGGCTCGCTGCCGTGCAGGCGAATCGGGCTCTTCGGCAGCGCGATGCGCCCGAGGCTCGGGTGCTCGAACCACTCGAGCGCGCCGCGCTCGTGGAGGTGCGGGCGATGCAGCGCCTCGCGCACGTCGCGGACCGGCGCGCTCGGCACTCTCGCCTCGCGCAGCCTCGCCTCCAGCTCGTCGCGCGTCTGCGCCGCGCACCACGCGCCCACCAGCGCGTCCACCTCCTCGCGCCGCTTCACGCGCCGCGGCGTGGTGCGGTAGCGCTCGTCGTCCGCGAGCTCCGGGCGCTCCATCGCCGTGCACAGGTTCTTCCAGTGCGGCTCGGTGAGGCAGAGCAGCACGATCGTGCCGCCGTCCTTCGTGCCGTACGCGTTGTACGGCGCGAGCATGAAGCTGCCCTGCTGGTTGCCCACGCGCGGCGGCACCTCCTCCTTGTCGTAAATCCACTCGAGCTGCGAGGCGACGGTGTGGATCGCGGCGTCGAGCATCGCCACCTCCACGAGGCGCCCGCGCCCCGTGCGCTCGCGCTCGAACAGCGCGGTCATCACGCCGGCGTAGAGGTGCGTGCCCGACAGGAAGTCGATCCAGGTCGGCCCGGCTTTCACCGGCGGCCCGTCCGGGAAGCCGGTGACGCTCATCGCGCCGGATGCCGCTTGCACGGTGAAGTCGAGGGCGAGGTGGTCGCGGTCGGGTCCCGAGAGCCCGTAGCCGGTGCCCGTTGCGTAGACCAGGCGCGGGCTCGCGGCCATCAGCACGCTCGCGCCGACGCCGAGGCGATCCAGCACGCCGGGCGCGTAGTTCTCGATCAGCACGTCCGCGCGGCGCGCGAGCGCGATCAGCAGCTCGCGCCCGCGCGCGTGCTTCAGGTTCAGCGTGATCGCCCGCTTGTGCTGGTTCAGCGTCGCCATCGCGGGCAGCGTCTTCTTGCCGATCAGCTCGCGGGTGCGCAGCGGCTCGCCGCTCGGCGGCTCGATCTTCACGACGTCTGCGCCCGCCTGCGCCATGAGCAGCGCCGCGTAGGGACCCTGATAGACCTGGCCGAGGTCGAGCACCACCAGCCCGGCGAGCGGGCCGCGCGTCGTCTCAGGGGGATTCGTCACGGCCGGGCGAAGATACGCCGTCCTCGCGCATGCCCGCCGCGCGCTTCGCCGCGAACGGATCCGCGAAGCGCGGGTCGCGCACGAACGCTTCGTCCGTCAACGCCTCGAGGAACGCGAGCAAGGCGCGCGCGTCGTCTTCGCTCAGCGGGAACCCGCGCACGCGCTCGCTCTGCTGCGGGCCGCGCGGGCCGGGCGCGCCGCCGCCATCGGCGCGAGTCGCGCCCCGCCCGCCGCGCGCGTAGTGGGCGAGCACGTCGCGCAGCGTCGCGATGCTGCCGTCGTGCATGTAGGGCGCTGTGAGGGCGACGTTTCGCAGACTCGGCGCGCGGAAGCGACCCATGTCCGAGCGCGCGAGCGTGCGCGCGTAGAGGCCCTGCCCGTCTCGCGGGTAGGCGCCCGATCCGTCGAGATTGAAGAGGCCGGTGTTGTGGAACGCGGCGTCTGCGCCGCCGATCGTCGGGCCGCCGTGGCACTCGCTGCACGCGAGCGCGGGCGACGTGAAGAGGCGCAGCCCGCGCCGCGCTTCGGGCGTCAGCGCGCCGGGCTCGTCGCCGTAGACGGCGCGGTCGTAGGCGGAGCCGCCCGAGATCAGCGTGCGCTCGAAGGCGGCGATCGCCTTGCGCACGTGCTCGAATCCCCAGCCGTCCCGCGCGTCGGGGAACGCGCGCGGCATCTCGCGCGCGTAGAAGCGGTCGCGACGCAGCGCCGCCAGAATGCGCGCCTCGTGGCCCGCGACGCCGAGCTCGATCGGCGCGACGTTCAGCATCGGGATCGCAGCCTGCGCTTCGAGCGACGCGGTGTCGGGATCGTCCCACCCGAAGCGCGCGTTGTAGGCGACGTTCGCGAGGCTCATGGCGCTGCGCGGGTGCGGCTGGCCGGTGGCGCCGACCGCCCGCGCGCGGCCGTCCGTGAACGCGCGCGCCTGCTGGTGGCACGACGCGCACGAAGCCGCTCCGTTCACCGAAAGGCGGGTGTCGTAGAAGAAACGGCGCCCCAGCTCGACCTTGCGCGCCGACATCGGGTTGTCCGCGGGCACGGCGGGCACGGGCATGCCGGGCGGGAGATCCCAGCGCCACGCACGCTCGGCCCGCGCGTGGGCGGCGAGCGCGAGGAGCGCGGCCGCGGCGAAGGCGACGCGGCCCGCCGCGCGCACACGCGCGCTCACGACGCCGCGTCCCAGCGCGCTACCAGCGCGCGAGGTCGGCCGCCGACGCCGCGGGCGCGAGGCTCGCGGTCTCCTGGGCGAGCGCGGCGCGCTCCTCCACCCACTTCGCGAACTCGTCGAGGCGCGCCTGCGCACCCGGCGTCTGCGGGCTCGACTTCGCCGCCGCGACCCACGCCTGCATCTTGCGCAGCAAGAGGTCCGCGAGCGGCCGCTCGCGGCCGAACAGGTCCACGTACGCGGCCTTGGCCTCGTCGAGGCGGCCGAGATTCAGGTACGCCTCGCCGCGGTATTCGACGGCCGGCGGGAAACCGGGCTCGATCTTCAGCGCGCGGTCGTAGGCGGCGAGCGCGGCGTCGTTGTCGCCCAGCATGCGCTGGCAGTAGCCGATGCCGTTCCACGCGAAGTACGCGCGCCGATCGGCGCGCGTCGCCTCCTTGTACGCGCGCAGCGCGCGCTTGAACTTCGAGGTCGCCGCATCGAGCGCCTCCTTGCGCGCCATCTCGTCGCCCGCAGCTTGCGCCTCGGCGAGCGCCTCGAGGCCCGCCTTGCGCTGCTTCTCGCCGCTCTCGAAGTGGCTCATCGCCACCTGCTCGGGGGAGCTGCCGCCGCTCACGCCGCCTCCGCCTCCACCGCCACCTCCGCTGGCCGCGAACGCAGACGTCGCGAGCCAGAAGGCGAGGAGCGGGACGAGCGAGCGGACGCGAAGCATCGAAGGTCCTCCGGGTTGCGTGCCGGGCCCGAGACGAGCCCGGCTCGCGCGCGCACACTAGACGAACCGCGGGTTACCCGGCTCGGTTGTGCCGCGCGCGAGGAGCCGCCTCGCCTCCGCTTCCCGCGTGGAGGCGCCGGCGTCGGACCCTCCCGTGCGTCGCGGGGCGACGCTCCGCAGGACGGAACCCCGCCGGGCCCAAGCGGGTTCGTTCCGACGCAAAGTCGACCCGGGGACGTGCAACTTTCCGCGCCCGAGGCTGCGCGGATTGTGCAAATCTTCGGCCTCCGCGCGCGGCTCCCCCGCCCGCGCCGGGGGGTCCAGGGACGAACGGCCGTACCGGCCGAAGGTCTCGGGGCCACTCATTTTTTCATCAGAACGCGGCTGGAATCGGCGTCCGAACGTCCGATTTTCCGTCGATCGATCGTCACGAGGAAAGGGCTCCCTCCGCATGGGCACGACGGCTCCGACGCGCAACGCAAAGCTCCTGGCCTGGGTCGAAGAGGTCGCCGCTCTCACCCAGCCCGACGCGATCCACTGGTGCGACGGATCCCAGGCCGAGTACGACCGCATGTTCGAGCTCATGCTGGCGAGCGGCACCGCCCAGCGCCTGAACCCGGCGAAACGCCCGAACTCCTACCTCGTGCTCTCGGATCCCGCGGACGTCGCGCGCGTCGAGGACCGCACCTTCGTCTGCTCCGAGCGCCAGGAGGACGCCGGCCCCAACAACAACTGGCGCGCGCCCGCGGAGATGCGCGCCACGCTGGCGGGCCTGTTCCGCGGCGCGATGCGCGGCCGCACGATGTACGTCGTGCCCTTCAGCATGGGCCCGCTCGGCTCGCACATCGCCCACGTCGGCGTCGAGCTGACCGACTCGCCCTACGTAGTCGCGAGCATGCGCATCATGACGCGCATGGGGAAGCGCGTGCTCGACGTGCTCGGCGAGCAGGGCTCCTTCGTGCCGTGCCTCCACAGCGTCGGCGCACCCCTGGCGAACGGCCAGCCGGACGTGCCGTGGCCGTGCAACGCCGACAACAAGTACATCGTGCACTTTCCGGAGACGCGGGAGATCTGGTCCTTCGGCTCGGGCTACGGCGGCAACGCGCTGCTCGGCAAGAAGTGCTTCGCGCTGCGCATCGCCTCGACCATGGCGCGGGACGAAGGCTGGATGGCCGAGCACATGCTGATCCTGAAGCTCACCTCGCCGGCCAACGAGGTGAAGTTCGTGGCGGCGGCGTTCCCGAGCGCGTGCGGCAAGACCAACCTCGCGATGCTCGAGCCCACCATCCCCGGCTGGAGAGTGGAGACCGTCGGCGACGACATCGCGTGGATGAAGTTCGGCGAGGACGGGCAGCTCTACGCGATCAATCCCGAGGCGGGCTTCTTCGGCGTCGCGCCCGGCACGAGCATGGAGTCGAACCCGAACGCCATGCGCGGGCTCCACGGCAACGTGATCTTCACCAACGTCGGCAAGACCGACGACGGCGACGTGTGGTGGGAGCAGATGTCCAAGAAGCCCGCCCACCTGATCGACTGGCAGGGCAAGGACTGGACGCCCGAGTCGAAGACGCCCGCCGCGCACCCGAACGCGCGCTTCACCGCGCCCGCGAGCCAGTGCCCGGTGATCGCGAAGGAATGGGAGGACCCGAACGGCGTACCGATCAGCGCGATCCTGTTCGGTGGCCGCCGCGCGACGGTAGTGCCGCTCGTGCACGAAGCGCGCGACTGGCAGCACGGCACCTTCCTCGGCTCGATCATCTCGAGCGAGACGACGGCGGCCGCCGCCGGGCAGGTCGGCGCATTGCGCCGCGATCCGATGGCCATGCTGCCCTTCTGCGGATACAACATGGCGAGTTATTGGGCGCACTGGCTGAAGCTCGGCAAGCGCGCCGGCGCCAAGATGCCGCGCGTCTACTACGTGAACTGGTTTCGCAAGAACGCCGCCGGCGAGTTCCTGTGGCCGGGCTTCGGCGACAACGGGCGCGTGCTGAAGTGGGTGTTCGAGCGCTGCGCCGGCAAGGCCGACGGGGCGGAGACGCCGATCGGCATCGTGCCGCGCCCCGAGGACCTCGACCTCTCGGGCCTCGCCCTCGATCGCGACGACGTGGCGGAGCTGCTGGCGGTGGATCGCGAGGGCTGGGCCAACGAGGTGCCGCTGATCCGCGAGTACTACGCGACGTTCGGCGCGCGCATGCCGCAGGAGCTGGTGCGCGAGCTCGACGGGCTCGAAGGCCGGCTGAAGGCGGCCAACTGAGCCGCTACGCGGCCGGCGCAGTGCCGAGCAGCGTGAGCACGTTGCCCTCGGGATCGCGGAAGTGCGCGAGCACGCCGCCCCACGGCATGCGCTCGGGCGGCGCGACGAAGTCGACGCCGCGGCGCCGGAGGCGCGTGTGAGCGGCATCGACGTCCGCGACCGCTAGCGAGACGCCGACGAAGCGCCCGGCGAGCGTCTCGCCCTCCGCGTCGCCCGGCGCGACGCGCCCCAGCGCGAGCTGGGCGGCGCCGGTGTCGAGCTGCGCCCAGCCGTCGGCGGCGTGCGCCAGCGGCATCTCGAGCGCCTCAGTGTAGAAACGCGAGGGCGCGCTCGAAGTCGCGCACGAACACGCGTACGACGGCGAGCGAGTACGGGCGGTCCATCGCGCCAGCCTACGCCTGGCGCCGGCTCATCCGAGCCCGGGATTCACCTACGGCGCGCGCCGGCCCCACGCGGCGAAGCCGCTGCTCCACGGCGCGAGCGGCGTCGCGCACCACACGCGGTCGAGCCAGGCGAGCGCGCGGATCGGCAGCGCGGGGCCGCGGCGAATCACGTAAGAGATGGGGATCAACGTCAGGTCCACGTGCCGGACGGCGATCGCGCTCAGCCCTGCGTCGCGCAGGTGGCGCTCGAGCTCGCTCGGATCGAGCTCGCGCTCGTCCGGCGAGTGGTAGGCGTCGTAGCGCGCCCCCATCACGCGCCGCCCGATCTTGCGCAGGACGCCGTTCACGTTCGGATCCTGCGAGAAGAACAAGCCGCCCGGCACCAGGTGATCGCGGCAGGCGCGCAGAAAGCCCGGCAGCTCGGCCGCGGGGACGTGATGGAGGAACGCGAGGCACACGATCGTGTCGAAGCGCTCGTCCCAGGCGAGGTCGCGGAACGAGGCGCAGCGGAACTCCACGTTCGCCGCGCCGCCGGCCTGCGCCTGCGCGCGCCTCGCCACCGCGATCGCCTCGGGCGAGAGATCCACCGCGAGCACCGACTGCGCGTGGGGCGCGAGCAGCAGCTCGAAGGCGCCGTCGCCGCAGCCGATCGAGAGCACGCGCCCCGGGCCGTTCTCTCCGCCCGCGTCCAGCAGCACGCGCAGGTCGCGCTCCATGCGCAGCCGCCAGCCGACCGGGTGGTAGCGCTGCTCGGCGTAGTAGTGCGCGAAGAACGCGCGCTCGCCGTCCTCGCTGCGCGCCCGCTCCGCGCCGGCTCCCTGCGTCGTCATTGCGCCTCGCTTGCGCGCTCGGCGGCGTCCGCCGCGCGCGCGGGAGTTTCCACCACCCATGAGTAGCCCGCGGCGACATAATGGCGACGTGCCCGAGCCCGCCGCGCCCGAGATCTCGTTCGTGCTGCCGTGCCTGAACGAGGCGCGCACGATCGAGGCCTGCATCCGCGAGATCCAGGCGTGCGTCGCCGATCAGGGGCTTTCGGCGGAGATCGTGGTGGCCGACAACGGCTCCGACGACGGCTCGCCGCGACTCGCCGCGGCAGCCGGCGCGCGCGTCGTGCACGCCGCGAAGCGCGGCTACGGCGCGGCGCTGATGGCGGGCTTCGACGCCGCGCGCGGCAAGTACTTGGTGATGGGCGACGCGGACCTCTCCTACGACTTCCGCGACGCGCCGCGCCTCGTCGCCAAGCTGCGCGAGGGAGCCGACCTCGCGATGGGCTCGCGCTTCGCCGGCCGCATCGAGCCGGGGGCGATGCCGTTCCTGCACCGCTATCTGGGCAACCCGGTGCTCTCGTTCCTCGGCCGGCGGATCTTCCGCGTACCCGTCTCCGACTTCCACTGCGGCCTGCGCGCGCTCACGCGGGACGCTTATCAGGCCATGCGCCTGCGCACGACGGGCATGGAGTTCGCGAGCGAGATCGTGGTGAAAGCCGGCGTCCGCCGGCTGCGCGTCGCCGAGGCGCCGGTGACGCTCCGTCCCGACGGCCGCGGTCGCCCTCCCCATCTCAGAACCTGGCGCGATGGCTGGCGCCACCTGCGCTTCCTGCTCACGCTGTCGCCGCGCTGGACGCTGATGTTCCCCGGTTCGCTGCTGTTCGTGCTCGGCGCCGCGCTGCTCCTGGTCGGCTGGCTCGGGGGCACGGAATCCGGCGGCGTCGCGCGGGCGGTCAACCGCATGCTGATCGGCAGCCTGCTCGTGACCGTCGGCTACGGCGCGATCACCACCGCGTTCGCGATGCGCATCTTCGCGCTGGTCGAGGAGCTCGGGCCGCCCGCGCCGCGGCTCGAGCGCTCCTTCGCGTTCCTCACGCTGGAGCGCGGCATCGCCGCGGGCGCGCTGGCGACCCTCGTCGGCGGCGGCGTGATCGTCGGCCAGGTCTGGTCCTGGGCGCGCGCGGGCTGGTCGCCCTCCGACGGCCCCGCCGTGCTGCGGCCCACGATCGTCGGCGCGACGCTCGTCGCCGTCGGCATGCAGACCGTGCTCGCGTCCTTCGTCTACAGCATGCTCGGCATCCAGCGCCGCGACGGATCCGCCGAAGGCACGGACGGTCGCTAGGCCGGAACCTGCTCCGCCGGGATCGCGCGCCGGAGCCCGCGCGCGAGCAGCGCGACGCCCACCACCCAGGCGGCGAGCAACGCCAGCGCGAGCAGCGGGCGGCCAGGCTGACCCGGCCAGCCGAGCGCGGTGCGCACCAGCCACAGATCGAAGTACGCGGGATCGAGCGCGTGGCGCGCGGCGGCGACGAGCGGCGCGGCACGCCACTCGAACACGAACCCGAACGGCGGCTGCCACGCGTACCAGCCTTCGGCGGCGATCAGGCGCGACCAGTCGACGACCGTCGAGAGCGCCTGCACGGCGGTGCCGCCTGCCGCGAGCGCGGCGAACCCCGCGCGCGCGGCCGCGCTGCGCGCGCCGTCGAGCCACGGCCCGAGCGCGAGCAGCAGCAGCACCGTCGCCGTGAACAGATACCGCGGCCCGGGACAGGAGAAGAGCCCCGTCCACAGCGCGTAGCTGGAGTAGAAGCCGAGCGTGATCGCGAACAGCGCCACGATCGCGACGGCCTCGGCGCGGTAGCGGCGGAAGAGCGGCGGTAACGTCCACGGCGCGAGCAGGAGGAGCGGCGCGTAGAGGAACACGCTCATGCCGGGGCTCGCGACGAATCCGAGCAGCGCGGCGCGCGGATCACCCCCGAGAGTGCTGCGCTCGGCGAGCTGCGGCGACTCGAGCCACGTCCCCCACTTGAGCCAGTTCACGACCGCGTACAGGGCCGCGGACGCGAGCACCGGAAGCGCCGCACACGCGAGCGTGCGCGCGACGCGCGCCGCGTCGCGCTCGCGCCGCGCGCGCTCCGCGATCGCGAACGCCAGGTATCCGCCCAGCGCGAGTCCGTTCAGCGCGCCCGCTGCGCGCACGTTGAAGATCGCCGCCGCGCACGCCGCGCCGAGCAGGACGTCGCGCGGCGCGCCCGAGCCGCGGTAGCGGAACCAGCAGAAGAGCGCGCCGAGCGTGAGCAGCGCCTCCGTGCCGTGCTGGAGGAAGAGCGTCGACTGGAGCGCCGCGGGGCTGCAGAGCGCGAGCGCGAAGCTCGCGGCGAGCGCACTGCGCCGAGACGCGCCGAGCGAGCGCTCGAACCAGAAGAACAGGCCCGCGAGCGCGCCAGCGACGACGGGCGGGTAGAGCAGCACCGTGAACGCGCGCGCGCCGACGCTCGGCTCGCCCTGCCAGCTCCGCGCTCCTACCGGGCCGGCGAGCGTGCGGCGCGCGGGCTCCGGGAGCCGCGCCACGATCGCCGAGCCGACCGCGTAGAACGGCGCCGCGAGCAGCGACTGGCCCACCGCGTACTGGCTGTAGACGCGGCCGTCGCTCCCCACGAACGAGAGATGGACGCGTGGCGGAATCGCGAGCTGGCCGTCGCGCGCGAGCGACTGCGTCTGGAAGAACACGCCCAGCTCGTCCGTCGACATGAAGTGGCCGCGGTGCAGCACCGCGAGCGCAGCCGCGAGCAGCAGCGCGAGGCGCACGCCGATGCGGCGGTCGTGCGCGTCCACCTCGTCAGCGCTTCCCGCCGCCCGGGAGATACTGCGCCGAGGTCACGCCCATGGAGACGTAGATGCTCGTAAGCGCCTCCATCCCGACCTGCGCCGGCGTCACCCACCCGTCGGGCACGTAGACCAGCGCGCCGCCGATCGGCACCGGCGCCGTCGGCACGAGCACCGCGCGGTAGGCCTGACCGGCGATCGAGACCGGTTCGGGCGACGAGAGCAGGCCAAGCACCGTCGCGCCGCCCGGGCCGCCGAAGTGGCACCACACCGGGCTCATCGAGCGCAGCCCGTCGGTGTCGCGGCGCGAGAGCATCGTCACGAAGCGGTCGATCGTGTCGTAGACGTTGCGCACGATCGGGATGCGCTGCATGAAGGCGTCGACGGCCGCTTCGAGGCCGCGCTGCATGCCGGCTTCCACCAGCAGGCCGAGCGCGAAGATCGCCAGCACGAACAGCGCGAGGCCGAGTGCGTAGCCAGCCAGCACCGAGCCGGTGATGCGCAGGCCGAGCTGGCTGAGCACGCTGCCCAGTGCGCTGTCCGGGCCGAGCCAGGAGGCCACGAAGCGCACGCTGAAGGAGAGGATCAGGAGCGTCGCGACGAGGGGAAGCGCCGCGATCGTGCCGGCGACGAAGGTGCGGGCGAAGCGGCGGAGGCGGGAGCGCATCGCGCGATTATGACTGCAGGCGTGCCGCGCGCGAGCGCCGCCCGGCGGCGCGCGCGGCGTGAGAAGATCGCGGGCAGCCGGCAGGAGGTGCGCCGCGCGGATGCTCGTCGTTGGGCTCGCGCTCGCCGCGTTCGCCGCCGCGGCGACGCTCGCCGCCCTGGGCGCCTTCGCGACGGTCGTCGTCGAGAAGCGCGTGGTCGGGCCGCACCGCTTCGTCTACCGGACGCTCGAGGGCGTGGGCTTCCGGCAGGTCGGCGAGCTCACGGAGCAGGTGGGCGATGCGCTGCGGGCGGCCGGCGCGAGGGGGATCCAGCCGCTCGACTGGTTCCAGCCCGCCGGCAGCGAGGCTCCGAACGAGATCGGCTATGCCGTAGCCGCCGAAGAGGCCGCGCTGCTCCCGGCCCTCGATCCCGATCTGCACCAGCGCACGATTCCCGCCGAGCACGCGATGACGGTCCGCTTCCCCTTCGTGCACCCGCTCTCCTGCGTGGTGGGCTACGGGAAGGTCGCGCGCGCGCTCGCGGCGCACCGAGCCGCCCACGCCTACGCGGACGGGCCGTCCTACACGCTCCACGCCGGGGACACCATTCTGTACGTGCAACCGGTGGTGAGATGACGCGAGCTTCCGCTCAGCGAAACGCTGCGGGCGGCGCGCCATGAGAGGCGGCGCGACGCTCGTCGGCCTGCTCGTCGCATTCGTCGTCCTCGGCGCGGCGTTCGCGTGGATCGAGACGCGCTTCCGCAGCGCCGACGCGCCGCTCTTCTTCCGCCGCAGCGACTTCCCCACCGACCTCGCCTACTGGCTGTTCACGCCCCTCGTGTCGCGCAGCTTCTCGCGCGGCGCCGTCGGCGTGGCCGTGCTCGTCGCCGTGTGGGCGAGCGGCGACTCGCTCGCTGCGGTGCGCGCCGACTTCGCCGCGGGCCGTGTCCCCGCGCTCGGCTGGGCGGCCGGCCGCGAGGCGCTCGGGACCCTGCCCTTCGCGCTCCAGCTCGCGCTCGGCCTCGCGCTCGCCGACCTGCTCTCCTACTGGACGCACCGCGCCTTCCACGCCCGCCCGCTGTGGGGTCTTCACGCGGTGCACCACTCGTCGCCGAATCTCGACTGGCTCTCGTCCGTGCGCCTGCATCCGCTGAACCAAGCGGCGATGAGCGTCGTCCAGGCCGTGCCGCTGCTGTTCCTCGGCTTCGACCCGCGCGTGTTCGCCGCGGTGGCGCCGCTGCTCACGGCGTGGGCGCTCGTCGTGCACGCCAACGTGAGCTGGACGCTCGGTCCGCTCGCGCGCGTGATCGCGAGCCCGCGCTTCCACCGCTGGCACCACACCTCGGCCGAGGAAGGGCGCGACAAGAACTTCGCCGGGCTCTTCCCGTTCTGGGACGCGCTTTTCGGCACCTACTTCGCGCCGCCCGGCCGCGCGCCCACGGAGTTCGGCGCCGCCGGCGAGCCCGTGCCGGCCGGGATCTGGCGCCAGCTCGCCTATCCGTTCCGCAAGCCGAAGCCGAGCGAGGCGCTCGCGGACGCGCAGCGCTAGCCCTCGGGGCGTTCGCTCCCCTCTCCCGCGCGGTCGCTGCGAGGCGCGGTGGCATCCGCGCGCGGTACCCTGCTCGCGCACGCCCAGCGAGGAGCTCCATGCCGCTCTCGATGTATCAGGTCTCGGTTCCCGTCTACCTGCAGCTGCTGAACGCGATGCTCGGCTGGCTCGAAAAGGCCGAGGCCCACGCCAAGGCCAAGAAGTTCGACCCCAACAACTTCGCCGGCATGCGCCTCACGCCCGACATGCTGCCCTTCGCGGCACAGATCGGGATCGCCACCGACCACGTGAAGGGCAGCCTCGCGCGCCTGTCGGGCGCCGAGCCGCCCAAGTGGCCCGACACCGAGAAGACGCTCGAAGAGCTGCGCGCGCGCATCCAGAAGGCGATCGACTTCGCGAAGGGCGTGAAGCCAGAGCAGCTCGAGGGCTCCGAGTCGCGTGAGATCACGCTCCCGACGCCGCGCGGTCCGCTGAAGATGAACGGCGAGGCGTACCTGAAGAGCTTCGCCCTGCCGAACTTCTTCTTCCACGCGACGATGACCTACGCGCTGCTGCGCCAAGGCGGCGTCGACATCGGCAAGATGGACTACCTGGGCGCCGCACCGCGCTGACGGCGCGCGCTCAGATCCGCTCGACGAGCGTCGCGGTCCCCATCCCGCCGCCCGTGCACATCGCCACGAGGCCGATGGTCTTGTCCTGGCGCTCGAGCTCGTCGAGCACAGTGCCGATCAGCATCGCGCCGGTCGCCCCGATCGGGTGACCGAGCGCGATCGCACCGCCGTTCACGTTCATCTTCGCCGGGTCGGCGCCGGTGTCCTTGAGGAAACGCAGGATCACGGCGGCGAAGGCCTCGTTCACTTCGAGCAGGTCGATGTCCTTCATCGTCATGCCCGCGCGCTTCAGGCACTTGTTCGCGGCCGGGCCGGGCGCGGTGAGCATGATCAGCGGCTCGTCCGCGGCGACCGCGCTCATCTTGATGCGCGCCCGCGGCCGGAGGCCGTGGGCCTTCGCGTACTCGGGCGAGGCGAGCACGACGGCGCCCGCGCCGTCCACGACGCCGGAGCTGTTGCCCGCGTGGTGGACGTGATCGAGCTGGCGCACCTGCGGATAAACCTGCCGGATCAGCCCGAGCATGTCCTTCGCAGACTGTCCGAACTTGAAGCCGACCATCTTCGGGAAGCTCGGCTCGAGCTTCGCGAGGCCCTCGAGCGTCGTGCCCGGGCGCGGATACTCCTCGCGCTCGAGCGCCACGGAGCCGTCCTCGTTCTTGATCGCCACGAGGCTCCGGTCGAAGCGCTTGTCCGCGATGGCGGCCGCCGCGCGGCGCTGGCTCTCGACGCCGAGCGCATCGCACTGCGTGCGCGTCCAGCCGTCGACCGTCGCGATCAGATCGGCCGAGAGGCCCTGGGGCACCTGGGGATGCGTCTCCAGCAGGTGCTTGTTGTTGGCGTGGAAGCCGTCGGTGCCGTTGCGCGCCGGCCGGCTCATGGACTCGACGCCGCACCCGATCACCAGATCCTGATGGCCCGCCGCGATGCCCATCGCGGCGAAGGTCACCGCCTGCTGGCCGGAGCCACAGAAGCGGTTCAGCGTCACGCCCGGCACCGTGATCGGCCAGCCGGCGTCGAGCACGGCCATGCGGCCGATGTCGTGGGCGTGGTCGCCCGCGTGCGAGCCGTTGCCGCACACCACGTCGTCGACGTCGCGCGGATCGAAGCCGACCCGCTTCTGGAGCGCGTCCAGCACCTGCGCGAGCACGCGCTGCGGGTGCAGGTGCGCGAGGGCGCCCTTGCCCTGCTTGCCGACGCCCCGCGGCGAACGGACGGCGTCGATGATCCAGGCTTCGCGAGTCATGGGAGCTCCGAGTTCGACGTTCGTGGAACGCGCATGGTGCCGCGCGCGGAATGCCGACGCCATCGGCCGAGCGTGCGCCGCGCCGCCGCCTGCGGCGAAGCTCACGCCAGAGCGGGCACCCTCCTCGCGCGCAGCGCCCCCACGATGCTCGTCGCGAGCAGCGCCACGAGCACGACGCCCACGGCGCTGAGCGCCCACGCTCCCGCCGCCGGCAGGCTCGTGATGGTGAAGTTCGCGACCTGCCCGGTGCCGAGCACGACCGGCGTGAAGGGCTCCACGTCGAAGGGTGCGTCGGGATTCAGGTTGTGCCCGAACACGTAGAGCGTGTAGGCGAAGCGCGCGAACGAGAAGAGCCCGAAGTAGGTGAAGAGCGCGACGAAGTCCACGAGCGCGCGCAGGTCGCCGATCGCGGCGACGCGCAGCACCAGCAGCGCCGCTACGCCGATGGCGAAGGGCAGCCAGTCGAGGTCGGAGAGCGCGGCGCGGTCGATCGGCGCCATGCCGATGTAGTGGTTCAGCGTGTTCACCTCCTGGATGTCGCCTTCCACGGTGTACGGGTAGATGCGCAGCTCGAGGCCGGCCGGGTATTGCGGCGCGACCATCTCGAGCGTCCACAGCGGTGCGAACGCTGCGACGCCGAGCGGGATCAGCAGCGCGAGCACGAGCATGCGCGTGCCCAGGTGGAGCGGTCGCGCGAGCGCTTCGTTCACGGCGGTGAGGATTCGGTCCATGGTGCCTCCAGGTGCAGGGATCGCGGTTCAGACGAGGTCGCCGCGCCCGAAGCTGCGCCACGCGAGCGCCAGCACGAGCGCGCCGAACAGCAAGGGCCACGCGACGCCGAGCGCGAACAGCAGCGCGGCGCCGAGCTCGTTCGCGAGGTAGAAGCCCACGGGACCGAGCGTCGCGAGGTCCGGCTCGGCGGCGGAGAGCAGCGCGAGCCGCGCGGACTCCACGGGATTCAGCGCGGCCAGCGCGAACACGAGGCGCGGCGGCAGCGGCGCGCGCAGCAGCAGCGCGATCAGACCGAAGTCGAGCAGGGCCACGCAGGCGAGCCAGACGAGCATCCAGTACGTGAGCGCGCGCGCCGTCGTGCGCGCCACCGCCGAGATCGCGACGCCGACCGCGCTGAAGCAGAGCAGCAGCGCCGCGCTGATCAGGGCGCTGCGCGCGAGGAAGTGCCACGGCACCGGCTGGGCGAAGAGCGCGCGGCTGCCCAGCGCCAGCGCGGCGAACACGAGCCACAGCGGCGCGATCAGCGCGAGGGCGCGCACGCCCGTGATCGCGAGGAAGTAGCTGCCGCGGCGCACGGGCAGGCTCATCCAGAGCTCGAGCGAGCCGTCCTCGCGCGCGCGGCCGATCACCTGGCCCGTCACGCCGAGCGCGAGCAGCGGCAGAAAGAAGACCAGCGCGTGGCAGAGCGAGAACAGCACGCGGCCCATGCCGGTGAAGCCGACGATCGCGGACTCGCGCGCGCCGAAGTAGAGGAATGCCGCGGCGAGGCCGACGTAGAGCGCGCCGCAGGTCCACGGCCAGCGCGAGCGCGTGAGCTCGGCGGCGTCGAGGCGCGCGATCGCGGCGAGATCGGCGAGCGCGCGGGTCATCGCCGCGCCTCCAGCGCCGCGAGCGCTTCCTGCGCGCTCTGCGCGCTGGGCACGCTGCCGGCGCGCACCGCCGCGAAGCCGTAGCCCATCGGCGTCGCAGCGCCGCGCACGAACGCCACGTCGCGCTCCGCCAGCCAGCCCTCGCCGGCCGAGTCGTGGAACCAAGCGGCGCGCGCCGGCCGATCGAGCGTCGCGCGCATCCGCAGCAGGCAGCCCGGGTCGTCGAAGTGCAGCACCTCGCCGTCCTCGAGCTGGAGCTGCGCGGCGAAGCGCGGATCGGAGACGAGCATCCGGCAGTGCGCGCAGGCGACGCGGTCCCAGGCGACGTCCGCGGGGCCGTCGGGCGCGCACGCGAGGAGCGCGAGCAGGACCGCGGCCGCGAGGAGCGCGGGCACGAAGGTCCCGGGCGCACGGCGCGCGGCGTCACGCGGCGCCATGCACCCGCTCCGCGAAGCCCAGCTCGACGTCGCGCACCTCGAGGTCGGCGAGCGCGGGCCCGAGCGCCTGCGCCAGCTCCGCCACGAGCCGCGCCTTCTCGCGCCGCGGTGCCACGCGCAGGTAGCGCCCGTCGCCGAGGGCGCGGAAGCCGCGCGCGAGCGCCGCCTCGCGCGCGCCGGAGTCGTCGCGCAGGGTCAGCTCGACCACGCACACCAGCGTCTCGTCGAGAAACTCCCGCATGCCGCCGCGGCGCACGACGCGGCCCTCGGCGAGCACGAGCACCTCGCTGGCGAGCTGGCGCACCTCCTCGAGTCGATGCGAGCAGAGCAGCAGCGTGGTGCCGCTCGCCTGGGCGGAAACGCGCTCCAGCACGCGCGCGCGGCTCGCGGCGTCGAGGCTGCCGGTGGGCTCGTCCAGTACGAGCAGCTCGGGCTCCGCGGCGAGTGCGAGCGCCACGAGCAGCTTCTGCTTCATGCCGCCCGACAGGCCGCGAAACGGGCGCGCCGCAACCTCCGCGAGCGGCAGCTCGAGCTCCGCGGCGAGCTTCTCGACGCGGGTGGGCGCGATGCCGCGCACGCCGCACACCGCCGTCACCAGCTCGCGCACGGTCGCAGCGAGCTGCGGGGCGGTCTGGGGGACGTAGGCCACGCGCCGCGCGAGCTCCGCGCGCGCCGCGAAGGGATCGCGCCCGCCCACGCGCAGCTCGCCCTCGACGCGCAGCAGGCCGAGCACGGCGCGATTCAGCGTGGACTTGCCCGAGCCGTTGGGGCCGAGCAGCGCCACGCGCGCGCCGGGCTCGATCGCGAAGTCGACGCCTTGCAGCGCGCGCGTGACCCCGAAGCGCTTGCCGAGCCCGCGCGACTCAATTCGCACCGGCCACCTCGAGGCGCAGGCGCGGCTCCGGATCGGAGAGCAGCAGCGTGGGCCGGAACAGGGGCACCGCCGCGCCGAGCCACTCGACGAGGGCGAGCGCGGGCGTGCCGCGGAACAGCGCGAGCGCGGGCGCGTGCTGCGTCCACTCGCTGGCGAGGCTGCGCTCCTCGTGAGGGACGTCGCCGGTGCCGTCGCCGTCCAGGTCGTAGCCCCGGTAGTCGTCGAACGCGTTGCCGCGCCACTCGGCAGCGAGTGCGTCGCCTCCGCCCTCGAGCGCGACCTGCTGCGCGTTCCCGCGCAGCACGTTGCCGCGGAAGTGGTTTCGTGCGGCACCGCCGTGGAAGACGATCGCGCGATCGTGGGCGGCGAGCAGGTTGCCCTCGATCCAGTTGTGGTCGCGCGGGTCGAGCGGACTCTGGTCGAGGTAGAGGCCGACGGTGTTGTCCGCGAGCCGATTGCCGCGGATCGCGATCGCGCCGGCCTCCTTCACGCCGATGCCCATGCCCGCGGCGCCCGCCGAGCGGCGCACGTCGTTGCGCTCCAGCACGACGCCGTGGCTGTACATGACGAACACGCCCACCACGTTGGCGTCGAAGCGGTTGTCCGCGACGTGGCAGTCGTGGCTGTACATGAAGTGGAGGCCGTAGCGGCCGCCGGTGATCTCGTTGTCCGTGAAGCGATTGCCGGGCGCGTACCAGGCCACGACGTCGCGCGAGCCTACGACGCGGTTGGCCGACACCTCCGACTCGCGCACCTCCCACAGCCGGATCCCGTCGCCGCGCAGGCCGAGTGTCCTTGCCGGGTTGCCGGCGATCTCGTTGCCCAGGATGCGCACGCGCCGCGCGCGCTCGGCGAGAATGCCGAACAGCGCGTGCTCGACGCGCAGATCCGCGACGCGCACGTCGTCCGCCTCGACGCGCACCGCGGCGTCCGCGTGCTCGAAGCGCGAGCCGCTGCCGTCCACCGTGAAGCCCTCGAGCGATGCGCCCGGCGCCGTCACGCGGATCGTGCTGCCCGTGCCCTCGGAGCGGATGCGCGCGGCGCGCGGCCCACGCAGCGCGACGCGGCGCGCGACGACGATCGGCCCGTGGTGCTCGCCCGGCGCGAGGCACAGCGCGCCGCCCTCCGGCGCTGCATGGAGCGCAGCCTGAAGGTCGGCGCCCGCGGCCACCACCGCGCATTGGCCCTCTGGGGTCTGACCCCAAAGGGCCACCGGCGCCGCGAGGGCGAGCGCCGCCAGCCACGCGACGGCGCCGCCCGACCGCATCGGCCTACTTCGGCTCCACCAGCAGGTAGCCGGCCATCTCGAGATGGAGCGCGGAGCAGAACTCAGTGCAGTACATGGGGAACACGCCCGCGCGCCGCGCCTTGAACGTCACGTTCGCGTGCTCGCCGGGCTCGATGCTCACGTTCACGTTGTGGGCGCCGAGCGCGAAGCCGTGGGTCGCGTCGAGCGCCTGCTCGGTGTTCGTGAGGTGCAGGTGCACCGTGTCGCCTTCCTTCACGCGGATCACGTCGGGCGTGAAGTGGCTGCGCACGGCCGTCATCCACACGTGCACGCCGTCGTCCTTGCGCTCGACGCGCTCCTTGCCGGCTGCCACCGCGTTCTCGTCCACGCGCCGCGCGAGCGGATCCGTTCCTACCGGCGCGTAGACGTCGATCGGCTTCAGCTTGTCGGCCTTGATGGTCTGCGCGTAGTGCGGCTCGCCGATGGGGATCGGCATGTCGTAGAGCAGCTTCATTTCGGGGCCGCTGATGTCGACGAGCTGGAAGTTCTGCGGCAGCAGCGGGCCGACCTTCGCGAAGCGGTCGATCGCCCACTTGTTCATCGCCACCAGGTAGCCGCCGTCGGGGCTCACGGTATCGCCCTCGGCCGCGGTGATGTGCCCGACGTTGTAGTGCACGGGGAGCTTGTTGACGGTCTTCAGGTCCTTCAGGTTCCACTTCGCGACGACGGACTCGAGGAAGACCGAGGTGTACGCATCGCCGTCGGGCCCGAACTGCGTGTGGAGCGGCCCGAGGCCGATCTCCACCTGGCCGCGAATCGCCTCCTCGTACGGCAGGATCGGGACGCCGTAGGGGTCCGCGCCCGCGTACTTCTTCGCCGCGATCAGGCTCTTCAGCTTCTCGGTGCTGTAGACCGTCGCGTGGGTGTCGAGCTTGCCGGCGACGACGATGTCCTGACCGTCGGGCGACACGTCGACGCCGTGCGGGCTCTTCGGCTCCGGGACGAGGTGCAAGAGAGCCTCGCTCACGGCGGTGGCGAGCGGGATCACCGTGAAGTCGGCGATCTTCCTCGTCTTCCCGCCCACGGCGACCAGCGCTTCGGCCTTCTTCCAGTCGATCACGTGGAGGAAGTCCATGTCGTTCTGCGACGCGCCCGACTCGAGCGGCGGGTTGCCCTTCGCGGTGTCGCCGTAGGCGCGCTCGGTGTTGAAGGAGTTCACGAACACGAAGCCGTCGCTCGCGAGCTTGCCCGCGTCGGAGAGATCCTGACCGTAGGGCGGCAGCTCGATGGCGAAGGAGCGCGCGCGATCGATCGCGCCTTTCTCGCGGTCGAACTTCCAGAAGATCGCGGCGCCGCGGTACTTCTCGTCGTATTCGTCGATGTCCGCGTACTCGCCGCCGAGCGGCGCCGCGTACTGCGTCGCCTCGATCACGTACTCGGTGTTGGGGGTGACGAAGGCGCCGCCGTGATCCGACTGGATCAGCCCACTGCGCACGATCTGGGTCGTGACGAAGTCCTCGAGATTCACGACGGCCATGCGCGCGTTGGCCTTGTCGTTGATGAACAGATACTTGCCGTCGTAGTCGCCGGCGGTCTCGCTGAGCGCGGGATGGTGCGTGTCGGCCCAGCGCAGCTCCCGCCCGTCGATGTCGCCGGAGGCGAGCAGCGCGTTCGTCTGGTCGCCGTAGCCGTAGCCCTGCCACGGCTCCGGCGTGAACACGGCGATCACCTTGAGGATGCGCATGCTCGGCACGCCGATCACGAGCACCTGCCCGCCGTGCCCGCCCGACGCGAACGTGTAGTACGGGTCGTGCACGCCGGTCGGCGTGTAGGTCTTGAGCGCCGCGGCGACGTCGGCCTCCGACAGGTTCCGCGTCTTCATCAGCGTCGCGACGTCGGCGCCGCCGCCGCCGGGCGCCGAGAGCTCGTCGCCCGGCGCGCACGCCAGCCCGGCGAGCAGAGCTGCGGTGAGCATTCCTCGTGCAGCAAGACGATGAGCCGAACGCATGGGACCTCCCTGGGGTGAGATGACGGGAGCGCGCGCCTCACTCCGAGGCGCGGAGGCTCCGGACGTGGGCGACGAGCGCGGCGACGACCTCGGGCTTGCCCATCAGGTCGGGGTTGCCGGGCATGGTCGGGCTCTTGCCGACCGCGGCGCCGCCGTACTGGATGATCTTCGCGATGTGGTTATCCGTCACCGACGTCTGCCACGCGGGATCCGTGAAGTTGCGCGGCTTCGGCACGAGCGCCGCGGAGCCCGGGCCGTCGCCCTCGCCCTTGGCTCCGTGGCAGGTGAAGCAGCGGGTGGCGAAGACCTGCTCCGCCTCCCGGGCCGCTCCGGCGACCGCCTCGTCGCCCTTTCCCGGCGCTTCCGCTTCCGTCGCCTCGCCCTCGGCGGTTGGCGCCGAAGCCGCGCCCTCGGCGGCCGGCGCGCTCGCGTTGCCGCCGGCGTCCTCCCCGCCGCAGCCGAGGACGAAGGCGAACAGAGAACCGGCCAGCGCGTAGCGTGCGATTCGCATCGGATCCTCCGGAAGCTGGGCGCGCTCGCGTGAACCGCAAGGCCTGTGCCCGCCGCCATGTGCATTGTGCGGAAAGACACAGGCCGGAGTGCGACAAATCGTCGCGGCCCGAGGAACCGACTGAGGCGCCTGGCACCGGACCGCCCCAGCGGGTCGCGGGTTGCCCGCGGTGCGTGCGCGGTGAGATGATCGCTCCATGCCGGCACCGCGAGGACTGCTCGCCCCCTACCGCGTGCTCGATCTGACCGATGCGCGCGCCGACCTCGCCGGCTTCGTGCTCGCCGGGCTCGGGGCCGACGTGATCAAGCTGGAACCCCCGGGAGGCTCCGACTCGCGCCGCGCCCGGCCCGTAGACTCCGCACAGCCGCCCGAGCTCGCCAGCTTGCACTTCCATGCCTTCAACCGCGGCAAGCGCAGCGTCGCGCTCGACCTGGAGGCGGCGCGCGGCCGCGACGACTTCCTCGCGCTCGTCGCGAGCGCCGACTTCTTGTTCGAGAACGCCGGCCCCGGCGTCATGGACGCGCGCGGCCTCGGCCTCGCCGCGCTGCGCGAGGTGCGGCCCGATCTGGTGTACGTGGCGATCTCGCCGTTCGGGCAGACGGGCCCCTACGCCCACCACTTGGCCACCGACCTGACCCTCGCCGCGATGGGCGGCGCGATGGCGCTGAACGGCGAGCCCGACCGCCGGCCCGTGCGCATCACGGTGCCGCAGACCTGGCATCACGGCGCCGTCGAGGGTGTGGTGGGCGCGCTCGCCGCGCACCAGCGGCGGCTGCAAACGGGCGAGGCGCAGCTCGTCGACGTCTCGGTGCAGGCGGCGGTCTTCTGGACCGGCCTGAACGCCATGATCGCTCACGCGATCCAGGGCTCGAACATCGAGCGCAACGGCACGATGCTCCAGCTCGCGACGCTCGTGGCCCCGCTCGTCTACCCGTGCAAGGACGGCGAGGTCTGCCTGATCACCACGAAGGCGACGCTGGTCGCCCTGATCCCGTGGATGGTGGGCTCTGGCGCCGTGAGCGCGGAATGGGCCGATGCCGAGGACTGGTCGACCTACGAGCTGCGCATGCTCACCGGGCAGCCGCTCGTCCACTCCGTCGAGGAGATGCGCGCGGCGCTCACCGGCTTCACGATGCAGCACACGAAGATGGAGCTGTTCACGGGCGGGATCGCGCGCGGCGTGACGCTCGCGCCGGTGAACACCGCGGCCGACGTCGTCGCGCTCGAGCATCTCGCGGCGCGCGACTACTGGCGCGAGATCGCGCTGCCGAGCGGACGCAGGCTGCGGGGCGCGGGCCCCTTCGTGAAGGCCTCGCGCACGCCCATCGCGTGGACGCGCCCCGCGCCGCGCGTGGGGGAGCACACCGCGGAGGTGCTCGCGGAGCTCGGCCGCGCGCCGGGCGCCGAACGCGCGCGCCCCGCGCTCGCGTCGGCGCGCGCAAGCTTCGTGGGGGCGCGCACCGCGGTGCCGCCCGCGAAGCCGCGCCTGCCCTTCGAGGGCGTGAAGTTCGCGGACTTCTCGTGGATCGGCGTCGGCCCGATCACGGCGAAGGCGCTCGCCGATCACGGGGCCACCGTCGTGCACGTCGAGACCGACAACCCGGCCGACCGCCTGCGGCTCGTGGGCCCCTTCAAGGACGGCGTCGCCGGCATCAATCGCTGTCAGTTCTTCGGCTCCTTCAACACCTCGAAGCTCTCGCTGCACCTCGACCTGAAGCATCCGGTCGGCCACGCGATCGCGAAGCGGCTGCTCGCCTGGTGCGACGTCGCCCTCGACTCGTTCACCGCAGGCACCATGGACGACTTCGGTCTGGGCTACGACGTCGCCCGCGCGCTGAACCCGAGCATCGTGATGGCGACGACGTGTCTGTTCGGCCAGACCGGCCCGGCCGCGAGACTCGGCGGCTACGGCTACCACGCGGCGGCGGTGAGCGGCTTCTTCGAGGTGACGGGCTGGGACGACCGCCCGCCGGCGGGCCCGTTCAACGCCTACACCGACACGATCGCCCCGCGCTTCCTCGCCGCGACCCTGATGGCTGCGCTCGACCACCGGCGCCGCACCGGCGAGGGCCAGTACATCGACCAGGCGCAGATGGAGTCCGCACTGCACTTCCTCGGGCCTGAGCTGCTCGAGGCGCAGATCTCCGGCGAGAGCCCGCGCCGCGCGGGCAACGACTCGCCGTTCGCCGCGCCGCACGACGCCTACCCGTGTGCGGGGAGCGACGAGTGGTGCGCGATCGCCGTGGAGACCGACGCGCAGTGGCGCGCGCTGCGCCGGGTGCTCGGCGAGCCGGCGTGGGCGAAGGACGAGGCGCTGGCCACCCTCGCCGGCCGCAAGGCGCGCCGCGCAGAGATCGACCGCGAGCTGGCGGCCTTCACCGCGCGTCACGAGCCGCGCGCCCTGATGGATCTGCTCCAGGCAGCCGGCGTGCCCGCCGGCGCGGTGCAGCGCTCGAGCGACCACATGCGCGACCCGCAGCTCGCGCACCGTGCCTTCTTCCGCCGCCTCCAGCACCCGGAGATGGGCGAGGTGCCGTACGAGGGACATCCCTACGCGATCTCGGGCTACGACAACGGCCCGCGCTTCCCGGCGCCCTGCCTCGGCGAGCACACCTATCAGGTGCTCAGCGAGCTGCTCGGCATGAGCGACGACGAGGTGGCGGAGGCGATGGGCAGCGGGGCGTGCGGGTGAGAGTCGCGAGCCCGCGGCTCGCTCACGCCCAGAGCCGGATCGCCGCGTAGCTCGCCCCGCCCACGGCCAGCGCTGCCGCGATTCCGACGGCGAAGGGGCGCGCGCCCAGCACGCGGAGCTTCACGACGCTCGTGCCGAGGCCGACGGCCGCCAGCGCGAACGCCAGCAGCCAGCTCGAGGCGAAGTCGGCGCCGGCGAGCAGCCCGTCCCAAGCGCCGAGCGAGAGCACGCCAAGCGGACGCTCCAGGTCCGCGTCTCCCCACGTGCGCAACAGCGTCAGCGCGAAGAACGCGAACACGAAGCCCGGCACCAGCTGCGAGAACGATGCGCGCGGCCGCGCGGGCGCGCCGCTCCCGGCGACGAGTGCCGCGAGCGGAATCACCGCGAGCAGAAACAGATTGCGCACGAGCTTCGTGACGGTGGCGACGTCGAGCACCTGCGGCGCGGCGTACTGGAGCGCGTAGAGCAGACCCGCGCCCGCCACCTGCGCGGTGTCGTGGATCGCGGTGCCGAGGAAGAAGCCGATCCGATGGGCGTCGCCGGCGAACAGCGCATGGGCGAGCGGGGGATAGAGCAGCAGCGCGAGCATGCCGAACAGCGTCACGCAGGCGACCGCGTATGCCGTCTCGTCGTCCTTCGCGCCGATCACCGGCGCGACCGCCACGATCGCGGTGTTGCCGCAGATGCCGGTGCCCACCGCGATCAAGAGGCCGAGGCGGGAGGGCAGGCGCAGCGCGCGCGCGAACGCCGTGACGGCCAGCAGCGCGCAGGCGATCGCGACGATCACGATCGGCAGCGCCTGCAGCCCGATCGCGCCCGCGGCGCCGAACGACAGCCGCAGGCCGAGCAGCGCGACCCCGAGGCGCAGCAGCGTGCGGACGCACACGCGCAGGCCCGCGTCGTAGATCGCGGGCAGCCCGATCGCGTTGCGGATCGCGAGGCCCAGCACCACCGCGACGCCGACGGTCGAGAGCGGGCTCCTCTCGAAGCCGAGCACGAGCACGCCGATCCACGCGGCGCTGGCGTGGCCGAGCACCGCGACGCTCGCGGCCAGCGCCACGCCCGGCAGCACCCGCCCGGCGCTCGCGAACGCCGCGTGCAGGCGGCCGCGCACGCGTCCCCGACTGCGCTGCTCCGCGGGGCTCTCGCCGACGTCCGCCACGTCGGGCAGCCCCTCGGCGCTGTCCAGCCAGCGTGAGATCTCCGGGTTCGTGTACGGATTCGTGCGCTGGTTCTGGCTCATGCCGCGACCTCGTTCCACGCTGCCGCGGCGCCCCGCCGCGTCAGCGCCCCAGCTCGAAGCTCTCCTCCATCCGCTCGCGCACCTCGCCCTGGTGCAGCCAATAGCGGCGGAAGCCGCCGTTGTAGTTGCCGTCCTGCCGGCGGTTCGACTCGCCCTCGAAGTTGTAGTAGCCGGGCGTGCAGTCGTGATTGCGCGAAGTCTTGCCGCGGTGCGCGATCACCTCCTGCACCCACCACTCCTCCGCTTCGAACGTCGGGTCGATCGTCGCATAGCCGCGCTGGCGCACCCAGTCGATGCAGGCGGCGATGTGGTCGCCCTGGGTCTGGAGCATGTCGGTCAGGTTGAACTGGAACGAGGCCTGATAACCACCCATGATGAACAGGTTCGGGAAGCCGCGGGTGTGAATGCCGAGCAGCGTGCGGATGCCGTCCGCGTACTTCGCCTCGAGATCGACGCCAGCCTTGCCGACGATGCGGTTCCAGATGCCCGTCTTCTGCACCTCGAAGCCCGTGGCGTAGATCAGCAGGTCGAGGTCGTAGACGACGCCCTCGAACACCGGCCCGCGCGCGCAGATCTCGGTGATGCCCTTCCCGCGCGTGTCGACCAGCTTCACGTTCGGGCGATTGAAGGTGGGCAGGTACTCCTCGTGGAAGCACGGCCGTTTGCACATGAACATGTACCAGGGCTTCAGCGCTTCCGCGGTCGCGGGATCCTCGACGATCCTCTCGATGCGCCGGTGGATGCGCATCATGTAGTCGATGTTCTCCCGCTCCTGGCGCTGGATCTTCTGCTCGCGCGTCTCGTTCGCGGGCACGCGGCCGCCGCCGAGCCTCAGCATCGGCTCGGAGAGCGCCTTCGCGCGCCGCTTCGCCTGCCAGCCCGGCTGGAGCGACGCCGCCCACTTCGGGTCGGTGGGCCAGTCGTTGCGCACGTCGATCGAAGACGGCGTGCGCTGGAATACGAACAGCTGCTTCGCGCTCGCCCCGAGCCCGGGCACCGCCTGCACCGCCGTCGCCCCGGTGCCGATGATGCCCACCACCTTGTCGTGCAGCTTCTCGAGGTTCGCGCCGGTGTAGGCGTAGTCCCAGCGCGAGGTGTGGAAGGAGTGGCCGCGGAAGCTTTCCATGCCCGCGATCTTGGAGAGCTTCGGCTTCGAGAGCGTGCCGTTCGCGCACACCACGAAGCGCGCCGTCATCGAATCGCCGCGGTCGGTGCCGATGCGCCAGCGCTTGGCGTCCTCGTCCCAGACGGTGGAGGTCACCGTCGTCTGGAAGACCGCGAGCCGGTAGAGGTCGTAGCGGCGCGCGATCGCGCGGCAGTGCTCGAGAATCTCCGCGCCGCCCGCGTAGTGCCGCGTGGGCACGTAGCCCATCTCGTCGAGCAGCGGCAGATAGTCGTAGGAGACGACGTCGCAGGCGACGCCCGGGTAGCGGTTCCAGTACCAGGTGCCGCCCACGTCCGCGCCGCGCTCGACGATGCGGATGCTCTGGACGCCCTTCTCGCGCAGCCGTGCGGAGGTGAGCAGCGCGGAGAAGCCGCCGCCGATGAAGAGCACCTCGACCTCGTCGGCGATCGGCGCGCGCGGCGCGACCTCGCCGCCGAACGGATCCAGCGCGTATTTCGCGAGCGGGCCGGTCAGCTCGGAGGTGAACTGCTGCGTTCCCTCGGGCCGGTAGCGCAGGCGCAGCTCGCGCTCCTCCGCGAAACGCCGCTTGATCGCCTCGTAGTAGGCGTCGTCTTTCACGACCTCTGCCATCGGGCCTCCCGAGCACCGAGCTCGATCGGGTTCGGACCCCGATCGACCGTCCGCCGCGTGATACGGTGCAACGCTCGCGCGGCGAATGCGAATGGGAGGGGCCGATGGGCGGCGTTGCGTTGACGGGGCTCGCGGGCAAGGTGGCAGTGGTGACGGGCGCGGGTCGCATGCGCTCGATCGGCCGGCCGATCGCAGTCGAGCTGGCGCGCGCGGGCTGCGACGTCGTGCTCACCGGCACGGGCCGACTGCCCGAGCGCTACCCGGCCGACGAGCGCGCCGCCGGCTGGCGCGACATCGAGAGCGTCGCGGACGAGGTGCGCGCGCTCGGGCGCCGCGCGCTCCCGGTCGTCTCCGACGTCGCGAACGAGGGCGCGGTCGCCGCGCTCGCCGAGCGCGTGATGGCCGACCTCGGCCGCGTCGACGTGCTGGTGAACAACGCGGGCGCCGCGCGCGGCGAGGACCGCGTGCCGGTGGTCGACCTCGCGCCCGCCGCGTGGCGCAGCGTGATCGACGTGAACCTCACCGGCAGCTTCCTGATGTCGAAGTTCTTCGGGCGCCGCCTGATCGAGCAGGGGCGCGGCGGCTCGATCGTCAACATCTCCTCGATCGCGGGCAAGGCGCTGCCGCCGAACACCGCCGCCTACGCCGCCTCGAAGGCCGGCCTGCAGGCGCTCACGGCCTCGATGGCCCAGGAGATGGGCAAGTACGCCGTGCGCGTGAACGCGATCTGCCCCGGCGTGATCGACACCTCGCGCATGGACGACCTGGGCCGCGGCGAGGCCTGGGATGCGCTCGTGAACAACGTGATCCCGCTGGGCCGCGCGGGCCGCGGCGAGGACATCGCCGCGATGACCGTCTTCCTGTGCTCCGACCAGGGCGCCTGGATCACCGGCCAGAGCTACAACGTCGACGGGGGCCACGTCGTCAGCCACTGACCGGGGAGATCCCCTTGGTTGTCTAGAAGTCGCCCCGCCGATGCGTCGACGCCGCCGCTGCGATGCGCTCGGCCGGCGAGGCGCTCGGCAAGTCCCTCGACCGCGACGGCTGTGCGCGCCGTCGAGCGCCATCGGCACTGCCGCACGGACCGCGTCCTGCGCGCGCGGCTCGGCCTACGCCGGCCCGCGCGCTCCGACGGTCGGCACGTACACCCCGGCCTTCACGACGCAGTACTTCACGTAGAAGTCGCCGATCAGCGAGGCGATGCCGATCGCCGCTAGCAGCGCGAGCCCCGCGGCGCCGAGCCAGTGCGCCGCGCCGAGCGCGAGGGGCACGGCGATGCCGAGCACGAGCGCGCCGCCGTAGAAGGCGGGCGAGATGGGGCCGGCGACGAGACGGCGCATCGCCTCGCGAGCAGCCCCGCCGCGACTGCGTGCGGCGACGAGCAGCAGCGCCACCAGCAGCCCCGTCGAGGCGACTACCCACAGCTTGATCGCCTCGAGCGCCTCCACGTCGAACGTCGCCCCGCCCGCCGCGGCGACGAGCAGGAGGGCCGCGCCGCCGCGAATGCCGTACGCGACGTAGAGAAGCGGCAGCAGCGGCGTACGCCAGAAAGGGATCGCGACCGACGCCGCGTACACGAAGCCCTCGTAGAGCAGCACGCCGACCGCGCCGGCCGCCGCCGCGGCAAGAAGCACGCTGCGCGCGAGCCCCGGCGCCGGCGGGAGCCACGCGAGCGCGCCGCCCGCCGCGAGGAACACGCCGATGCTCCAGATCCCGCGGCTGATCCAGGAAGCGTGCGGGCGCCGCACGATGCGCCAGAAGCGCTCGGGTCGGCCGAGGAAGGCGAGGTGCGCAACGCCCGAGAGGGCGCCGACGCAGGCGAGGCCGAGCCACGCGCCGCCCGCGTAGCCGAAGGCGGCGGACAGCAGCCACGCGCCGGCACCGACGCCTGAGAGGAAGTGCGCGACCACGATCAGCACGCCGCGCCCCTCGATCCACTCGCGCTGCGGGCGGTAGACCTGGGCGAGGTCGCTGCGCATGATCTGGAGGCGGTCGCTGCTCGCGGCCATGGCATCACCTGTCGGGCGGGAGGTAGTAGACGGAAGGATCCGTGCCGAGCTCGGGATTCAGCTGGAAGCCGCCCTGCTCGCGGATCAGCCTGCTGATCTCGCTGCTCGGGTCGTCGAGGTCGCCGAACGTGCGCGCCTTGCACATGCAGTTCGCCGAGCAGGCGGGCTCCTTTCCCTCCGCGAGGCGATGCCGGCAGAAGTCACATTTCTCGACGACGCCCAGCGCGTGGGCCGCGTAGCGCCGCCGCTCGTAGGCGTTGTCCTCGCCGCCGAAGTAGTTGCGCTCGTCGTCCTGGAAGTAACGCGCGCCGTACGGGCACGACATGACGCACGCCCGGCAGCCGACGCACACGTCGGCGTCCACGAACACGATGCCGTCGGCCTCGCGCTTCTGGCTGGCGCCCGTCGGGCAGACCGGAACGCAGGGCGGGTTCTTGCAGTGCATGCACAGCACCGGCACCGAGAGCCGGCGCACGTCGGGGAAGGTCCCCCACTCGCGGCGAACGACGCGCGCGTAGGTGGTCCCCGGACGGCTGCCGTGCTCGGCCTTGCAGGCGATCTGGCACCCGTAACAACCGATGCAGCGCTTCAGGTCGATCACCATTCCGAGGCGCATGGCGGCCTCCTACGCGCGCCGCACGCGCACGCGCGCGTCGCAATCCATCGAGAGCGAGACGAGGTCGGTGTGCGCGAGGTCCATGGGCAGGAGCTGGTTGAAGAACACGCCCTTGCCGCGCGCGAACGGCATGCCCCGCGCCCAGTGGCCGCCGTTGTTCGCCACCGCGACCACTTCCGGGTGCACGCCCTCGGTGAGCCGCGCGCGCCCCTTCACCACGGCGCCGTCGACCGACTCGAGCTCGATCGCGTCGCCGTCCCGGATCCCCTTCTCTCGTGCGGTCGCCGCGTTGATCTGGACGAAGTAGCTGTAGGGCTCGCCCTGGGAGATCTCGTCGAGCCAGGGGTTCTCGTAGGTCGCCGAGAAGCTGTGCCACGGCACGCGGTAGTAGATCGCGCGCAGGTCGAAGCCCTGCTTCGGCTGCGCGGCGCGGCACGGGAACCAGTCCGGCAGCGGCACGAACTCGTGGGTGTGGACGCCGCGCATGCCGCGCTCGCCGGCGATGCGGCGGATCTCCTTCTCCGCGCGCAGCACCCACTCGTTGTAGAGCGGAGCCCGCGCGTGAGTGAAGGGCTTCCAGTAGACCTCTTCCACTCGCTTCGGCCACGTCACGACGCCATGCGCGCGGAAGTAGTCGAGCCCGCGCGCGTCGCCGAAGTACGACTTGTAGACGCGATCGGCGACCTGCTCCCAGGTGTAGGTCTTCCCGGGCTCGAGGGCGTGCTCGCCCTCGAGCCCGAAGTAGACGTTGTGCAGCAGGTTCATCGTGGGCGTGAGGCCGAGTCGATCGCCGACCTCGCGGATCACTTCGCTGAAGTGACGCCGCTCGCCGCGCGGCGCCACTGCGGGCTGGCGGATGGTGTGGCCCCAGCGCCCGAGCCCGACCGGATGGTGATGCCGCAAGAAGTTCGGTACCGGGTCGAGGCGCTCGAGGTAGCAGGCATCGGGCAGCACGATGTCGGCGAGCGCCTCCGCAGTCTCGTCGGAGAACAGGTTCACGCACACGACGAACGAGCCCTCGAAGGCCGCGAACGTCACCTCGGGGCGCGCCGCGCTCATCAGCAGGTTGGAGCCGTAGTTGATCAACATCTCCGGCTCGTAGGGGAACGAGAAGTTCTCGCGGTCGTTCAGCGCGGCGGGCGTGAAGCAGGTCGTGATCGGCCAGCCGACGAGGTCGCGCAGATTCGGCAGCTCGACGCTCTTCGGGGCGGGCGGCCAGCCCGGCGTCGGGCCGTCCGGATCGTGGTGCATGAGCGCACCCGCCTCGAGCAGTCCGTCGGCGTTCGCCTCCGGCCGCCAGCGCGGCCGGCGCGTGTCCGGGTGCCCGAAGCAGACTGGGTTCGTGCCGAGCAGGCCGCCGGGCACGTTGCTCGCCCCCACCACCTCGTTCAGCAGCTCGATCGCGAGCGAGGTGGGCCAGGCGTTGTCGTGGCCGTGCGCGCCCTTGAAGTAGAGCGCGGCGGCCGGGCGCAGCGGCAGCACGTGGCCGTCGATCTCGATCGTGCGGCCGATGCCGGCCGCCTCGCCGAACTCGCGCGCGAGCGTGCGGATCGTCTCCGCCGGCACCGTCGTGACGCGCGCCGCCTCCTCCGGCGTCCAGCGCGCAACTCGCTCCTTCAGGAGCTGCAGCACGGTCGCGCACGGCACGCCCGCGACGTCGTGCCGCCCCTCGAGCGCGAGCGGACCTGGATCCGCGTCGTCGAAGGCGACCGGCTTGGCGTGCCTCTCGCTCCACACGAGCGGCTTGCCGCCATCGCGCGCGTAGTACCCATCGGGGCCGACCAGATACGGCGCGTCGGTGTGGTGCTCGAGGTACGCGGCGTCGAAGATCCGGTAGTCGTTGAGCAGCAGGTTGAGCATCGCGCACGCCAGCGCACCATCCGTGCCGGGCCGGATCGGCACCCAGCGATCCGCCTTCTCCGCCGCGCTCGACAGGTACGGGTCGACGACCACGAGCTTCATGCCGCGCAGGCGCGCGTCGGCGAGGTCCTGCGCCATCGTGGTGAGGGCGTAGTAGGTGCCGAGCCCGGCCTGGCAGCCGAACAGCAGCAGATGGTCGCAGTGCGCGACGTCGGGGTTCGTGGTGACCGAGGCGTGCAGCGTGCGCGCGAGGATGTGCTCGGCGTTCCCGCAGTGGTGCCCGTCGGAGATGAACGCGTTCGGGCTGCCGAAGGCCGGCAGGAAGGTGCCCAGCGCGTGCATCAGCGGCGCGAGCGAGACGACCGTGCCGCTGAAGAACAGCTTGCGCGGATCCTCGGCGCGGATCTTCGCCAGGCGCTGGGTGATCTCGGCCAGCGCCTCGTCCCAGGAGATCTCCTTCCAGCGCGGATTCGCACCGATGCCCTTCTTCGGGTTGGTGCGGCGCAGCGGGCGTTCGAGACGGTGGGGGTCGTAGACGAGCGGAATGCCGGCGAGGCCGCGCGGGCAGAGTCGGCCACGGCCGATCGGGTTCTCGGGGTTGCCCTCGATCTTGACCAGCGTGCCGTCGACGCGATGCGCGAGGATCCCGCACTGGTTGTAACACTGGCCGCACGCGCTCGGGATCCAGACGTCCTCGCGCGGGCTCGTCGTGGTCGGCGCTGCCATCGGAGATCTCCTCGCTGGAAGGGTGTGCGGTCCCGGCGTCTCTCCTCAGTGGTCAGCCGCCCGCGATCGGCGTGAGCAGTACGACGGTCACGTCGGAGGAGCCGGCCGCGAGTGGGTGGTCGCGGCGAGAGATGGAGACCCCTCCCGCGAAGACCCGAAGCTGCCTGGGGAAGCGAGCCTCGGGCGCGCGCCCGAGCTCCCCGAGCGGGAGCCCGAGATCGGCGAGACGACCAACCAGGTCCCCCGCCGTCGCGCCTTCGGGCAGCTCGACTGCGAGACGCGTCTCGCCGGGAGGAGAGCTGCCGTGGAAGTGGACGGCCAGCTGCATGGCCGGTCCTCCGACGTTGCACTCCTCCATCGCAAGCGCCGTGCCCTGCCCGCACGGCCGCTCGCGCGCGGGAGTGCGGCGAAGCGCACCGCTCGCGAGGGGCGAATCGCGGCGCCGCGGGGCGTCGCAGCCCGGCGCGCCGGCGCGGCTCGCTTGTTGGGAGCTCGAGCGCGCCGCGCGCTCAGGCGTTGAACGCCAGCTTCAGCCCCGGCCGCGGCCAGCGGCACTTGCAGAGCTTGCCCGTGATCGAAGCGGTGCGTAGGTCGCGCGCGCGGGTCTCACGCGGGCTCTGGGGATCGCGAACGCCCCGACGCGGCTCGCGTGCGCTTCCGCGACGTAGAGCGTGCGCGCGTCGGGCGACAGGCCGGCGCTGTTTGGCGTCAGCATGCGGTCTGGCGCGCGTGTCATCTTCGAGCCGTCGGTCGGGCGTAGAGCGCGTGGGCCAGGCGCGGCCCTCTTCACCGCTGGGGCGTCGGCCGCGAACGCCTCGAGTTCGCCGCTCGCCGCGCGCGGGGCTTGCCGCGGAGCGCCTGCGACCTCGCGCGGTGGCCGCGCGGCGACGTGCCGAACCAGCGGCGGAACGCGTGCCCGAAGTTGGCGAGATCCGTGTAGCCGAGCCGGTACGCCACCTCCGTCACCGAGAGCTGCGGGTCCGCGAGCAGGGCCGTCGCACGTCGCTTGCGCAGCTGATCAGTGACGTCGCGGAACGACGCGCCGTTCGCGCCGAGTCGTCGCACCAGCGTGCGCCGCGACAGGTGCAGTTGCCGCGCGACTTCGCCGAGCGCGGGCGGGCCGTCGCAGGCGCCTTCCAGGATGCGCTCCACCTGCGCGACGATGAGCTGCGGCGACTGCAGGCTGCGCTCCTCGCCTTCGAGGCGCTCCAAGGCGGCACGGTGCAGGCCGGCGTCAGCGAACGGGCAGCGCAGCGGAAGCCAACCTTGCGGGATGGCGACCGCGGTCGCGGGCCGCACAAAGCAAACGGGCGCGTGGAAGAGCTCCGCGTAGCGCGCGGCGTGGCGCGGTGCGGCGTAGCTCAGCTCGAAGCGGCCGCGCGCCATCGGCGTCCCGAGCGCGGACTCGATCATCGCCTGAAGGCTCATGAGCAGCGACTCGACGAGTCCGTGCCAGGCCGCCGGCTCGAGCTCGAGCTGGGGTTCGACTCTCAGCCAGAACCAGGAGCTCTGCGTCTCGCTGGCGAGCCGGAAGAACGGTGCCCGCAGATAGGCGAAGCGCTCCAACGTGGACAGAGCCTGGGCCAGCGTCGGCGCACTCGCCGTTGCGACCCTGAGATTCCCGTGAGCGGCGTTGCCCAGCGCTCGCCCCGTTTCGAGGCCCCAGTCCGCGGGCCCGACGGCGCACAGGTTCCGAACCTGCTGGAGCTGCTGCCAGAGTCGAATCGTTCCTTCCGGCGAGAGCGATTCTGCGTCCGCGACGCCGATTCCGGTGCCGCGCAAGAGTCGAAGGCTCGCCGCGCGGTCGGTGCCATACCGCCGCAGCACCAAGTTGAAGTAGGCGGCCGGCATCGGGAGGGCGCCGATCGCGCGCTTCGACAGCTCTGGCTCAAAACGACCAGTCATTGGCGCATCCTACGCTTCCGCGCCCCGCGCGATCCGGAGATCTTGTGCGGCGATCGCGGTCCGTCCGGGACGATCCGGCGACGGCCCCGCAATGCGACACGGAGCAGCCATGACCACCCAAGGCCCGACGCCGCCTCCCTCCAAAGGACAAGCCGGCCGCGACCCGTACTCGGTCCCGCTCGGCGAGATCGACGTCTCCGACTCCGAGCTATTCGAGACCGACACGCACTGGGGCTACTTCGCACGCCTGCGCAGAGAGGCTCCAGTCCACTACTGCGCACGCAGCGACTTCGGGCCTTATTGGTCGGTGACGCGGTATCACGACGTCGCGGAGGTGGAGAAAACTCCCGACGTCTACTCGTCGGCGCGCAGCATCGTCGTCGGCGACCCCGACCCGAGCTTTCCGCTCGGCGCCGGCTTCATCACGATGGACGGCGACCAGCACACTGCCCACCGCAAGGTGGTGCAGCCGGTGGCGTCGCCTCGCAACCTGGCCGTGCTCGAGCCGCTGATCCGCGAGCGCGCGCGCGAGATCCTCGGCGCGCTGCCCGTCGGCGAGACCTTCGACTGGGTCGATCGCGTCTCGATCGAGCTGACCACCGGCATGCTCGCGACGCTGTTCGACTTCCCCTGGGAGGAGCGGCGCAAGCTGACGCACTGGTCGGACATGGCGACGTCCAGCCCGGCCCAGGTGGGCTCGAGCGCGGCGACCGAGGAGGAGCGCAAGGCTGCGCTGATGGAGTGCCTCGCAGAGTTCACGACGCTCTGGAATGAGCGCCGCGCTCGGCCGCCGACGGAGCGGCTCGACTTCATCACCGCGCTCGCGAACGGCGACGCCACGCGCAACCTCGATCCGCTGACGTACCTCGGGACGCTGATCCTGCTGATCGTGGGCGGCAACGACACGACGCGAAACTCGATCTCCGGAGGCGTGCTCGCTCTGAACGAGAGCCCCGGCGAATACGAGAAGCTGCGCAGCAACCCGGCCCTCGTCCCCAACATGGTGAGCGAGATCATCCGCTGGCAGACGCCGCTGGCGCACATGCGGCGCACGGCGACGCGCGACGCCGAGCTCGCCGGGGAGCGGATCCGGGCCGGCGACAAGGTGGTCATGTGGTACGTGTCCGCGAATCGCGACGACGCGGTGTTCGAGCGGCCCGACGAGTTCTGGATCGAGCGCCCGAACGCGCGCCAACACCTCGCCTTCGGCCTCGGCGTGCACTTCTGCATGGGCAGCCGCTTGGCGGAGATGCAGCTGCGCGTGCTGTGGGAGGAGATCCTGGCGCGCTTCCGCGAGGTCGAGGTGGTCGGGCCGCCGCTGCGCGTGCGCTCGAACTTCGTGAAGGGCTACGAGCTCCTGCCGGTGCGCGTGCACCCGTGGTGACGCGAGCGCGACCGCTCAGGCGTTGAACGCCAGCTTCAGCCCCGGCCGCGGCCAGCGGCACTTGTAGAGTCGGCCCGTGCTCGACGCCGTGATCCACGCGGTCCGCATGTCGGCGCCGCCGAAGCAGAGGTTGGTCGTGAGCGGGTCGGGCACGGCGTAGTGCTCGGTGCCGCCGCTCGGGTCGAACGCGGTGACGCCGCCGTTCACGAGCGTCGCGACGCACACCTTGCCGCCCGCCTCGACGGCGAGGCTGTCGAGGAGCTGATAGCCGGGCAGCGGGCCCAGCACCGTGCCGGCGCTGAACGGGTTCGTCGCGGGCGCAAGCACGCCCGGGCTCTCGACGGCGAACGCCCAGACGCGGCTGGTGTGCGTCTCCGCGACGTAGAGCGTGCGCTCGTCGGGCGAGAGGCCGACGCCGTTGGGCGTGAGCATGTTGTCGCGCGCGCGCACGATCTTCGACCCGTCGGGGCGCGCATAGAGCACGTGGCCCATGTGCATCACGTCGCCGTCGCCCTTGCCCAGGTCGCTGAACCAGAAGCCGCCGCTGTGGTCGAAGACGATGTCGTTGGGGCCGCGCAGGCGGATATCGTCGCACTCCACGTAGAGCGTCTTTGCCGCGCCGCTCGCGAGATCCACGCGCTGGATCGAGCCCGTCTCGTAGTCGAGCGCCGTGCCGTGAGGCGCGAGCGTGCCGCCGGGACCTTCGTGCCACTGGAAGCCGCCGTTGTTGCAGACGTAGACGGCGCCGTCGGGGCCGACCGCGGCGCCGTTCGGTCCGCCTCCCAGCGCGGCCACGATCTCGTGCTTCCCGTCGGGCCGCACGCGCGTCAACGTCTGGCGCTTGATCTCGACCAGCACGACCGAGCCGTCGGCCATCGCGATCGGGCCCTCGGGAAACTGCAGGCCGTCGGTGACGAGCTCGAGCTCGAGCGGCATGGCGCTCCTCCTTCGCTGTGCCCCCCCGGCGAGGTCCGGAAAGCGCACAGGCGCCGGCGCTCTCGCGAGCGCCGGCGCCTGGCGGTTCACGCGATCTCTACTCGTACCGGTAGGACACCGTGAGGCCGTAGGTGGCCGGCATGCCGGTGTAGCGGAGCAGCACGTCGTTCACGTGGCTGGCCGCGTTCCAATAGTGCTTGTTCGTGATGTTCCGGCCCCAGGCCCACACGCGCCACGGACCGCGCTCGATCCCAGCGCGCACGTCCAGGAGCGCGCGCGCGTTGATGATCAGATCCGTCGCGTCGGACGAGTTCCGCGACGCCGCCGGGATCGAGCTGATGTAGGTCTTGGTGCAGGTCACCAAGAGGCCCGTCACCGGGTCGACCGCGCCGGCGCCCTCGTTGCAGCGGTCGTAGAAGAAGCCCTTCGTCTCCGCCTGATAGTTCACGTTCGCGCCCACGAACGCGATCCAGTCGCCGATCGAGAACTCGTACTGCGTGTCGAGGTTGAACTGCCAGTCCGGCACGTTCGGGAACGCCTCGCCCGAGAAGTCCTTGGTCGAGCCGTTGTTGGCGGTGTTGTAGAAGGGGTCGAAGTTGCGGAACGTGCCGTCGATCTCGCTCTTCGCGTAGCTCACGGAGGGAGCGATCCGCAGGCCTTCGAGCGGCTGCCAGGCGCCGGACAACTCGAAGCCGAGGACGTGCGACTCGGGCACGTTCACGAGGGCCGGCAGCGAACCGAAGATCAGGTCCGCGACCGCGCCGAGGATCTGCTTGTCCGTGTAGTCGTAGTAGAAGAACGCGCCGTTCACCTGCAGCGTGCCGTCGAGCAGGCCCGCCTTGGCGCCCACCTCGTAGGCCAAAAGCTCTTCCTGCTTGGCCGGGAAGAGCTGGTAGAAGGCCGCGCTCGCCACCGTCGGAAAGCTGCCCGACTTATAGCCCTTGCTCACGTTGAAGTAGGCGAGGATCTCGGGAGTGATGCTGTAGTTCAGGCCGACGCGCCAGGACACGTTGTCCTCGTCGAGCTCGTCGGTGAAGCCCGCCGCCTCGGGCGCGAAAGTGGGCCCGGGCCCGAAGCTCGCACACCTGCCGGGGCCCACGTCGGTTCCGCCGATCACGGGGAAGCCGCCGAGGATCTGGAGCAGCGTCTGGATCTCGGCCGAGATGTCCGCCCAAGTGCCGTCGCCGCCATCGGAGCCGCAGCCGCGGTAGTCGCGCTTCTGGTTCGTGTACCGCACGCCGCCCTGCACCGTCAGCGCGTCGAGGACCGGATACTCGAGGTTCGCGAAGAACGCGTAGGTGTCGGTCTCTTGGCGGTTGTTCGGGTTCGTCGGCCCGAGTGGCGTCCGCGTGAAAACCTGGGTCGGCACGGCCGTGGAGATGCCGTACGTCTGCATGAAGCTGTCCCAGGTCGAGGTCCACTCGTAGTTCGCACCGACCACCCAGTTGCCTTCGCCCATCACGCTGCCGGAGAGACGGAGCTCCTGGAACGCCGCCTTGAGGAAGCCGGTCTGGAAGGACTCGTAGTCCTGATAGATCGTGCCGTCGCTCTCGAGCGTGGCGTGGCGGTCGAACTTCGACCAACTCGTCAGCGAGGTGATCGTCATGTCGTCCGTCAGGTCGAAGTCGACGCGCAGCGTGGTCGCATAGAACGAGTTGTCGCGCTCGGCGGGCTCGCAGTTGTCGTAGATGCGGTTCGCGAGGTTCTCGAGCTCGCCCTCGTAGTCGAGGTTGCCCGTCACGTCGGCCGGGCTGCCGCCGTCGATGTTCACGCACGGGCCCCAGTCCCCCGATCGCGCGTTCTTCGGCGCGAACGGGTAGTTCGCGATCTCCGGCCGCAGGGGGTTCACCTGATTCAGCGGCGCGATGCCGTAGAGTTGCGGCATCTGCGAGTCGCCCTTGTCGATGAAGCCGCTCGCAGTGAAGAGCATGCTGAGCGAATCGCTCGGCTCGAACAGGAGCGAGCCGCGCAGGTTGTAGAATTCTTGGTCGCCGTGCTCGCGGTCGAAGCGGTAGGTCTGGTTGTTGGCCGTCCAGTACGGATCGGGGGGAAGCTGCTGCCCCTGCGTGTAGCTCTTCTGCCAGGGGCCCGAGTTCCGGACGTTGGCCGCGAAGCGTGCGGACAGGCCTTCGATGATCGGACCGCTGATGAAGGCCGTCAGGTCGACGGAGTTGAAGCGGCCGTAAGTGGCGTCGAAGCCGGCCGCGAACGTCTCGGTCGGCTTGTTCGCGATGTAGTTCACTGCGCCGCCCGTGGCGTTCTGGCCGAACAGCGTGCCTTGCGGGCCCTTCAGCGCCTCGACGCGCTCGAGATCGAGGCCCGCGCCGGAGGTCATCGCCGAGAACGGCAGCGGCATCTGGTCCATGTAGATGCTCACGGTCGGGCTGCCAGCGAGCGACGTGTCCTGGAAGCCGACACCGCGGATCGTGTAGATCGCCGTGCCGTAGTAGGTCGTGTTGTAGTTGAAACCGGTCACGACGCGGTCGAGCTGCGAGGGCTCGGTCACGCCGAGCTCGGCGAGCTGCTCGCCGGTCGCGGCCTGAATCGACATGCCGATGTCGTTGATGTTCTCTTCGCGCTTCTGCGCGGTCACGATGATCTCTTCGACCCCGGAGCGGTCCGGTTCGGGCGCCGGCGCAGGCGCCGCGTCCTGCGCGAGCGCCGGCGCTGCCAGCAGGAGCGAGAGGATCGGCGCGCCCAGGCGCGCAAAGAACGAACGGTTCATGGCTGCTCCCTCGATAAGGTGTTCACGCGCGGCACTCGGAAGGAGGCCGCGGCAGGTATCCCCGCTTGCGAAGCTGGACTTCGCGCATCCGACGTTGCAACAGAGCGACGCACCCGATCTGCGATTGGACGCACAGTCAGGTGAGGAAGAGTCGCTCCGCGTGCGCCAGCCCGCGCCGCGCGCCGTCGCGCACGTCGCGCGGCGAGAACTGCAGCGCCATCGCTCCCGCGTTCGTGCCGGTGGCGACGCGCTTGATGATGCCTTGCAGGATCGCCGCGCTGCGGAAGGCGTGGAACGCGCGGTAGAAGCCCTCGTTCGCGAACACGGGGCGACCGACGCGCTCGCAGTAGCGCGCGCGCACCGCTTCGTAGCTCGGCACGCCCAGCGCTCCGAGGTCGCGGCCCGCGAACGAGCGCGCGCCGGCGGGCGGGAACCACGCCTGCGTGAAGTAGGTGAAGTCGGCGAGCGGATCGCCGAGCGTCGACAGCTCCCAGTCGAGCACCGCGGAGACGCGCGGCTCGGTCGGATGCCGCAACACGTTGTTGAAGCTGTAGTCGCCGTGGACGATGCCCGTCGCGGTCTGCGCGGGAATCGCCTTCTCGAGCCACGCCCCGAGCTCGCGCATCTCCGGCACGGGCTCCGTCTCCGTCTCGTCGAACTGGCGCAGCCAGCGCGAGACCTGCCGCGCGAAGTAGTTGCCGGCGCGCCCGTAGTCCGCGAGCCCGAGCGCCACGGGGTCGAAGCGGTGGAGATCCGCGAGCGTGTCCACGTAGGAGTGAATCAACGCAGTACGCGCATCCGGCGCGAGATCGGGGAACGACACGTCCCAGACCGGAACGCCCTCGACGTGGCTCATCACGAAGAACGCGGTGCCGATCACCGAGACGTCCTCGCACAGCGCAAGCGCGCGCGGCACGGGGAAAGGCGTCGCGTTCAGCGCGCGCAGGATCCGGTACTCGCGCTCGACCGCGTGCGCGGACTTCACAAGCGCGCCCGGCGGCTTGCGGCGCAGCACGTAGCGTGCGCCCGGCGTCGCCAGGAAGTAGGTGGGATTCGACTGCCCGCCCTCGAACTGGCGCACCGCCAGCGGGCCCGCGTATCCGGGCACGTGCTCGGCCAGGTAGCGGTCGAGGCGCACCTCGTCGAAGCGGTGCTGCGGCTTCACCTCGATCACGTCGGACATGGGCCGCGACGCTAGGCGATGCGGCAGCGCGTGCGCGAGCGAGCACCCGCGTTACTGCGTCACTGCGCGACCGACTTCAGCAGCGCGTACCAGTGCTCGAGCCCCGCGTAGAACGAAGCCACGGGGATGCGCTCGTTCAGGCCGTGCGCGAACTCGTCGCTGCCCTTGAGGAACACGCTCGAGACGCCGTAGGTCGGGATGCCGGCGGCGCGGTAGATCGCGCCGTCCGTCGCGTAGGGCGCCATGTCGGGCACGATCGGGACGCCGGGGCGCGCGGCGTGCACGGCGCGGGTGACCGCGCGCATCACGTCCTCGCGCAGCGGCGAGGGGTCGCTGCCGATCGGCGTGCCGATCACGCGCAGCGAGAGCTGCGGCCCGGCGATTCGCTGCAGCGTCTGGTGCACCTCGTCCACGGATTGGCCGGGGAAGATGCGGCAGTTCACCGTCGCGGACGCCGACTGCGGCAGCGCGTTCTCCGCATGGCCCGCGTTCAGCATCGTCGCCACGCAGGTGGTGCGCGTGCGACCGACGTGCTGGGGGTTTGCGGCGAGTGCCTCGGCGGCGGAGGCGTCGCGCGGATCCGCGGCGAAGCGGCGTATCGCGTCGCCGAGCGGGCCCGGCGTCGCAGCCGCCGACGCGCGGAAGCTGCCGAGCGTCCAGTCGTTCCACATCACCGGGAAGCGGTGGGCCTTCAGCGCGAGCAGGGCGGCCGCGAGGTCGTAGATCGCGTTGTCGTCGCGCGGCTGCGAGCTGTGTCCGCCCGGGTTGCGCGCGGTGAGCTCGAACGTGGCGTAGGACTTCTCGGCGCCCTGCACGTAGTAGACCAGCGGCGCACCCGTCTCCTCGTCGAGGACGCCGCTGCCGCCGTCGGAGTTCAGCGCGTACTCGGGCGCGTAGAGCTCGCGCGCTTTGGCCGCGAGCAGGCGCGTCGTCGCCATCTGCGTCTCCTCGTCGCCCGAGAAGGCGAGCACGAGGTCGCGCGACGGCACGAAGCCCTCGGACGCGAGGCGCAGGAAGGTCGCCGTGAGCAGCGCGAGGTCGGCCTTGTTGTCGAAGGCGCCGCGGCCGAAGAAGTAGCCGCCTTCCTCGATCAGCTCGAAGGGCGGACGCTCCCAGTCCTCGGTGCGCGCCGGCACGACGTCGAGGTGCGCGAGCAGGAGAACCGGGCGCCCGCCGCCGCTGCCGCGGTAGCGCACCAGCATCGCCGCGGTCTCGCCGTGCGGGATCACCTGGACGTCGTCCGCCGCGAAGCCCGCCGCGCGGAAACGCTCTGCCAGGAAGCCCGCGAGGCGCGGAACCTGCGCCTTGCCTTCGGACGTCTCGAAGCCCACCGCCGCCGCGAAGATCGCGCGCGCCTCCGCGCGGACGGACTCGGGGGCGGCTGCGCGGGCTGAGACGGCTGCGCACAGAGCGAGCGCGAGGCCCAGGAGCGAGGGCGAGGCGGGCGAGAGTCGTCGCATCGGCGGCAACGTATCAGTCGATTTCCCTTGTGTTCAGCGGCGCGCGGGCGGGAATCTGTTGCTCTGGCGAGCGGCTCCGGGGGCGACCGCTCGCGAAGGAGGGCTCATGGCCGACACGGTTCGCAGGGTCGAGTACTCGGCGCTCACGGTTCCCGACAAGGCAGGCGAGGCCCATCGCGTCCTCGCGGCGCTCGCCGCGGAGGGCGTGGAACTGCGCGCATTCTGCGGCTTCCCGCTGGGAGACGGCAAAGCGCAGATCGACGTCGTGCCGAGCGACGCGCACAAGCTCGCTGCGGCAGCCGAGAAGCTGAAGCTGCGCTTCCGCAAGCCGAAGCCGGCGTTCCTCGTGGAGGGCGACGACCGCCCGGGCGCCGTCGCGTCCGTGCTCGAGCGCCTCGCGAAGGAGCGCATCGCGGTGACCGCCGCTCAGGCGATCTCCGCCGGCGCGGGCCGGTGGGGGATGATCGTCTGGGTGAAGGCGGGCAAGGTCGCCCAGGCGGCACGCGCGCTCGGAGTCTGAGGGCCGCGGCGCGAGTCGACGCGCAGGCCCTGCGCGCGCTCGGCCTCAGCCGGCTCCGTCGCGCGCCTCGGGATCGTCCGAATCCGCGAGCACGAGCTGCTCGGCCGCCAAGCGGATGCGGTTGTCGAGCAGCAGCGTCACGCGCTCGCAGCGCAGCGCCTTCTCGTAGATCGCCTCCGCGTGCTCGTACGCCGCGCGCGCGCGTCGCGCCCGAAGGCGATCCAGGTGCCGCGCGAGCCGGCCGTGGAGGGTGACCAGTTCGACGATCTCGCTGCGTGCGCGCTCTCGGACGGCAGAGGGGTCGGCCATGGGGGTGGTCGCCTTCCCAGCGGACCCGCGCGACGGATTCAATCCGTTGCGGGGCCCGCGGTCGGAGGAATGTCTCGCGGAAATCGATCGCGGAGCGCCCAGCGCTCCCAAAGCGACGGCCGGCGCAGTGCGGGGTCGTCGGCCGAGACCAGGCGCTGCTTGCCGCGGCGCGTGGAGACGACGAGGGTCCCGTCGTCGCGGACTTGGCTCACCACCCACTGCTTCTCGACCGCGTAGCTGTAGAACTCGCCCCGCGCGCAGGGCGAGATCGCGCGCGCGTGTCGGCCGGGGTGGGCCGTATGCTTCGTGGCGCGGTAGATCACCCAGTCGCCGACGCCGAGCTTGCGCGAGTCTGCCTTCATCGACCTCACTCCCACCGCCACCATTCTGACTCCGACGGATCCGCGGCGCACCACGCTCGTGCAATGTATTCGCGTGCCCCGGCGGAGCGCTAGAGCCCGAGCAGGCGCCGCAGCGTGCGCACCGGCAGGCTGTCGGTGAACACGGAGTCGGGCAGGTCTGCGCCCTGCGCGCGCATGCGGCGCATGAACTTCGTCTGCACCGCGCCGCGCCAGAACGCGGCAAACACCTGCGCGTAGTGGAAGCTGCGCACGCGCTCGCCGCTCGCCGCCTCGTACATCGCCACGAGCTCGCCTTCGCCCGGCGTTCCCTCGAGGGCGCCGCCTGCGTCTGCCTGGGCGCGCTGGTCGGAGATCAGCAGCGAGGCGAGATCGAGCTCGGGATCGCCGAGGCTCGCCATCTCCCAGTCGACCACGGCGGCGACCCTGCGCGCGCCCTCCGCGCCGGCTGCGAACATCACGTTGCCGAGCTTCGCGTCGCCCCACACGATCGTCGTGCGCGCATCCTTCGGGCGCTCGCGCTCGAGGAAGGCGAGCGCCTCGTCGAAGACGGGCACGACCTCGGCCGGATCGTCCTTCAGCCAGTGCAGGTAGTAGTCGCGCCAGTAAGCGAGCGCGGCGCCGCCGGGATCGGGGTTTCCCGGCTCGCTGCCGGGCAGGCCGGGGATCGCCAGGTTGCGCCAGTCGGCGCGGTGCAGCGCCGCGAGCGCGTCGACGACGCCCTGCCACATCGCGCGCCGTCCGGCCGGCGAGGCGTCGCGATAGAAGCCGGCCGCCTGATAACTGGGCCGGAAGTCGAGCGGGGCCTCGCCCTCCACGCGGCGCATCACCAGGAAGGGCGTGCCGAGCACGCCCGGATCTTCCTCGTGCCAGAGGACTTCCGGCACCGGACAGGCCGTGTGGCGCCGCACGCCGTCCATCACGTGGAACTGGAGGGCGAGGTCGTAGCTCGGGAAAGGGCCCTCCTCGCTCGGTGCGGCGCGCAGCACGGCGTCGAGCCGCCGCTCGCGCCCGTCGCGGCGCCAGACCGCCTGGAAGAGCTGCGTGTCGCTCGACATGCCGGTGCCCGGCGCCGCGAGGCCGTGGACGACGAGGTCCTGCGCGCGTCGACCGTCCGGCTCCACGCGCGCCGCCAGCCAATCGGCGAGCAGGCGACTGCGCACGGCGGGATCGCGTGCGCCGCGGCGCCGCTCCGCCGCGTCCAGTGCTTCGTCCGCTCGGGCGCGGCGTGGGGTCCAGGCGCTCATCGGTGCAATCCTCTCCCAGCGACGCGCTCGGCGGAAGGGAGCTCGCATGTTGACTCCGATGGACGACACGCTCTGGCACCAACTCCCGACCACCTTCGACCACGTGGGAACCAGCGATCCGCGCTTCTTCGACCGCTACTGGTTCTCGGCCACCGATCCGGCGGGCGGCGGAACGCTCCAGCTCACGCTCGGCGCCTACCAGAACATGAACGTGATGGACGGCGGGTTCGTCGTGGTTCGCGACGGCCGCCAGCACAACCTGCGCGTCTCGCGCTCGCTGCGACCGCGCTACGCCAGCGAGTGCGGGCCGCTGCGCGTCGAGGTGGTCGAGCCGCTGCGGCACATCCGCCTGCACGTCGCGCCGGGCGCGCACGGCGTCTCCGGGACGCTCGACTGGCGGGCGGTGTTGCCCGCGCAGGAGGAGTCGGCGCGCTTCACGCGCGTCCGGGGCCGCGTGGTGGAGGAGTCGCGGCGCTTCGACCAGATCGGCCGGTGTGCGGGCACGCTGCGGATCGGCGGCGAGGCGCTGGAGCTACGCGACTGGTGGGCGACCCGCGATCACGCCTGGGGCGTGCGCGAGCGCATGGGCGTCGAGGAGCCGGTGACAGGCCCCGCGGCGCCGCCGAGCGCTGGCTCCCTGTTCGCTTTCCTGTTCTTCTCGACGGCGACGCACGGCGGCCACCTACAGCTCGCGCAGTTCACCGGCCGGCCCGACTTCGCGAGCTTCGAGCTGACCGAGATCGCGCGCCCCGACCTCGCGCTGCCGCGCTTCGAGGGCGCGAAGCTGGCCGTCGACTTCGTCGACGCCGCGCGCCCGCGACGCTTCCGGCGCGCGCGCTTCGACGTCCAGCTCGCAGGCGGCGCCAGCCTCGGCGTCGAGGCCGAGGCGCTCGGTGCGGCCGTCGACATGCAGGGCCTCGGCTACGGCGGCTACGACGATGGCCGCGGGCTCGGCGTGTGGCGCGGCGACGAACACATCGAGCACGACGTGTGGGACGTGCGCCACGCGGCCGAGGTCGTGCGCGCCGGCGGGCAGCGCGTGCGCCCCGTCCACCGCATCCAGCCCGTGCGCGTGACACTGCGCGGCGCGGGCTTCGACGGCGCAGGCACGGGCAGCCTCACGCTGATCGCGGAGGGGTCGCTGCCGCAGCTCGGGCTGGGCGCGTGGGCGTGACGGCGCCCACGGACGCGGGCCTGCGATCGACGCGGGGTCGCGGCGCGCTCCGTCGGGCCGCGCGCGTCCGCTCCCGCGGCGTGGTGGGCGCGGCAGGGCTCGAACCTGCGACCCCCGGCTTGTAAGACCAGTGCTCTAGCCAGCTGAGCTACGCGCCCGCGAGCGCGACCGTAGCCGAGGGGAACGCCCTCCCGCGGCGCGCCCCACCCGCCTGCGCCGCCTACGCCTTCAGGCGCACCGTCGCGCTGCCCGGCGACGTCACCTCGCCGCGCTCGTTCGTGATCGACAGCTCGAGGGTCGCGATGCGCCCCTCGACGTCGACGCTCGTCACGCGGCCGCCCGACACGAGCGTCTCGCCGAGGTAGGCAGCGCGGCGGTTGCTGTAGGCGAAGCGCACGAGCTCGCCGTCGTCGCCGAGCCAGTTCGTCACGCACTGCGCGAGCCAGTCGCCCTGCAGCGGCCCGTCGACCACGATGCCCGGGTGCTTCTCCACCTGCGTGGTGTACGGCGCGTCGTAGTGGATGCGGTGCGCGTTCCAGACCGCCGCGTTGTAGAGAAAGAGGCTCACGTTCGTGGGCGTGTGCGCGCGGGTCGGGAGCGCGTCGCCGGGCTTCAGCGCGCGGATGTGGAGCGCCACGCTCACCTCGCGATCGCGGTCTGGATCTCTTCGAGCACCGGCGCGCCGCTCGCATCGACGACCCGCAGCGAGCGCACGGTGAAGATCAGCGGACCCTGCGCGCCGCTCTTCTCGTACAGGTCGACGATGCGCGAGGTCGCGGTGAGGCGATCGCCTGGGCGGATCGGCCTGTGCTGGATCAGCTCGGTGCCGCCCGCCATCACGCGCTTCAGCGGCAGGGCCGGCCCGGTGCTGCGGCCGCGCGGAAGGCCGTCCTCGCGCAGCTCGTCGAGCGGGCGCAGCGCGCCGAACAGGTTGAACACGAACATGGGCGGCGCCTCGTCGCCGCGCAGGTACTTCTCCAGGCGCTGCTCGGTGGCGAGCGCGTACTTCACGATGTCGCGGCGACTCACCTCGACGTGGACGGGCGGATCCTCGTGGCCGATCCAGCGCCGGTGCTCGTCGCCGAGGAGGCTCACGGCCGCGCGGGAGCGCCGTCCGCGATCAGGCCCCAGCCGCGGCTCGACTTCTGCCGCAGCGGGATCGCGGCCTGATAAGCGGCGCTCGCGTACCACGCCTCGGCGCGCGAGCGATCGGGGAACTCGATCACGATGCAGCGGCGATGGTCGGGCTCGCCCTCGAGCACGCGCGTCTCGTCGGCGAAGACGAGCAGCTTTCCGCCGTGCGCGGCGAGCGTGGGACCGGCGGCCTCGAGGTACTTCGCGTAGCCGGCGGCGTCGGTGATGTCGTTCATGAACACGGCGTAGGCGGGCATGGCGCCGACGTTACGAGAGGCCTCGAGGATACGCGATCACCGCGCTTCGTGGGCTCGGCGCGCGCGCAGGCCCTCTGGCTCCGCTCGCCGGCCGCCCGTGGCTTACGCTCGCGGCGTGTGCGAGCTGACCGTCTACGTCGACCTGAAGTCGCCCTACGCCTATCTCGCGATCGCGCCGATCCGCGCGCTCTGCCGCGAGCGTGGCATCGCCGTCGACTGGCTGCCCTACGTGCTCGACATCCCGAGCTACCTCGGCTCGGCGCGGCTCGACCCCGTGACCGGCGCCGTGCTCGAGAACGCGCGCAGCGAATCCCAGTGGCGCAAGGTGCGGTACGCATACATGGACGTGCGCCGCCAGGCGAACCGCGCGGGGCTCGTGATCCGCGGCACGCAGAAGATCTGGGACACGACGCTCGCGAGCATCGCCCTGCTCTATGCGAAGCGCGCGGCGCCGAACCGTGTGGACGCGTTCCTCGACGCGATCTTCCCCTCGTTCTGGCGGCGCGACCTCGACGCGGAGCGCGCAGACGTGCTGGAGGCGAAGCTCGGCGAGGCGGGCGTCGACGCGGCGGGCTTCGCGGCATTCGCCGCCGGCGAGGGCCGCGCCGCGCTGGCCGCGGTGATGGACGCGGCGCACGCGCGCGGTGTGTTCGGAGTGCCCAGCTTCGTGTGGAACGGCGAGCTGTTCTGGGGACGCGAGCACATCCCCCTGCTCGCGGAGCGGATGGCAGGGCACGGCGAGGCGGCCGAGGCCGCGCGGAAGGAGGCGCTTCGATGACGCTGCGGGAGCCGCTGAACCTGGCCGAGCTGGCCGCGCTGCCGCCGGACGCGCCGGTCACGATGCTCAACCTGATGAAGTTCCGAGCGCGCTCGCGGGACGGCGACGGCAGCGGCTGGGACGCCTACCTGCGCTACAGCGCCCACACGGCAAAGCTCTTCGAGGCGCGCGGCGGCACGATCGTGTAGGCGGGCGACGTGAAGACGGTCGCGCTCGGCGCGCTCGCCGATGGCGACTGGGATTACGCGGCGCTGGTCTGGTTCCCGAATCCCGGCGCCTCCCTCGAAATGCTGCAGTCGCCGGATTACGCGATCGGCGACGTGCACCGCGAGAACTCCACCGAGCGCCATCTGATCCTCGCGCTGTAAGCGACGTACTCGAAGCTGAAGCCGCCCTGGGGCACGTGAGCCCGTGGAGTCGGACCCCAATGGCCCACGCCCCAGCTGGGGTATCAATTCGGCTTCGCGCGACGAGGAGCGCCGATGCCGCAGCTCGATTTTCCCGAGAAGACCAAGGCGCCCGCCGTCGTCGGCACGCCGCTCGAGCGCATCGCGCGCCTCACGGACGTGATCCGCGACGGAGGCGACCGCGCCCAGGCGCTGCGCCGGCTTCCCCAGGACACCGTCGACGCGCTGATCGACGCCGGCCTGTTCCGCTTCGCCCTGCCCAGGGAGCTGGGCGGCGACGACGCCAGCATCACCGAGACGGTCGAGATCCTCGCCGCGATCGCGACGATCGACGGCTCGGTCGGCTGGAACGTGATGCTGGGCTCCGAGATCAACGCGATGGCCGCGGGCGGCATGGACCGGGCGCTGGCACGAGAGGTCTACCTGGACGACCCGCGCGTGGTGATGTGCGGCGGCGGCGGCCCCGGCACGCAGCCCTCGCGCGCGGAGCGCCAGCCCGACGGCAGCGTGCGCGTGTGGGGCCAGAGCACGTTCATCAGCGGCTGCCACAACGCCACCTGGTGCTTCCTGATGGCGCCCCTCGTCGAGCGGGGCGCGGTCGTCACCGACGCGAAGGGTGTGCCCCAGGTGCGCAGCTGGTTTCTGCACCGCTCGCAGTGGGAGATCGTCGACACCTGGGACGTGGCAGGCCTGCGCGGCTCGGGCAGCCACGACGTGCGCGCCGACGGCGCGATCGTCCCCGAGAAGTGGGCGAACGTGCAGCTCTTCACGCTACCCGCCCACTACCCGAATCCGGCCTACCGCGTCCCGGTCGCGCTGCGCCTCGCCTACAACAAGGCCGCCATCGCGATCGGCGTCGCGCGCGGCGCCCTGGGCGAGTTCTACGCGCTCGCGCAGACCAAGGTGCCGTGGCTCAGTACGGCCCCGCTGCGCGACCGGCCGGTCGCGCAGCAGCGTGCCGGCGAGGCGGAGGCCCAGCTCCGCTCGGCGCGCGCGTTCCTGCTCGAAGCGCTGCGCGAGGTGGAGGTCGAGCTGGAGCGCGGCCGCGAGCTGCCGTCCCCCGCCGCCACGCAGACCGCGCGGCTCGCCTGCACGCACGCCGCGAACGCCTCGATGCACGTAGTCGACCTCGTCCACAACACCTGCGGCACCAGCGCGATGCGCATGGCGAGCCCGCTCGAGCGCAAGCTCCGCGACGCCCACGGCTGCGCCACGCACCGCTGGGTGGCGCATCCGCTCTACGGCGAGCTCGGCAAGATCCTGCTCGGCCACGAGGCGACGCCGGAGTTCCTCGGGCTGCAGTGACGCTCGCCGCGGCCCGCAGTCCGGTGCGGCGGCCGCTTCAGCCGACGCGCTCGCTTCCGTGAGGGAGCGCGGAGGACGGAGGCGGCCCGAGCAGGCCCTGCGCCTCGAGCTCCGCGATCGACTCGTCGTCGAGCCGCATGCGGCGCAGCACCGCCTGGAACTCCGGCGCCGCGCAGAGGCCCGGGCGCCGCGCCTCGATCGGCAGGGCGCAGACGCGGGCGAACACGCACGAGCTCATCCCGGCGCTCACGTCGCGGGCAAGCCACTGCGCCCCCTCGGCGACGTCGCCGAGCTCGAAGCACGCCCAGGCCGCGGCGTCGAAGTAGCGCTCGCCCCTGTCGCCGGCCGCGAGCGCGCGGATGCGGTCCAGCGTGGCGTGCGCCTTCGCGACGTCGCCGCTGTGCGCCTCGAGCCGTGCGCGCGCCTCGAGCACGATGCGGTGCTCGGCGCCAGCGTCGCGCTCGGTCACCGCGAGCGCGGCGTGCGCCTCCTCGTAGCGACCGGCGCAGGTGAGCGCGAAGACCAGCGCCTGCTGCGCCCAGCCGTGGTGCGGATTCATGCGCAGCGCGAGCCGCGCGGCGTCGATCGCGGCGCCGTAGTCGCCGAGGAAGCGCAGGACGAAGGAGAGCGAGGCGCGCGGCGCGGGGTTGATCGGGTCCACCTCGATCGCGCGGCGCAGCATGCGCGCCGCCGTGTCCAACTGGCCCGTGTCGCGGAAGAAGCGCAGCGCAAAGTGGGTGATGACGTGCGCGTCGCCGGGCGCCACGTGCAGCGCTTGGTCGAACAGCGCGCGCACCTCCGCCCAGTCCCAGGTCCGCCAGCGCACGTCGATCGCCTTCGCCATCAGCGCTTCGGGCTGCAGCGGGTTCAGCGCGAGCGCACGCCGGTACGCCGCGCGCACGCGCGGCGCGAGCTGCGGGTAGGGCTCCTCGTGGGCGGCGCGCAGCGCGTGGATGTAGCCGTGTAGCCCGTGGGCGGCGGCGAAGCGCGGGTCGATGGCGAGCGCGCGCTCCAGCTCCTCGACGCCCTCGTAGCGGAAGGCGGGTCGCTCCGCCTGATACTTCTGCCGGCCGCGCAGGTACCACTCGTAGGCCTCGTCGCTGGCGGTGCCGCGCCCGGCGCGCGCGAGATCGCGCTCGCCGAGATGGACGGCGAGCCGCTGCGCCACCGCGCCCGCGATCTCGAGCTGGACGGCGCCCAGGTCGCGGGCCTCGCGGTCGAGCGTGTCGGACCAAAGCTGGAAGCCGTCGCGCGCGCTCGCGAGCCGAGCCGTCACGCGCAACCGGCCGTCGATGCGGCGCACGCTGCCCTCCAGCACGTGGCGTACGCCGAGGCGCTCCCCGATCTCGCGCACGTCCGAAGGCTTGCCCTTGAACGTGAAGGCCGAGGTGCGCGCTGCGACGCGCAGGCCGTTCACGCGCGCCAGCGTGTCGGTGAGATCGTCGGTGAGGCCGTCGGCGAACCACTCGAAGTCGCGCGCCGGGCTCCCGTCCACGAAGGGCAGTACGGCGATCGACTCTTCCGCGGGCTCGGCCGGCGGCGAGCTGCGCGGCGCCGCGTCGAGCCACGCCACCTGCGCGGTGAGCACGTAGCCGCGCTTCGGCACCGTCGCGATGTAGCGGCGCTCGCCCTCCACGTCGCCGAGCGCGGCGCGCAGGGTCGAGATGCAGCGCGTGAGCACCTCCCCGCTCACCACGACGTCGGGCCACACCTCGCGGAAGAGCTGCTGGCGCGTCACGAGCTCGCCCGGCGTGCGCGCGAGCCGGACGAGCAGCTCCATGATGCGGGGCTCGATTCGCACTGCCTCCCCGGGGCGCTCGAGCGAGCCGTAGAGCGGGCGCACGCGCCACACGCCCACGCGGAACTCGCGGGTCAGGTCGGGCGGCGCCACCGCCCCTGTCATTTCGCGGACCCCACGCAGAGAGACGCCTCGCTGTTCCCGCAAGTTAGGCGCCGCAGCCCGACCCGGTTCTCATCCGGACGTTTTCAGGAGGATTTCGCACGCGCTTCGACGCGCCGTTCCGGCTCCGAGCTGCGTTCCTTCGGGTGCGCGCGCACCCGGAGATTCCCATGAAGCCGACCCCGCGAATCATCGAGCTCGTCGCCGCGCTCCTCGCCGCGGCCGCAGAACCCACCGCCGCCGGCGTCAAGGCGCTGCCTCCCGTCGAGGCGGCGATCGTCGACGGCGTGCACCCGAGCCTGGACGCGGCGCTAGGCAGCGCGGCGGCGCGCGCCCTGCCCGACTCGGTGCGCGAGGATCGCGAGCACATGGGCGGCGTGTTCGCGCTCGCCTCGCGCGCTGGCGGCTACGTCTACTCCCATGGGGTCGGCCGCCGCGGGCGCGACGCCCTCACGATTCGCCTGCGCGTCCCGGCGGGCGCCTCGCTCGTCGCGATCTGGCACACCCACGGCGCGCCGGGCGCGGAGCGCCGTCTGTTCTCGCCGGAGGACACGCGCCTCGCGGAGGCGCTCGGAGTGCCGATCTACCTCGCCTTGCCCGACGGCTCGCTCCGCGTCTTCGCCGCAGGCGACCCGAAGCTCCCGCACTCTCGCGCAGCGGGCTCCGGCCCCGCCGCTCTGCGCGGCGCTGCGGCGGGGCGCGCCGTCGTGCCGCCCGCCGCTAGAGCGGGTCGCAACAGCGTGCGCCCGGGCCATGGCGCGAGCGTGCTGAGGAGCCCGCGGCAGAGCGGTCTCAGACGAGCAATCGGTACGGCGCCTCGAGCAGATCGCGCACGCTCGCGAGGAAGCGCGCGGCGGGCTCACCGTCCAGCACGCGGTGGTCCCAGGTGAGCGAGAGCGTCATCGCCTTGCGCTTCACCGGCCGATCGCCGTCCCAGCCCACGTCGTCGCGGATGCGGTTGACCCCGAGGATGCCCGTCTGCGGCGGGTTCAGGATCGGGGTGAACGAGTCGACGCCGAACATGCCGAGCGTGGAGACGCTGAAGGTGCCGCCTGCGTAGTCGTCCATGGAGAGCTTGCCGTCGCGGGCCGCGCGCACGAGGCGCGCGGACTCCTGCGCGATCTCCTTCACCGACAGGGCCGCGGTGTTCCGCAGCACCGGCACGACGAGGCCCTCCTCGAGGGCCACCGCGATGCCCACGTGGACGTCGCGCAGCAGCGCGATCTCGTTCTCGCCCATCGCCGCGTTCATGCGCGGGTGTTGCGCCAGCGCCTTCGTCACGGCGCGCACCACGAGGTCGGTGTAGCTCGGCTTCACACCTTCGTTCGCCCACTCGGCGACGAGCTGCTCCCGCAGCCGCACGCAGTCGTCCATGCGCACGTCCATGTTCATGGTGAGCTGCGCGGTGGACTGAAGGCTCTGGAACATGCGCGCGGCGATCGTCTTGCGCATGCCGCGCAGCGGGAGCTTCTCGCCGGCCTGTGGCGTCGCGGCGCTGGCGGCGGGCGCTGCGCTCGGGACGACCCGCAGCGGCGCGGCGGGCCTCTTCGCCGCGGCGGCGGCCGCCTCGATGTCCTCCTTCACCACGCGCCCGCCGGGACCCGTGCCGCGCACCGTCGCGAGCTCGACGCCGAGCTCCTGGGCGAGGCGCTTCGCGAGCGGCGACGCCTTCACCTCCGCGGCCTGCGCCAGCGCGGGCGCGCTCGCGGATGCGGTCGCCGCTGCGGCGCGCACGTCGGCCTCGACCACCCGCCCGCCGGGGCCGCTGCCCACGAGCCCCGCGACGTCGAGCGCGAGCTCGCGCGCGAGCCGGCGCGCGGCCGGCGACGAGAGCACGCGACCTCCGGCGCCGCGCGCGGCGGACGCTGCCGCGCTCGCGGCCGCCGGTGCGGCGGCGCGCGCCGCGCCCCCCGTCACGATTGCGGGCGCCGCGCCTGGCACGCGCTTCGCGAGCGCCGAGAGATCGGCGGGGATCGCCTCGCCCGGCGCGAAGATGAAGCCGATCAGATCGCCTGGAGCGAGCGTCACGTTCTCCGCGACCAGGTGCTTCACCACGCCGCTGGCGTCGGCGTCGACCTCGAGCTCGACCTTCTCGGTCTCGAGCCGGTAGAGCAGCGCGCCCTTCTCCACGGCCGCGCCGTCGGCCACGTACCACTGCGCGACGACGCCCTCGGACATCGTCATTCCGACCTTGGTGAGGAAGATCTCGGTAGGCATCCGGTGTCACTCCAACGGGTCGACGCCGATCGTCACCGCGACGCGCGGCAGTGGCGGGGAAGCACGGCGAAGCGACGGGCGATCGCCCGTGACGAGCCAGCCCTCGCGCGCTGCCCGGGCCAGCACGCGCGCCACGTCGATCACCCAGGGGCCGTCGCGCGCGACGCGCAGGGTGGCGCGGCCGCCGGGAGCGAGCACGCGCTCGCGCTCGCCATCGAAGGCGAGCGCGCCGGCGCCCGCGACCTCGACCGGCTCGCCGAACGCGATGCGCCGCGCGCTGCGCACGGGCACGTCTTGGAACGAGCCCGGCGCGATCGGCGCGCGCACGCAGACGCCGCCGGCGCCGAGCTCGAGCAGGAGCCCGGCGTCCTCTTCGTCGCAGAGCGGCGCGAGCAGGCCGCCGATCGCGGTGATGCCAACGGCTGCGCCGTCCGCGCGCGTGAGCACCGCGGCGACGAGCCGCCCGGCGTCGAGCAGCGCTCGCGCGCCCACGAAGCGGTCGCGCGTCAGCACCGCGTCGATCAGCGCGAGGTCGGGCTTCTCGCCCGCGATCTCGACCGACACCGCCTTCGCGCGCCGGGCGCACTCGGCGAGGGGCGCTCGGCCGGTCGCGACGAAGCCGGCGGCGAGTCCGGCGAGCGTGGCCTCGACCATGCGCGGGAAGACGTTGTTGGTGCCGGTCGAGACGGGCAGCAGCGGCGCGTCCCGCCAGCCGAGCGCGAACGCGCGGTTCGTGCCGTCGCCGCCCAGCGTGAGGACGGCGCCGCAACCCGCACCGGCGAGCGAAGCTGCGCCGCGAATGGTGTCGAGCGCGGACGCCGTGCGCGGCGCGTCGACGGGCTGCGCGTCGACCTCGCCGGCGAACTCGGTGAGCGCGCGCTCGGCGAGATCGTGCGCGTCGGGCACGTAGCGAAAGCTGCGTGCGCCGGCCGCGATCGCGCCGACCACGGCGCGACGCACGATCGCCTGCTTCTCCTGGTTGTCGAAGACCGACGCGCGCGCCGCCAGGCGGCGAACGTCCTTGCCGCTCGCCGGGTTGCAGCAGATCCCGACGCTGCGCGGCGCGCCCGCCAGCGCCGGGCCGCGCGCGGTGGAAGCGCCTGGAGCCGCGGCGCCGAGCTGCGCGAGAGACACGGCGCGCGCTACGCGCTGATCCCGAGCGTGCGCTTCACCTCGGCCGCGATCTTCGCCGCGTCCGGCAGGTAGAGCTTCTCGAGCGCGGGGCTGAAAGGGACGGGCGCGAAGGGCGCGCCGAGGCGGCCGACCGGCGCGTCCAGATAGTCGAAGGCGTGCTCCTGGATCTGCGACGCGATCTCGGCACCGAAGCCGCCGAAGCGCACGGCCTCGTGCACCACCAGCGCACGGTGCGTCTTCTTCACCGATGCGACGACGGTCTCGGTGTCGAAGGGCTGCAGCGTGACGGGGTCGATCACCTCGCAGTCGACGCCGTCCTTGGCGAGCTGCTCGGCGGCGTTCAGCGCCTCGTGCCGCATGCGCCCGCTGGCCACGATCGTGAAGTCGCCGCCCGGCCGCGCGATCGTCGCCTTGCCGATCTGGATCGCGTAGGGCGCCTCGGGCACCTCGCCCATCAGCGGCAGCGACACCTTGTTC
>CAYWRY010000011.1:0-6381 GCA_964460485.1 uncultured Spirochaetales bacterium
TTCGGGCAGTTCTACGCGGACCTCGTGACCTGGGGAGCGATCGGCGCGCGCACCGCGGAGAGCCAGGTGCACCGCGAGCTGGCGTCGGGGCTCTCGATGCCGGTGGGCGTCAAGAACCGCACCGACGGCGACGTGCGCGTGGCGGTGGACGCGATCCGCGCGGCGCGCGCGAAGCACCTGTTCCCGTCCCTCACCAAGGAGGGAGCGCCGGCGATCCTCGAGACCTCGGGCAACCCCTACGCGCACCTGGTGCTGCGCGGCGGCACGAAGCCGAATTGGGACGCGGACTCGGTGGAGGCCGCCGTCGGCTTGTTACGGGAGCACGGGCTCGCGGAAACGATCATGGTCGACTGCTCCCATGCGAACAGCGAGCGCCAGCCGGAGCGGCAGCGCGACGTGGCGCTCGGCGTCGCCGCCCAGCGGCGCGCGGGGCAGGGCGCGCTGCGCGGCCTGATGGTCGAGAGCCATCTCGTGGCCGGCAGGCAAGAGCCGAGCGCGCGCCCGCTCCTGTACGGACAGAGCATCACGGACGCGTGTCTCGGCTGGCAGGCGAGCGAGCGGCTCGTGCTCGACCTGGCGGACGCGCTCGCGCCCTGACTCGTGCCGGTGGGCCGCTCGCTTCGTGCAGGCCTTCGACGCTGGCGTCCGGTCCGGCGGTCGCGAGGAAGTGCGGCAGGACAAGCGCCCGCCCCGCGGCGCGAGAGGGGTCTGACCCCTTTCGGGTTCAACGCTCCCCAGAGCGAGCGGATCCGTCCGCATGCGGCCGTTACTGGCCCGTGAAGACCGGCTTCCGCTTCGCGAGGAAGGCGCGCACGCCCTCGGCGTAGTCGGCCGTGCGCGAGGCCTCGCCTTGCAGCGCGCGCTCGCGCTCCAGCGCGGCGTCCAGCTCCGGGAACACCTCGGCGTGGAACGCGCGCTTCGCGAGCCCGATCGCGCGCGTCGGCAGCGCGGCGAGCCTCGCGGCGAGCGCGCGCGACTCCGCTTCCAGCGCGTCCGGCTCTGCGACGGCGTGGATCAGCCCGATCGCGAGCGCCTGCTCCGCCCCGATCCGCTCGCCCAGCAGTGCGAGGCTCTTCGCCCGCGCGAGGCCGACGAGGCGCGGCAGGAGGAACGTCCCGCCGCTGTCGGGAATCAGGCCGATGTTCACGAACGCCTGCAGGAAGTACGCGCTCTTCGAGGCCACCACGAGGTCGCAGGCGAGCGCGAGGTTGGCACCGGCGCCGGCGGCGGCGCCGTTCACTGCGCAGACCACCGGCTTCTCGAGCGCGAGGATGCGGCGAACCGTCGGGTTGTAGCTCTCGGCCACGACGTCGCTGACGGCGGGCCCGGGCGAGCCGTCGGGCGGCGCGATCTCCGCGAGGTCCTGCCCGGCGCAGAAGGCCCGGCCCGTCCCGGTGAGCAGCACGGCGCGCACGTCCGCGCGCGCGGCGCACGCATCGAGGGCGCTCTGGATCTCGCGGGCCATCGGCCGGTTCAGGCTGTTCAGCACCTCCGGCCGCGCGAGCGCGATGCGCGCCACGCCGCCCTCGCAGTCGAAGCGAATGTGCTCGTGGGGCATCGCGTCTCGTCTCCCGGGCGCGCGAGGAATGGCGCGCGCGACGGGCGCCGATCCTACCGAAGTGCCGCGCGGCGAGTCGCGGGCCGGCAGGCGACGTCTCGCGGCCTGCGCGCGTCCGCCGCCGCTCGGACGCCGGACCGCGTGCCGTCGCCGGCGCGCGAACGCGAAGATCGGGGGTAGCATCCGCGCCATGAGCGAATCCCAGATGCCGCGCGCCGACGGGTCGAGCGAAGCCGCGCTCGAGGCGCGCTTTCTCGCGCGCATCGACGCCGGCGAGAAAATCGAGCCCGGCGACTGGATGCCCGACGCCTACCGCCGCCAGCTGCTGCGCATGATGTCGCAGCACGCGCACTCCGAGGTCGTCGGCATGCTGCCCGAGGGCAACTGGATCACCCGCGCGCCGTCGCTGAAGCGCAAGATCGGGATGCTCACGAAGGTGCAGGACGAGGGCGGCCACGGGCTCTACCTGTACGCGGCGGCCGAGACGCTCGGGGTCTCGCGCGAGGAGATGATCGCGGCGCTGCTCGCCGGCGAGGCGAAGTACTCGAGCATCTTCAACTACCCGACGCTCACCTGGGCCGACGCGGGGACGATCGGCTGGCTCGTCGACCAAGCCGCGATCGTGAACCAGACGCTGCTCGCGCGCGCCTCCTACGGCCCTTACGCGCGCGCCATGCAGCGCATCTGCGCCGAGGAGCGCTTCCACGAGCGGCAGGGCTACGAGATCGTCTCGGCCCTCGCGCTCGGCACCCCGGCGCAGAGGCAGATGGCGCAGGACTCCCTCGACCGCTGGTGGTGGCCGACGCTGATGATGTTCGGCCCCCACGACGGCGAGTCGCGCCACTCGCAGCAGCTCCTGCGCTGGAAGGTGAAGCAGGAGACGAACGACGCGCAGCGCGACTGGTTCGTGAATCTGGTGGTGCCGCAAGCGGAGGCGATCGGGTTGCGCATTCCCGATCCCGCCATGACCTACGACGCGGAAGCCAAGCAGTGGCGCCACGGCCCGATCCACTGGCAGGAGTTCCGCGACGTGCTCGCCGGTGGCGGGCCCTGCGGGCGCGACCGCGTGCGCGTCCGCCGCGAGGTCCACGAGCGTGGCGCCTGGGTGCGCGCGGCCGCGGAGGCCTACGCCGCGAAGCAGGCGGCGCGGGAGGCGCGGCCGTGAGCGGCGATTCGCAGTTCACGCTCTGGGAGGTGTTCGTGCAGGAGAAGACCGGAGCGCCGCACACCCACGCGGGCAGCGTGCACGCGCCGGACGCGGAGCTCGCGCTGCAGAACGCGCGCGACGCCTATGCGCGGCGCGACAAGCTCGCCTCGATCTGGGTGGTCGAGTCGGCGCAGATCGTGGCCTCGCGGCCGGAAGACGCACCGGGCTTCTTCGAGCCGGGCCCGGCGAAGATCTATCGCCACCCGCGCTTCTATCGCCCCGCGAGCCCGAAGCCGAAGCGATGAGCGCGGCGCTCGTCGAGTACGCGCTGCGCCTGGGCGACGACGGCCTCGTGCTCGGGCATCGGCTCTCGGAATGGATCGGCTTCGCGCCCGTGCTCGAGGAGGAGCTCGCGCTCGGCAACGTGGCGCTCGACAATCTCGATCTCGCGCAGGCCGCGCTCGGCCTCGCCGGCGAGCTCGAGGGCGCCGGCCGCGACGCCGACGCGCTCGCCTATTTCCGCGACGATGCGCAGTTCCGGAACGCCTTGCTCGTGGAGCAGCCGAATCACGACTTCGCCTGGACCGTCGCGCGCCAGGCGCTGTTCGACGCGTTCGCGCTGCCCAACTACCGCGCGCTCGCGAAGAGCGCCGAGCCGCGGCTCGCCGCGATTGGCGCGAAGGCCGCCACCGAGGCCGAGTATCACGCGCGCCACGCGCGCGCCTGGGTGCTGCGTCTGGGCGACGGCACCGCCGAGAGCCACCGCCGCATGCAGGCGGCGTTCGACGAGCTGTTCCCGTATCTCGGCGAGCTGCTGGAGGCGGACGACGTGACGCGCGAGCTCGCGCGCACGGGCGTCGCGCCGGACCCGAGCGCGTTCGCCGGCGAGGCGCACGCGGGCCTCGCGGCGCTGCTGCGCGAGGCGACGCTGGCGGTGCCCGAGCCGGGCGTGTTCCGCCCGCGCGGCGGGCGCCGCGGCCGCCACGGCGAGCACCTCTCGCGCATGCTGGCGGAGATGCAGGTGCTGGCGCGCGCGCACCCCGGAGCGAAGTGGTAGGCGCGAGCGAGGGCCGCGGGCTTCTCAGGCCGTAAGCGCCGGCGCGATCGTTCCCGCGCAGCGGCCGAAGCCGATGCGCCGCGCGCCCGCGCGCTCGCACCACGCGCTGAGCGTCACCTCGTCGCCGTCTTCGAGGAACGTGCGCTGCTCGCCGTTCGGGAGCACGACGGGCTGCGAGCCGCCGCGGCTCAGCTCGAGCAGCGAGCCCGCCTCGCCCGGCTCGGGGCCCGACAGCGTTCCCGACCCCAACAAGTCGCCCGGCTGGAGATTGCAGCCGTTCGACGTGTGGTGCGCGACGAGCTGGGCGGGGGTCCAGTACGCGGCGTCGCGGGCGCCGCTGCGCGAGAGGCGCACCGGCGGGAGCCCCGCGGCGCGCATCGCCGCCGTCCGAAGCGTGACCTCGAGCTGCACGTCGAGCGCGCCCTGGGCGCGGTTCTCCGGCGAGTCGAGGTAGGGGAGCGGCTGCGGATCGGCGGGCGGGCGCGAGAAGGGCGCGCGGAACGGCGCGAGCGCCTCGAGCGTCACGACCCACGGCGCGAGCGTGCTCGCGAAGCTCTTCGCGAGGAACGGGCCGAGCGGCTGGTACTCCCACGCCTGGATGTCGCGCGCCGACCAATCGTTGAACAGGGCGACGCCGAACAGGTGCCGCTCGGCCTCGGCGATGGGAATCGACGTGCCGAGCTCGTTGCCCGGGCCGATCAGAAAGCCCAGCTCGAGCTCGTAGTCGAGCCGCTTGCACGGGCCTATCTCCGGCGCGGCCGCGCCGCTCGGCTGCGTCTGTCCGCACGGGCGCACGACGCGCGCGCCGCTCGCCACGATCGAGGAGGCGCGGCCGTGATAACCGATCGGCACCCACTTGTAGTTCGGCAGCAGCGGGCTGTCCGGGCGGAAGACGCGGCCCACCGCCGTGGCGTGATGGATGCCGACGTAGAAGTCCGTGTAGTCGCCGATGCGGCACGGCAAGCTCAGCTCCGCGTCGGCCTGCGGCACGAGACAGTGCGCGAGTGTCGTGCGGTGCGGGCTCCCAGCGGCGAGCGCGCGCGACAGGGCGCCGCGCATCGCGCTCCACGCCGCGCGGCCCGCCGCCATGAAAGCGTTCAGGTCGCCCGCCGCGAGCGGCGCGAGGCCCGCGCGCGCGTCGCCCGCCCACTCGCCGCGCTCCGCTGCGCGGGCGAGGTCGAGGATCTGGTCGCCGATCGCGACGCCGATCCGCCAGGGCTCGCCGCTGCCCGCGCGGCGGAAGCGCCCGTAGGGCAGGTTCTGGATCGGGAAGTCGGTGTCCGCCGGGTTGGCCGACTCGACCCAGCTCCGCAGCGCGGGATCGTGCGTCGCGTCCTCGGCCGTCACGGCCGCTGGAACCGGTCCGCCAGGCCGGCCCAACAACTCGCGTAGCCCTCGTCGCGCCGTCCGCTCTCCAGCGCGAACTCCGTCGGGCGGTAGCGCCAGCGGCTCTCCAGCATGAAGGCGAGCGTGTCGCCCAGCTTTTGCGGTGCGAGCTTCGCTTCGCTCGCGCGCTGGAAGGCGTCGGCGTCGGGACCGTGCGGCACGAAGCCGTTGTGGAGGCTCATGCCGCCGGGCTTCCAGCCCTCGGGCTTCGCATCGTACTGGCCGTACACGAGGCCCATGAACTCGCTCATCGCGTTGCGGTGGAACCAGGGCGGGCGGAAGGTGTCCTCGGCCACCAGCCAGCGCGGCGGGAAGATCACGAAGTCGCAGCTCGCGGTGCCGGGCGTGTCGCTCGGGCTCGTGAGCACGGTGAAGAGACTCGGGTCGGGGTGGTCGAAGCTGATCGAGCCGAGCGCCATGAAGCGCGCGGTGTCGTACTTGAAAGGCGCCAGGTTGCCGTGCCACGCGACCACGTCGAACGGGGAGGCCGCGGCGCGCGCGCGCCACAGCCGGCCGCCGAATTTCTTGACGATCTCGTACGGGACCGTCTTCTCCTCGAATGCGGCGACGGGGGCGAGGAAGTCGCGTGGGTTCGCGAGGCCGTTGCTGCCGATCGGGCCGAGCTCGGGCAGTCGGAACGCCGCGCCGTAGCTCTCGCACACCCAGCCGCGCGAGGGACCCTCGACGCCGACGGCGAACGCGAGGCCGCGTGGGATCAGCGCGATCTCGCGCGGCGCCACGTCGAGCACGCCCAGCTCGGTGCGCAGCACGAGCCGCCCGTGCTGCGGCACGACCAAGAGCTCGCCGTCCGCGCACGCGAAGGCGCGCTGCACCATCGAGCGGTTCGCGAGGTAGAGGTGGACCGCGAGGCCGGTCTGCGCCTCCGCATCGCCGCACGTGACGATCGTGCGCAGCCCGTCGACGAAGTCGAGGGGCGCGTCCGGCACCGGCAGCGGATGCCAGCGCATAGGGTCGGGTGGAGGCGCGGCGCCCTCGCGCGCCGCGGTCTTCAGCCAGGGCTGCGGGAGCGGGTCGTAGCTTCCCACCACCACCGACGGCTGCCGCCGGTACATCCACGTGCGCAGGTTCGCGCCGCGCGGGGCCGTGAACGCCGTGCCCGAGAGCAGCTCGGCATAAAGCCCATGGGCCGGGCGCTGCGGACTGTTGCGGCCGATCGGCAGCGCGTCCGGCACGGCCTCGCTGGCGAAGTGGTTCCCGAACCCCGACTGCATG
>CAYWRY010000011.1:6481-55859 GCA_964460485.1 uncultured Spirochaetales bacterium
GCGGCCGCGCAGGAGGAGACGCCGCCTGCCGAGCCCGCGGCGCCGCCCGCGGCCGAGCCGATGCCCGCGATCGAGGAGATCGTCGTCACCGCGCAGAAGCGCGCCCAGAGCGTGCAGGAGGTGCCGATCTCGATCGCCGCGATCGGCGGCGGCGAGATCGACGACCTGAAGATCGCCGACACCAACGACATCGCGGGCCTCGTGCCGAACCTCCAGGTGAACCAGGTGATCGGCGACGGCGCGCCCGTCTTCTCGCTGCGCGGCGTCACGATGAACGACTACAGCTTGCACCAGTCGAGCCCCGTCGCCGTGTACACGGACGAGGTCTACGCCGGCCCCTCCGTGCTCCAGCCGATCGCGATGTTCGACCTCGATCGCATCGAGGTGCTGCGCGGCCCGCAGGGGACCCTCTACGGCCGCAACAGCACGGGCGGCGCAGTGAACCTGATCACGCGCGCCCCGACCTTCGAGAACGGCGGCTACCTGACCGCGGGGTTCGGCAACTTCGACCGCTTCGAGGCGCGCGGCGCAGCGGAGCTGACCCTCCTCGACGAGGTGCTCGCAGTGCGCTTCGCGGGCTTCTGGACCGAGGCGGACGGCTGGTTCGAGAACCTCTCGCCCGGCATTCCAGACGGCAACAGCACCGACGAGTGGGCGGTGCGCGTCTCCGCGCTGTTCCGCCCGACCGACACGATCGAGGCGCTGTTCCGCTGGTCGTCGGGCCGCTCGAACCCGGAGAACTACGGGGTCTACGCCGCGCACGTGGAGCGGATCGCGACCGAGAACGGCGACCCGACCACCGGCATCGGGGCGGGCGTCTACTCCCTCTACAACGCGCTCGCCGTCGGGCCGTATGTCACGCCCCCCGACTATTTCCGCACTGGCGTCGGCAAGTGGAGGTGGGAGAGCGACGAGACGCGCGAGCGCAAGCGCGAGATCGATCAGGCCTCGCTGCACTTGGACTGGGAGATCACGGAATCCCTCACGATCACGTCCGTGACGTCCTGGGTGCAGGGCGAGCTCGCGAACCCCGAGGACTCGGACGGCGCCCCAATCCAGGTGATCGAGGCGAAGTACTTCGGCGACGGCGACCAGTGGAGCCAGGAGCTGCGCCTGACGTCGGACTTCGACGGACCGCTCAATTTCGTGGGCGGGATCTATTACGCGCGCGAGGAACTGGACATCGCGACCGACCTGTTCTTGATGACGGACGTCGACTTCAACCTGAGCGGCGGCATCGATCCGGACGACTGCCTCGATCCGTGGATCGTCGGAGCCTTCGGGGGCACGCCTTCGGTGCCGGGACAGGCCGCCGAGACCACGCTCAACGGTCTCGGACTCAGCCTCGCCGATTTCATTGCGCTCGGCTGCGGCTACCGGAACAGCTTCCGGCAAGAGCGCCGCTCGATCGCCGGCTTCTTCGACGGCACCGTCGACGTCGGCCCCAGCACCACGCTGCTGCTCGGCTTCCGCGTGACCAACGACCAGACGGAGGCCGACGACTTCCGCACCATCGTCGAGGGCTCGGGCGTGAACCTGTTCGACACGATCCCGTTCCGCGCGCCGGGCGATCCGCTCGGCCCCGCCGACAGCGAGAAGATCGACGACACCGAGTACAGCTGGAAGGCCGGCGTCGAGCAGCACCTCGGCGAGGACATACTCGCCTACTTCACCTACAGCCGCGGGTATCGCTCGGGAGCCGTGAACGGGCAGGCCTTCTTCGACCCGTCCGAGTTCAACGCGGTCAAGCCCGAGACGCTCGACGCGATCGAGCTCGGCCTGAAGAGCACGCTCGCGGACGGGCGCCTGCAGCTCAACACCGCCGGCTTCTTCTACATCTACAAGAACCAACAGCTGATCGACGTGGACCCGGCGTCGGGCGCGCAAACGCTCGTCAACATCGAGCGCTCCGAGGTGGGCGGACTCGAGGTGGAGGGCATCGCGCAGATCACCGACGCATGGCGCATCGCCGTCGGCGTCGGATACCTGCACGGCTACGCCAAGCGCGGCCTGGTGAGCGGCATCGACGTGAGCGGCGAGAAGCTGCCCAACTCGCCCAACTTCAGCGCGACGCTCGCCACGGACCTCGATCTGTGGACCAGCGAGTACGGCACGCTCGCTGCGCACTTCGACACGAACTACGTGGGCGAGCAGTACTTCACGCTGCCTCACGACCCGCGCACGCTCGTGGACTCCTACGCGGTCTTCGACACGCGCATCACGTTCGTGTCGAGCGACGAGCGCTGGGAAGCGGGGCTCTGGGTCAAGAACATCGGCGACGAGTTCTATCTCACCGACGTGATCTCGCTGTCGGGCTTCGGCCTCGACTACACGCACGTCGGGCCGCCGCGGACCTACGGAGCGGACATCACGTTCAACTTCTGACCACGCCCCGCGACGAAACGAGGACGAGATGACCCGCGCGCTCCTCGCTGGGACGCTGGCCGCCGTCGCCTTCGCGGCGGCACGCGGTGCCGCTTCGACTCCCGAAGAGCTGCTGCGCGCCACGTGCAGCGGCTGCCATCAGCCCGACGCCGCGGGCCGACTCTCGCGCATCGCCGACCAGCGCAAGACGCCCGAGGGCTGGGCGATGACGATCCAGCGCATGGAGGACCTGCACGGCATCGTGGTGTCGTCGCAGGACCTGCCGCTCGGCAGCGCCGACGCGAAGCGCACGCTGGTGAAGCATCTCGCCGACACCCAGGGCCTCGCGCCCGAGGAGACCGCGGGCTTCCGCTACGCGCTCGAGCAGCGCCTCGACGAGTTCGAGCCCGTGGACGCCGACTTCAAGATGATGTGCGGCCGCTGCCACTCCGCCGCGCGCGTCGCGCTCCAGCGCCGGCCGCTCGAGGAGTGGAAGAAGCTCGTGCACTTCCACCTGGGCCAGTACCCGAGCACGGAGTACTCGGCCGGTGGGCGCAACCTCGACTGGCTCCCGGTGGCGCTGAACGAGACGGCGCCGATGCTCGCGGAGAAGTACGGGATCGAGAGCGCGGCGTGGGAGAAGTGGCGGAAAGCGAAGAAGCCCGACGTGTCAGGGACTTGGGCGGTGGTCGGCTACCAGGTGGGCAAGGGCAACTTCGCGGGCACCCTGCGCGCCGTTCCCGATGGCTCGGATCGCTACGAGGTGGCTCTCGACGGCGTGTACGGCCGCACGGGCGAGAAGGTTTCGGGCACCGGGAGCGCCGTCGTCTACACGGGCTTCGAGTGGCGCGCGACGCTGACGATCGGCGGCGTGAAGTGGCAGCAGGTGCTCGCCGCCCGCTCGGACCGCGCGGAGATGCGCGGCCGGATGTACGAGCGTGACCACCCGGAGCTCGGGCTCGACCTCGCGCTCGTGCGCGGGAAGATCGCGGCGCCGATGCGCTCCTTCGACGCGCCGGCGGGAAGCCTCGGCGGCGGAAAGGTCGAGCGCATCAGCGTCGAACCCGCCTATCAAGTCGCGCGCGTCGGCGACGGAGGCGGCCCGATCCCGAAGGAGTACGCAGTGTTCGACGCCGTCGCGTGGAGCAACGGTCCCGACGGCAAGCCCGAGACCGCCGACGACGTGCGCATCGGCGCCGTGCCCGCCACCTGGCGCACCGAGCCCTGGAACGAGCAGGCGCGCGAGGAGCGCGACCTGGAGTTCGCCGGAAAGTTCGAGGACCCGAACGCCGGCGTGTTCACGCCCGGCGATGCCGGCCCGAACCCGGCGCGCAAGTACGGCACGAACAACGCGGGCAACCTGAAGGTGATCGCCACGGTGAAGGACGGCGATCGCGAGCTCACGGGCGAGGCGCAGCTGATCGTCACCGTGCAGCGCTGGATCCACTCTCCGATTCCCTGAGGGAACGCGGCCGCAAGCGGCGCTTCGCCGCGCGCAGCGGGCCGCAAGCGAGCGAAGAATCATGAGGCCCGACGGAGCGCTCGAGCTGCTGCGGCAGAACCTCCACCGCGTCGCGGTGGATGGTCGCGAGCTGCTCTTCCACGTGCCGACCACGAGCCTGTTCGAGCTCGGCCCGATCGCGCGCGAAGCGCTCGACCTGCTGGGCGCTGCACCGCACTCGCTCGCAGCGCTGGCGGCGAAGCTCTCCGCGCGGCACGGCGCGGACTCGGTCGCCGAGGCGGTCGAGGAGCTGATCGCCTGCGACGTACTGCGCGACACGGCTGCGCCGCTGACCGCGCCCAGCGCGAAGAAGCGCGTCACCTCGTTCCCGCTCACGACCGTCGTCCTGAACGTCGCCACCGGCTGCAACCTCGCCTGCGGCTACTGCTTCAAGGAAGACCTGACCAGCGTCGCCAAGAGCCGGGCGATGGACTTCGCGACCGCACAGGCGGCGATCGAGCTCCTGCTGCGCGAGTCGCCCGGGCGCGCGCGATACAACGTCGTCTTCTTCGGCGGGGAGCCGCTCACGCAGATGCCGCTGATCGAGCGAGTCGTGGCGTTCGGCGAAGAGCGCTTCGCGGCTGCGGGCGCGCGCGTCGACTTCTCGCTCACCACCAACGCGACGCTCGTCACGCAGCGCATCGCCGACTGGCTGTCGGCCCACGACGTCGGCGTCGCGGTGTCGATCGACGGCCCGAAGGCCATCCACGATCGCCATCGCACCACGCGCGGCGGAAACGGCAGTTACGACGCAGTCGCCGGGAAGATTCGGCTCTTGCGCGAGCGCTACCGCGCGCGGCCGCTGGGCGCGCGCGTCACGCTGGCGCGCGGCACCACCGAGGTCGAGGCAATCTTCGATCACCTCTCGCGGGAGCTGGGCTTCGACGAGGTGGGCTTCGCGCCCGTCACCGCCGGCGACGACGCGCGCTTCAACCTGACGGAGCCCGAGCTCGACGCGGTGTTCGCCGGCTTCGGCGCCCTCGCGGGCGCGCTCGTCGCCGCCGCGCTGCGCGGCGAGAAGCTCGGCTTCTCGAACCTGCTCCAGCTGCTCACCGACCTTCACGAGGGCACGAGCAAGTCGCTGCCCTGCGGCGCCGGCTACTCGATGGTCGCCGTCGACCACCAGGGCGAAGTGAACCTCTGCCACCGCTTCACGGGCTCCGCCCTCGGCAGCTTCGGCGACGTCGCCGGCGGCCTCGCCCGCCCGGAGCTCGCCGCCTTCCTCGAGCGGCGACTCGACAAGTCCGGCGTCGACTGCGCCAGCTGCCGCATCCGCAACCTGTGCAGCGGCGGCTGCTACCACGAGAGCTACGCGCGCTACGGAGACCCGATTCATCCAACGCTCCACTACTGCGACCGCATGCGCGCGTGGATCGACACCGGCATCACGGCCTACGCGCGCATCCGCGCCGCGCGGCCGGATTGGTTCCGGCGAACGCTCGCGCCGCGCAGGCCGAGCCCCGCCGCGCAGAACTTTGGGAGTGCCAGCGCATGAAGCACCTGAAGCCGCTCAACGCCAAGGCCGCGCAGGCGGAGGCCGCCGCGCGCGAAGGCAAGCTGCCCGAGTTGGTCGCGATGCAGACCGCCGCGGGCTGCTCGGCGACGACCGATCCGGGCTGGGAAGTCGACGCGTTCGGCGGCGTCGGCGGCCTGTGCCAGCCGATGGAGGCCGACCTCTACGGCTGCGCGGACCCGTGCTGGTGGCCGGCGCAGGTGCCCGACGTCGCGAACTCCTACCCCGACTGGACGAAGGGTGCGGACTCCGCCGGCCGCGACTGGCGCAAGCTCGGGCCCACGTTCCCGGAAGACAAGTGATGCGGGCGCGACCCCACCTCCTCTCGGCTGCGGGCCGCGCGCTCGCGGCGTCTGCACTCGTCGCCCTCGCGCTCGGTTGCGCCGGGGCTGGCGGTACGGCGGGCGGTGCGAAGGGCGCGGCTCCGGTCTCCGCGTCGGGCGACATGCTGGTCGTCTCCAACCGCCCCAACAACCTGCACCTGGTGGACCTCGCCGCGCGGCGCGTCGAGCGCACCTGCACGATGCCCGCCGCCGCCGCGCCCGGCACGATCGCGATGAGTCCCGACAACTCCGTCGCCTACATCATCGGCCGCGCGATGGGCGAAATCTGGGGCTTCCGCCTCGCCGACTGCGCGCTCGTGTTCAGCGCGGTCGAGTCGCAAGGCAACGAGCGCGTGCGCACGCTCGGCGGCATCGCGACCTCGCCCGACGGCGAGTGGCTCTACGTCCACCAGGCGCCGGTGAAGCTGTTCCTCGACCACTACGAAGTGCAGGACACGCGCATCGCCGTCTACGACACGAGCGCCGGCCAGAACGCGCTGCCGGTGCGCACGCTGCCCGCGCCGCGCCAGGTGACGATCATGAAGACGGGCGCCGACGGCACGCTCTACCTGGGCGGCCCCGACATCTTCGCGATGGATCCAGCCAGCGGCGCGCTGCGCGTCGCGCTCGCGAGCCGCAGCCGGAAGGAGCCGGGCTTCGGTCCGCGCGACGTGCTCACGGTGTGGAACAACGGCGACAGCAGCGGCGAGTTCGTGCGCATGTTCAGCGCGCCGCGCTGGAAGCCTGGCGCCGAGGGAGACCCGGCGCAGGCCGACCTCGTGTGGGGCTTCGAGAAGATCGACCTCGCGAGCGGCACGGCGAGCACCGCGGTGGTGGGTCCGATCCAGCAGGGCCACCGCTTCGTGGGCCTGTTCACCGGCATGACGCGGCCCGGCCGGCCCGATCAGTTCTTCGCGACGTTCACTCAGCTCCAGCGCTTCGACGTGCCGAACGCCCGCGTCGACGAGAGCGTCGACCTCGAGCACAGCTACTACGCCATCGACTTCGGCACCGACGGCTCCACGCTCTATCTGACCGGCACCTTCAACGACATCGCGATCTACGACGCCGACTCGCTGGAGAAGCTCGGCAACATCGTCCTGCCTGGCGGCGACATGGCGACCGGCGTGCCGAAGATCTTCCGCCGCCGCGCGAACTAGCGCGGGTCGAGGCGCAGGAAGCCGCGCGGCGGGAAGCCAGTGAGCGCGCGCTGCATGAACGGCGGGTGGTAGCGCGCCTCTACGCGCTCGAACTCCGCGCCCGCGACCGCAACCGCGCAGACGGGGCGTCGGGCCTCCCGCTCGCCGCATCCCGCCGCCCGGCGAAGTCCACGAATCCCTCGAACGCCGCCACCAGCGTCGCGTAGCCGGCCGACACGACCGCGAGCCGCCGCATCCACTTCACTGCTCGTCGCCTCCACGGGCGCGATCTCGGGCAGGAAGCGCCGGCGACCGCGCCGAAGGCAAGAAAACCATTGGGGTCCGACGCGATTGGCCTATCGGCGCCCTACGCTGCGGCGCGATGACACACCCGATGCCCGCCGCCGAGCGCCGCGCCGCCCTGCGCTGGCTCTACGGCTTCGTGCTGCGCGAGCGCGCGCGCGCCGCGGGCCTCCTGGCGTTCGCGCTGGCGACCACCGCCCTCGCGCTCGCGCCGCCCTGGCTCACCCAGCGCATCATCGACGAGGGCCTGCTCGCGCGAGATCGCGGCGCGCTGGTCGCGAACGCGGCGGCGCTGTTCGCGGCGGGGATTGCGGCCGTAGCGCTCTCGGGCGCGAGCCGGCTCTTCCACACGCGGCTGTCGAGCCGCGTGCTGTTCGCATTGCGGGAGGAGGTCTACGCCCACCTGCTCGCGCTGCCGCCCGGCTGGCACCGGCGCTGGCGCACGGGCGACCTGCTCGCGCGCCTCGACGGCGACGTCGCCGAGCTGCAGCGCTTCAGCGTCGACACGCTCTTCGCGGGGCTTTCGTCCCTTCTCGGCCTCGCGGGCGCCCTCGCGCTGATGCTGAAGATCGACGCGCGGCTCGCGCTCGCGCCGCTCGTGCTCGCGCCGCTCGAAGCGCTCTGGCTCTGGCGCATGCGGCCGCGCGTCGAGGCGAAGACGCGCGCACTGCGCGCCCGCGGCGCCGACGTGTCGAGCTTCCTCGCCGAGACGCTGCCGGCGGTGCGCACGATCCAGAATGCCGTTGCCGAAGCGCGCGAGCGCGCGCGGCTCGGCGGGCTGAACGCGGCCTACGCCGACGACCTGCTGCGCCTCCAGCGCAGCGAGTTCGCCGCCGCCGCGCTGCCGCGGGCGCTCCTCGCCGCGGCGCGCGCCGGCGTGCTCCTCGTCGGCGGTCTCTACGTGATCGACGGCCAGCTCGCCCTGGGCGCGCTCGTCGCGTTCGGCGCCTACCTCGCGCTCAGCATCGGTCCCGTGCAGGCGCTGCTTGGCATCGCGGTCGCGTGGCAGCGCCTGGTGGTGAGCCTCGATCGCGTCTGGGAGCTGCGGCGCGCGGGCGGCGGGTTCGCGCGCAGCGGCCCAGCGCCCGCGGCCGGCGCCGAGCGCGCGGGAGCCGCCGGCGACCTCGCCCTCGAGCACGTCAGCTTCGCGTACGACGACGGCACGCCCATCTTGCGCGATGCCAGCGCGCTGCTTCCGCTGGGCAAGAAGACCGCGCTGCGCGGTGCCTCCGGCATCGGCAAGACCACGCTGGTCGACCTGTTGTTACGGCACGAGCGGCCGCAGGCCGGGCGCATCACGCTGGGCGGCGCCGACCTCGCGACGCTGGAGCTCGCGGCGTGGCGCCAGCGGGTCGCGCTCGTGCCGCAGGACCCGGTGATCTTCCGCGCGACGCTCGCGGAGAACCTGCGTTACGCGACGCCGACCGCGAGCGACGCGGAGGTCGCCGAAGCGGCGGAGCGCGCGGGCCTGCGCGAGCTCGTGGCGCGGCTCGCGGGCGGGCTCGCCGCGAGCCTGGGCGAGCGCGGTCAGGGGCTCTCCGGCGGCGAGAAGCAGCGCATCGCGATCGCGCGCGCGCTGCTCCAGCGGCCGGCGCTGTTGATCCTCGACGAGCCGACCTCCTCGCTCGACGCAGAGCGCGAAGCCGCGCTGCTCGCGGAGATCGACGCGCTGTTCGCGGGCACGACGCGCCTCGTGATCAGCCATCGCGAGGCGCCGCTCGCGAACGCCGACCAGCGCCTGATGCTGCGCGACGGCCGGCTGCTGCCGGACCCGGAGCCCGCGTGATCCGCGTCGCGCTGCTCGACAGCGGGGTCGCGGAGCGGCACGCGCCGCGGGTCGCTGCGGCGCGTACGTTCGTTCTCATTGGCGCGCAGGCCGGCGCGGCGCCGGCGCGCACGGAGGTCGCCGTCTCCGACGGGCTCGCGGCCGCGTCGCGAGGCGCGCTCGCCCACGGGCCCGCGCTCGCCGACGTGCTGCTCGCCGACGCGCGCGCCCTGCTGGTGGTGGCGCGCGTGTTCGGCGACGCGCTCGTCGCGAGCGCCGCGCAGCTCGCCGCCGCCCTCGACTGGGCGGCGGAGCAGGGCGCGCGCGTGGCCAACGTGAGCGCGGGGCTGCGCGAGGATCGCGCCGTGCTCGCGGAGGCGGTCGCCCGCGCGTGCGCGCGCGGCGTGCTGGTGGTCGCCGCCGCGCCGGCGCGCGGCGCGCCCGTCTTCCCCGCCGCCTACCCTGGCGTCGTGCGCGCGACGGGCGACGCGCGCTGCGCACCCGGCGAGTGGTCCTGGCTCGGCAGCGCGCAGGCCGACTTCGGCGCCCACGTGCGCGCCGGCGACGTGCGGGGCGCGAGCGCGGGCTGCGCGCGCGTGGCGGCGCGGCTCGCGACGCTGCTCGCGGACGGCGCTGCGCCCGACGCCGCGCTGGCCGCGCTGCGCGCGAGCGCGCGCTACGTCGGGCCCGAGCGGCGTTAGCTCGACTCGAGGCCGGCGCCCGCGGGCGCCGGAAGGAGCGCTCTCACTCGGATCGACGACCCGCAGCCTGTCCTTCCGCCTCCGCGATCCCCTGCAGCGCGACGCGATGCGCGCGAAGCCACGCGGCGACAGGCTCGCGCGCAGCGTAGGGCAGCGCTGCGAGCATGCGCGCTTCGCGCGCGCCGGCCTGATCACCATCGGCGCTCTCCGCCCGGGCACCCGCTGCGAGCGCGCGCACGAGCGGCGCCAGCTCGATGCCGGCCACCTGCCAGATCCCCAGCGGACGCTCGGCGGTGAGGATCACCTCGCGCTCCTCGATCCAGCCGTCGCACACGACCGGACGGCGGGCGATTGCCGCGCGAGCGCTTCCGGCGGGCGCGTGCACCGGCTGCGCGTCCGGCCAGGCGGCGCGCGCGCCCCAGAAGGCGCCGCCGTGATGGGCGGCGCCCAGCGCGTAGAAGTCCCGCGAGACGCGGCCGAAGCGCAGGAACAGGTCGCGAGCGCGCTCGGTGTAGAACGCGCGCGCCAGCGCTGCGCGCTCGGGCTTGCGCAGCAGCGTGTGGATCACGGCCGGCGCGACCAGCGCCGTCGAGAGCGCCTGGAAAACGCCGTTGCCCGAGAGCGGGTCGACGGCGAGCGCGGCGTCGCCCACGCGCAGGGTCTCCGCCGACACGAGGCCCGCGCTCAGCACCGGGGTTGCCGCGCGCGCGAACGGCTCGCCGTCCGGCGTGGCGTCGCCGAGCCACGCGGCGCAGGCGTCGTCCGCCCGCAGTGCCTGCGCGACGCGCGTGGCCAGCTCCTCGCGCGGCGGCGCCTGGCTCGCGTCGAGCGCGAGCTGGGCGGTGAGGCCGCCGCGCCCGTCGTTGGCGAGCCAGATCCAGCCGTCCTCGAGCGAGGCGATGGCGATGCGACCGGGTGCGCCGCCCGCGTCCCCAGCGCGCCCGGTCCTCTTCCAGCGCTGCACGAGGCACACGGTCTCCGGCCCGCGCTCGCGCTCGCCGCCGCCGGGCGCGGCGCGGCCGCGCGCCTCGACCGCGAAGCGCGCGGCCAGCGTTCGGCCCGGCGCGAGCGCGACGCGCACGCCGCCTTCGCTCGCCCGAACGGCCGCGGCGTCCTCGTTCAGCACGCGCACGCCGCGACCCGCGAGATCCTGGGCGAGCCCCTCGTCGAAGCGCGCGCGCTCCACCTGCGCCTCACCGGGCAGCTCGCGCTCCGCGCCGGCCCAATGCACGATCCGTGCGCCCGGCGCTTCGATGGCCGCGAGCGCCGCGTCCACGCCGAGCTCCCGCAGCGCGGCGACGACGCGCGCGGAGAAGCTCTCGCGCCGCGCTCGCGCGCGCGCCGACGGCGACGTCACCACGGCGACGTCGTATCCCAGGGCGGCGAGCCCGAGCGCGGCGGCCGCTCCGGCTGGGCCGGCGCCGAGCACCGCGATGTCCGCCGCTTCCGCCGCCACGGCACGAGTGTGCGACCGGCGGCGCGCCGCCGCGAGGCGCGCGCCTACGGCCCGCCTTCCGGGCGAAGCGCCCCGCTCCGCGTCATCCTCCGTGCGCGATGGGGAGTAGCGGGCCGGAGCCGACGTCGCGGGGGACGGGCACGACGCGACGCGTCTGGGCGCTCGCCTGGCCTGCAATCCTCACCAACCTGCTGCAGTCCGCGGTGGGCTTCGTCGGCGCCGCGGTCGTGTCGCGGCAGCTCGGCACGGCGGCGATCTCCGCCACCGGCGTCGGCGGCCGGGTGTTCTTCATCCAGCAGGTCGTGCTGATGGCGGTCACCACCGGCACCATGGCGCTGGTGGCGCGCGCTTGGGGCGCCGGCGATCGCGCCGAGGCCGAGCGCGTGACGCGCACCTCGCTCTGGCTGTGCGGCGGGCTCGCGCTGCTGGTGATGACGCCGAGCATCGTGTTCGCCCATGCGCTGGTCGGCGTGTTCGGACTCGACGACGCCACCACGGCGCTGGGCGCGACCTACGTGCGCTGGGTGAGCCTCTCCGCGCTGCCGTTCGCGGTGGGCATGGTGATCGCGACCGCGCTGCGCGCCGCCGGCGACACGCGTACGCCGCTCTGGATCAGCGTCGCCGGGGCTGGGCTCAACATCGCGCTGCTCTGGGCGCTGGTGGGCGGCGGCGGGGGCTTCCCGCAGCTCGGCGTGAAGGGCGCCGCGATCGCGAACTCCGCCGGGGCGCTGCTCGGCGCCGCGCTCTCCTGGTGGCTGTGGCGCACGGACAAGCTGGCGATCGGTCCGGCGCCCGGCGGCGACGACTTCGATCGCGGCCGCATCTGGCGGCTGTTCCGCGTGGGTGTGCCCGCCGGCGCCGAGGGCCTCGGCTTCCAGATCGGCTTCATCGGCTTCATCTGGATCATCGCCCGTTACGGCAACGAGGCGAACGCCGCGTACCAGCTCGGCGTGAACTTGCTGGCGTTCTCCTTCTTGGTCGGGCAGGCGTTCTCGATCGCCGCGTCGACGCTGGTCGGCCAGCACCTGGGCGCGCGCGACGAAGCGGGCGCCGAGCGCAGCGGTTGGCGCGCGATGTCGCTGGCCATCGGCGTGATGGTCGTGTTCGGCGGCCTGATCATCGGCCTCGCCGAGCCGCTCGCGCACTACCTGAGCCCGCGCGACCCGGAGGTCGTGCGGCTCACCGTGGTCTTCATCTGGGTGCTCGGCTCGGTGCAGGCGCTGATGGCGATCGAGTTCACCCTGGGCGGCGCGCTGCGCGGCGCGGGCGACACGGTCTTCCCGTTCCTCACGGTGATGTCGGGGCTCACCTTCGGGCGCCTCGCGTTCGCGGCGCTGTTCATGGCGCTTGGCAAGCCGATCGAGTGGGTCTATGCCGCGCTGATCGCCGACTACGTGATCAAGGGAGTGATGTTCGTGATGCGCTTCCGCGGCGACGCCTGGAAGCGCGTCCAGCTCGAGCGCGAGGAAGCGCTCGTGCTGAGCGACGCGCCGGAGACCGACGCCGGCTGAGCGGGACGGCCGGAGCGCCTCGCCGCTACGCGCGAGCGACGGACGCCGCGCGAGCGGTCGAGGCGCGGCGCGCGTCGCGGACCTCGCGCACGATCAAGTAGAGCAGCGGTCCGAACGAGCCGGCCAAGAGCGTCAGCACCACGAAAGGCCACGCGCTCTCGCCGCGCGCCTTGGCGTCGCGCGCCATCCAGACGCACGCGAGCCCCGCGAGGATCACGAGATCGGCGAACACCTGGCCGGCGCCCCAACTGCGGAAGTGCGGCGCGATGATGCCCAGAAAGCCGACGTCCCAGAGCGCGATTGCCGAGAGCAGGCCGAACGCGGCGGTGATGGAGAGCAGCGCGGTCAGACGAGACGACATGGAACCTCCTCGCACGGGCGCGATGCGCGGGAGGCTGGCCGGGGGCGCCGGGCGGGGGCGATTCCCTGACGGGGAATGAGCCCCGACGCCGGCGATCCGCGCCCGGCGGGCGCCCCCTCGCCCCGCACCTGCGCGCGGGCTCGGCGGTCGCGGCGTGTCACAATCGGCGCTCCGACGGAAGCGAGGGCCCCGCCATGCCCGAGATCGAGTTCGAGGAATGGATGAGCGACGCGGACGCCGCGCTCTGGCACGCGGAGCGCGACCCGCGGCTTCGCTCGACGATCGTGCTGGTGTGCGAGCTCGACCGCATGCCCGATCGCGCGCGTTTCGACGAATCCATCGTCTACACGCTGAACCGCATCCCGCGCCTGCGGCAGCGCGTCGCCGAGGACGCGCTCGGCCTCGCGCCGCCGCGCTGGGAGGACGACCCGCACTTCGACCTGCGCTTCCACGTGCGCAGCGCGACGCTGGGCGGGCAGGGCTCCCTGCGCGCGCTGCTCGACATGGCCGAGCCGATCGCGATGCAGGCGTTCGACAAGGACCGGCCGCTCTGGGAGCTCTACCTGGTGGACGGCCTCGGTGGCGGCCGCGCCGGCATGATCCTGAAGCTCCACCACGCCGTGTCCGACGGCATGGGCCTCGTGCGCATGACGAGCGCGCTGGTCGAGCGCACGCGCGAGCGCGATCCGCGCAAGGCCGAGGCCGGCGCAGACTTCGCGCGCGCGAGCGAGCGCAGCGAGGGAGAGCGGCTGCGCGACGCCGCGCGCCACCGCAGCGCCCGCCAGCGCACGGGCGCGGAGCGGATCGGGCGCGCGCTGCGCAGCGGGCTCGCGAGCCTGCTGCGCGATCCTCGAGGCGCCGTGGAAGAGGCGCGGGAGACGCTGGAGTCGATCGGCCGCTCGCTGCGACCGGTGAGCGAGCCCATGTCGCCGGTGATGCGCGAGCGCGGCATGGCGCTGCGCCTCTCGGGCTTCCACGTGCCGCTGACGGACTTGAAACGCGCGGGCGACGCGCTGGGCGGAACGCTGAACGACGCCTTCGTCACCGCCATCACCGGCGGCTTGCGCCTCTACCACGAGAAGCACGGGGCGCCGGTGGACGAGCTGCGCATGACGATGCCGATCAACCTGCGCGAGGGAGACAAGGGCAACAAGGCGGGCAACCAGTTCGCGCCGGCGCGCTTCGTGGTGCCGATCGGCGTCGCGGACCCGCGCGAGCGGCTGCGCGAGATCCAGGCGCGCGTGCGCCAGCAACGCGGCGAGCGGGCGCTGCCCTTCATCGAGGACATTCTGGGTGTGATCAACGCGCTGCCGCGCCAGCTCTCGCTGACGCTGATCGGCGGCATGCTGAAGGCCATCGACTTCGTCACCAGCAACGTGCCCGGGCCGCGCTTCGCCGTGTACCTCGCCGGCGCGAAGATCGAGCGCATGTTCCCGTTCGGGCCGCCCGCGGGCGCCGCGCTGAACGTCACGCTCTACAGCTACGACGGCGTGTGCCAGATCGGTGTGAACTGCGACCGCGCGGCGGTGCCCGACGCGGAGCTGCTCGGCGAGTGCCTCGAGCAGGGCTTCGCCGAGGTGCTCGCGGCAGCCAAGGGCGGCGGCGCGCCGGCTTCCGTCGGAGAGGAGGCCGGGCGCGCGGACTAGGCCGTGCGCGTGCTCGTCACCGGCGCGACCGGTTTCGTCGGCTCGCACACCGCCCGCGCCGATCGCGGCCGGCCAGCGCGTGCGGGCGCTCGTGCGCAGCCGCACGAAGCTCGAGGCCGCGCTGGGCGCGGACGCCGCGCGGCTCGACGACGTGGTCGTGGGCGACGCCGCTCCGCCCCGCTGCTGGCTGACCCCAAAGGGGTCAGACCCCTCCCGGTGTCACGGCTTCAGGGCGACGGCCTTCTGCAGCTCTTCGAGCGACTCGGCGAACAGGTTCTTGAAGCGCCAGATGTCGGGCACCAGCTCGCGGCAGCCGATCAGGCCCCAGTCGAGGTGGTCGCGGTAGGACTGCACGGTGATGTTGAGGCCCTGACCCTCGGCGACCGCGCTCACCGGATAGAAGGTCTGCAGCTCGGCGCCCGCGCAGTAGAGCGACTCGCGCGGACCCGGCACGTTCGAGATCACCACGTTGAAGGGCGGGTTCAAGCGGTCGAGGATCTTCGTGCGCGCGATGATGCGCGCCGCCTGGGCGAGCAGCGCCGGCGTCGCCACCTGTGTCCAGTCCTGCAGCAGGTTGGCGGGCACCGCCTCGGAGGCGCGCTTCGCGGTCGCCATCGCGTCGTGGATGCGGCGCAGGCGCTCGAGCGGATCCTCCACGTCGGTGGCCAGCGTGCACAGGATGCTGCCCACGCGGTTCGTGTAGGCGTGCTTATCGGCCTCGCTGCGCACCGAGACCGGCACCATCGCAGTGAGCGGGTCCTTGGGCAGCGCCCGCTTCTCTTCGAGGTAGCGGCGCAGCGCACCGGCGCTGATCGCCATCACCACGTCGTTCAGCGTCGTGCCCGCGGCGCTCTTCACCTTCTTCACGTCGTCGAGCTTCATCGAGAAGAACGCGAAGCGGCGGTGCGGCGTGATCGAGCGGTTGAAGGGCGTCTTGGGCGCCGGCGTCTGCGGGATCGGGTCCGCGTCGACTTCGCCCGTGCGGCGCCGCAGCCAGCTGCCCGCCAGCGGAATGCGGTCGAGGCCGAGCGTGTTCACCGCAGTGGCGAGCGCCTCGTTCGAGGCGGTGAGCGTGCGCACCGTGCGGATCGCCGTGCGCACCACGCGATCGGGCGCGCGCACGAGGCCGCCGAGCCCGCGCACCAGCATCTCGCCGCCGGTCGGCACGCGATCGGGCACCCACGGCCTCTTCGGCGGCTCGACGGCCGCGCCCTCGGGCACGCGGTCGAGCAGCACCTGCATCATCTCCGCGCCCGACACGCCGTCGATCGTGCAGTGGTGGATCTTCGTGTAGATCGCGACGTGGCCGTTCGCGAGGCCCTCGATCACGTACATCTCCCAGAGCGGACGGCTGCGGTCGAGGGCGCGGCCGTGGATGCGCGCCACCAACGAGGCGAGCTGCTCGTCGTCGCCGGGCGGGGGCACCGCGATGTGCCGCAGGTGGAAGTCGAGGTCGAAGTCGGGATCCTCGATCCAGTACGGGTGATCGAGGTTGAGCGGCACCTCCGCCAGCCGGCGCCGGTAGGGCGGCAGCAGGTGCATGCGCTCCTTCAGCGTTCGCTCCAGGGCGTCGTAGAGCGATCCGCTCGCGAGGCCGCTCACGTCGTACATGCACAGCGATGCGACGTGTCCGAGCTGTCCGCCCGTCTCCATGGCGAGGAACGTGTTGTCGAGGCCGCTGAGCTGCTGCATGGCGTCTCCCGAAGTTCAGCCGGATCCGTGGGTCGCGCGAGTCAGGTCGTCGAGCGAGGCGCGCAGGCAATCCTCGTAGAACTCCGGGTCCGGCAGCATCTCTCGGCACGAGGTGAACGCGATCACCGCGGTTCCGTTGTAGCTGCCGACGGGATGGATGAGGCCCATGCCGTCCATCACCGGCCCCATCCCGTACTGCACGACCAGGCGCGCTCCGGCGGAGTAGAGCGGCACTTGCGGACCGGGCACGTTGGTGATCACGGTGTTGAGGAACGGGCGCACGCGGTTCGCGAGCCCGAGGCGCGTGGCGGTGCGCCAGCCGAGGCCTGCGAGGCCGCCGGGGATGAACTGGCCGATGTCGGTCAAGGTTCGCGCGCCGATCGCCTCGGCGAGCTTCTTCGAGTGCTGCGTGGCCTCGTAGACGGCGCGCAGCCGCTCGCCCGCTTCGGCGACGTCGCTGCGCAGCGGAACGCTCATGCTCGATACGCGGTTCCCGGCGGCGCCCTTCTCGTCCTCGCTGCGCACGGAGATCGGGCACATCGCGATCAGCGACTCCTTGGGCAGCTCCCTCTTCGCGTCGAGGTAGCGACGCAGCCCGCCGCTGCAGATCGTCAGGATCACGTCGTTCACGGTCGCGCCGGCGACGCTCTTGCGGATCTCCTTCACCGTGCGCAGGTCGAAGTGGATGCCCCCGAGCACGCGGTGTGGCGTGACGCTTGCGTTGAAGCGCGTCCGCGGCACGGGCCCCGTTTCCTCGATGCGGCTGCGACGCTGCTCCTCGAGGTAGCGGCGCGCGCCCGGCACGGTGTTCGCGAGCACGCGCGCGAGGCGGAAGGGCGAGCGCACGTTGTTCGCGACGGCGCGCGCGAGCAGGTCGGCGGCGCTGGGCTCCGGCTCCGGCTGCCATTCGTCCGCGGGCGCCGGAGGCTCCGCGTCGGGCGCCGTGTCGTGCAGCGCGGCGAGGATCTCCGCGCCGGAGACGCCGTCGATCGCGGCGTGATGGATCTTCGTCAGCGTCGCGAAGCTGCCGCGGGGCAGACCGGGCAGATCGTCGAGTCCGTCGATCAGGTAGAGCTCCCAGAGCGGGCGCGAGAGATCGAGCGGACGGGCGTGGATGCGCGCGGCCTGCTCGCACAGCTGCCGCCAGCTCCCGGGCTTCGGCAGCGCGATGTGGCGCACGTGGAACTCGAGGTCGAAGTCCGCGTCCTCGACCCAGTAGGGGTGATCGAGGTCGAGGGGCACGCGCACGACCTTCTGGCGGAAGCAGCGCGCGAGGTGGAGCCGGCGCTCGATGTCCGCCAGCAGCTGCTCGTAGGTGAGGCGGCCGCCGCGCAGGCTCGACGGGTCGTAGATCGAGAAGGCGCCGATGTGCGTCGAGGCGTTCGGCGTCTCGAAGTAGAGGAACGAGGCGTCCATGCCAGAGAGCTGCTGCACGTTCCCTCCAGCGGCGCCCGTCGATGCCCTCAGCCGAAGAGTGCGCCGCGCAGCCCACTGCGGTCAAACGGTTTCCACGCGCCGTCGGGCTGCGCGAGCCGATCGGCGATCGCGAACCACGCGAGCGGGTGCGCGCCGATCCCGCAGTGGCTCGCGATCACCTCGATGTTCTCGGTGTGAGCTGCCGGTCGCTCGCGACACGTCTGCCAGTCGACGATGCCATCGCTGCGCGAGTAGATGGCGGTGCACGGAGCGCGCGGCGGTTCGCGGTCGCCGAACGGGCTCGCGAGGGTGACCACAGCGCGCACGCGCTCGGGCGCGGCCTTCGCCAGCTCGCGCGCGAACACGCCGCCGAGGCTCCAGCCGACGAGGCTGACGCGTTGCCCGTCGGACAGCTCGTGCAGGTTCCGCCGCAGCGCGCCGAGCACGCCGCCGTCGGGGCCGCGGTTGCGGCCGAGTCCCCAGCCGTGCGCCGCGAAGCCTCGCTCGCGCAGGAAGGCGCGCAGCGGGCGCGTCGAAACGTCGCTCGCCAGGAATCCCGGCAGCACCAGCACCGGGTGTCCGTCGCCACGCGGCGCGCGCGAGAGCCAGGGCAGCGCGGCGGGCAGCGTGCTCGCTTCGAGCAGCGCGCGCGGCGGCTCGAGCGCGAGCCAGAGCGCGCGCTCGCGGGACGATGCGCGGCTCGTTTCCTCAGTGGGAGCCATGGCTTCGCCTCCGTCGGAGTGGGGGCGCAGAGGCGTAGGATGGGCCCCGATCGGAGGTTGTCATGTCCAGCAGGAAGCCGGGCCCGGTCCTGATCACCGGAGCGAACAGCGGAATCGGGCTCGCCGCGGCCCTGCGTCTGGCGCAGCGCGGCTGGGAGGTCTACGGCACGGTTCGCAGCGCGGCCAAAGCCGAGGCGCTGCGGAAGGAGGCGGAGCGCGCGGGCGCGGCCGCCTCGCGCGTGCACCCGCTCGTGCTCGACGTCTCGGATCACGCGGCGGTCGCCTCGACGTGGCCCGACCTGCCCGAGTTCTACGCCGTGGTGAACAACGCGGGCTACTCCGAGACCGGTGCGATCGAGGAGGTGTCGGCCGAGCGCGCGAAGGCGCAGCTCGACGTGAACCTGATCGCGCCCGCGCTGATCGCGGGCCTCGCGATCCCCGCGATGCGCCGGCGTGGGGCAGGGCGCATCGTGATGGTGTCGTCGATCGCGGGCCGCGCCGTCGTGATGCCCCTGAACGGCTGGTACCACGCCTCGAAATTCGCGCTGGAGGCGCTCTCCGACGTGCTGCGCGTCGAGGTCGCGTCCTTCGGCGTGAGGGTGGTGCTGGTCGAGCCGGGCTTCTTCAAGACAGGCATCGGCGACCGCGCGCGCGAGCGCACGAGCGCCGGCAGCGCACACGCGGGCTCGCCCTACGCGAAGGCCTACGAGCGCGTCGAGGCGGGGCTCGACTGGGTGGAGCGCTTCGCGCCGCCGCCGGACGCTGTGGCCCGAACGATCGCCAGCGCGATCGAAAGCGCCCGGCCGCGCGCCCGCTATCTGGTGGGCGTGGACGCGCTCGCCACCGCGGCGACGATGCCGTGGATCCCGCGCGAGCTGACCGATCTCGGCATGCGCATCGCGGGCGGCCTCCTGGGCGCGGGCCGCGCCGCCGAGCTGGAGCGCCCGCGCGCGCGCCGCCGCTGAAGGGAGTTCGGCGGGGCCCGACCCGGACGAGCCCCTGCGGGCCGCTGCCCCACGCGCGCGCCTGCGTTTCGAGATTTCGCTGATACAGTGCGCGCGCCCCCAGGTTTCCGCTCCCCTCCGTCGGAGAAGCGATGCCGATTGCGCTGACGCCCGAACTGCGCTCCCAGATCGAGAACACGATCCGCGGCCTCACGATCGACGCCGTCGAGGCCGCCGGGATCGGCCACCTCGGCGCGCCCATGGGGCTCGCCCGGCCCGCCTTTCAGCTCTGGGACAAGCACCTGCGCTTCGATCCGAGCGACCCGGCTTGGCCGCTGCGCGACCGCTTCGTGCTTTCCGCCGGCCACGCCTCGATGCTGATCTATTCGCTGTTGCACCTGTTCGGGTACGACCTGCCGATGAGCGAGATCCAGCGTTTCCGGCAGCTCCACTCGAAGACACCGGGGCACCCGGAGCTCGGGGAGACGCCGGGCGTCGAGGTGACCACCGGACCGCTCGGACAGGGCTTCGGCCACGCCGTCGGGATGGCGCTCGCCGGCAAGCTGGCGCGCTCGCGCTTCGGCCGCGGCGGCGCCGGCCCCGGCCACCACTTCGTCTACGTGATCGCCTCCGACGGCGATCTGATGGAGGGCGTCTCCTACGAGAGCGCCTCGCTCGCGGGCCACCTGAAGCTCGACAACCTCGTCGTGCTCTACGACGACAACAAGGTCACGATCGACGGCCCGACCCGCATCACGTTCAGCGAGAACGTGCGCGGCCGCTTCGAGGCGCAGGGCTGGCACGTGCAGGAGATCGACGGCGAAGACGTGGCGGGCCTCGACGCGGCGCTCGAGGCGGCGCGCGCGGCGACGGGCCGGCCGTCGATCGTGTTGATGCGCACGACGATCGGGCAGGGCAGCCCCTGGGCCGGGCAGTCGAAGGCGCACGGCGGGCCGTTCGGCGCCGAGAACGTGAAGGCGACCAAGACGAATCTCGGCATTCCGCTCGAGCCGCTCTACCACGTGGGCGACGCGGTGCGCGCCTACTGCAAGGAGCGCGCGGCGCTGAAGCGCTTCGAGCGCATGCGCGAGGACGAGCGCCTCGGGGCCTGGCGCGCCGCGCACCCCGACGTCGCGGCGACCTGGGAGCGCGTGCGCAACCGCGCGCTGCCAGCGGATCTCGCCGAGCAGCTCGCCGCCGGGCTCGACACCAAGAGCGCGGCGACGCGCGCGCACTCGGGCACGGTGATCGGGCGCATCGCGAGTGCGGCCCCCGGTCTCCTGATCGGCGGCTCCGCGGATCTCGCCGGCAGCACCAACACGAACATCCCGAACGGCGGCATGGTCGGGCAGGGCGACGACCCGTTCGCCGGCTCGATCGTGAGCTTCGGCGTGCGCGAGCACGCGATGGCCGCGATCACCAACGGCCTCGCGCTCGACGGCACCTTCGCGCCGTACTGCGGCACCTTCCTCGTCTTCAGCGACTACATGCGACCGAGCGTGCGGCTCGCCGCGCTGATGAAGACGCGCTCGGTGTTCGTGTTCACGCACGACTCGATCTTCGTGGGCGAGGACGGACCGACGCACCAGCCGATCGAGCAGGTCGACGCGCTGCGCTCGATTCCGGGCCTCGTCGTGTTCCGTCCGGCCGACGGCGTCGAGACGGCGATGGCGTGGACCTACGCGCTGAGAGACGCGAGCGGCCCCGTGGCGTTCGCGCTCAGCCGGCAGCCCGTGCCCGTGCTGAAGCGCGAGGTCGCCTTCGACGCAAAGGACGTGCTGCGCGGCGCCTACAAGGTGCGCGATCCGCTCGGCAAGCCCGACGTGACGATCGTGGCGACCGGCTCCGAGGTGGCGGTCGCCTGCGACGCCGCTGCGCTGCTCGCCGAGAGCGGCATCGCGGCGCGCGTGGTTTCGGCGCCGAGCCTCGAGCTGCTGCGCGCGCAGGACGATGCGTATCGCGTCGAGCTGCTCGGCGCGGGCGTTCCGCTCGTGGCGGTGGAGGCCGGACGCGGCGACGCGTTGCGCGGCCTCGTCGGACCGGCGGGCCTCGTGATCGGCATGGACCGCTTCGGCGCGTCCGCCAGCTACCAGGCGCTGGCGAAGCACTTCGGCTTCGTCGGCGACGCTGTGGCGGCGCGCGTGCGCACCTTCCTCGGGCGCTAGTCGCGGGCGTCCGAGGCAGCTTCTCGGCAGGCTGCGCGCAGCGCGCCCGGCGGCTGCGGATCGCGTCGCGCGTTCGGGGCAACCGTCAAGGGGCTCTGGAGATGAAGGGCGTGAAGCCGCAAGTCGGTCACGCCGCCGGTCGATCCGGGCACTCAGGAGCATGTCGATGAAGCTCGCGATTCTCGGTGGGATCCTGCTCTGCGTGCTCGGCCTCGCGATCGCGGTCGGCAACGCGAAGCCAGGCGCGTCTCGGCGCTCGCTGGCTCGGCTCGGCGCCACCGCGTTCTTCGCCTTCCTCGCGGCGTTCTTCTGGCTGTCGCCCTTCACCGGGCGCGGCGGTTTCCTCACCGGCATGGCGATCTTCTTCTCGATCGGCGGCGCGATCAGCGCGTGGAAGCTGGTCTCGGGCCTGAAGAGCGACGCGGCGGGCGAGAAGAGCGCGGTCCACTGAGCGCCGACCGGCGCGCGGCGATCCGGGCGTGCGGCGTGTGGGCTCGGGACGGCTACGCCATAGCCGCCGCCTATCGCGCGCATTCGCAACATGTCTTGGCCGGCGCCGCTCGCGGCGCCCATCGTTCGGCTCGTTGCGGCGCCCGGCGCCGCGAGGAGGAGAACGTCATGGCCTACAAGAGTCCGAGTCCGCTCCCCGAGAAGGACCGCGAGCAGATCGCCGCGTCGCTGAACGCGCGGCTGGCGGACGGCCTCGATCTGCACAGCCAGATCAAGGTGGCGCACTGGAACGTGAAGGGGCCGCAGTTCGCGGCGCTGCACCCGCTGTTCGAGACCTTTGCCGTGGGCCTCGCCGCGCACAACGATGCGCTGGCGGAGCGCGCGGTGACGCTTGGCGCGCAGGTGCGCGGCAGCGCGCGCTACGTGTCGCGCGCGTCGAGCCTGCCCGAGTACCCCGCGGACGCGACGCAGGGGCTGGTGCACGCGCGCCTGTTGGCGGAGCGCTTCGAGCAGTACGTCGCCGGGCTGCGCGAGACGCGCAAGCTCGCGACGGGGCTGGGCGACGAGGACACCGTCGACCTGGTGAACGCCGCCGTGCAGGAGTTCGAGAAGCACGCCTGGTTCCTGCGCGCGTCGCTGGTGGAGTGAGCCCGGGTGGCCCTTTGGGGTCTGACCCCAAAGGGCCAGTCAGCGGTAGTCGTGGGAGTCCGGCACCTCGTCGGCGCCGCGCAGCGGGGCGACCTCGCGCACGCGCACGTGGATCACGCCGTTCACGTTCTGGATCGGCCCCGCGATCTCGATCAGGGGCGAGGCATGGAGCGGGCCGCGCAGGCGCTCGAACTGGTCGGGCGTGAAGACGCCGTTCGTCGTGCCGGTCTCGTCCTCGAGCGTGACGAAGCAGAAGCCCTTCGCGGAGCCCGGGCGCTGGCGCACGATCACGTGGCCGGCGGTGCGCACGAAGCGCCCGTTCGGGATCGCGCGCAGCTCCGCGGTCGCGAGCACGCCGCGCGCGCGCAGCCGCGGCCGCAGGTGCGCCATCACGTGCGGGCCGGTGGTGAGCCCCGTGGTGCGGTAGTCCGCCAGCGTCGTCTCGAGCGGCGAGAGCGCCTCGAGCGGCGGATCGCGCTCCGCGTCGGGCGGCGCGACGCCCGCGAACAGCGAGCGGCGGTCGCGCTCCAGCCCCGTCACCTGCCAGAGCGCCGCGCGCCGCTCGCCGGCGCGCGCATCCAGCGACGCCAGCGCTCCGCTCTCCGCCAGCGCCTCGATCTCGTTGCGCTTCGGCGCCACGCGCCGCGCGAAATCCGCGAGCGAAGCGAAGGGCGAGGCGACGCGTTCCGCGACGGCGCGCGCCCCCGTCTCCGCCGACAGCCCCCGCACGAACCGCAGCCCCAGCCGCACCGCGAGCTCCCCGCGCGATCGCCCATCGCGCTCGCGCATCTCCGCACTCTTCTCTTCTCTCCCCTCTTCAGGCACGGCGCTGCGCTCGCCTCGGCCGTCGTACGCCGACGACGCCTCCGGCGGCGGACCGTCCTCGCAGTCGGCGCGCGGCGGAGCGGGGGCGGGGGCGCGCCGGAGCGGAAATAAAGCGCAGCAGGCAGCCTCGGAGACGCCCCGTTCCGATCCACCCAAGTCGCGGGACGCCCCGCCGGATCGCGCGAGCCATTCCGCGCAGGCGCGCCCCCGCCCCCGCTCCGCCGCGCTCACCGCTTCCCGTGGGCCCGCCGCCCCTTCGGCCCCAACAACTCGCTCGAGCCCGCACCCCCAGCTCGATCGCACCACGTCCACCGGCAGCACGCGCACGCCGTGCCGCTCCGCGTCCTTCACGAGCGTCGCCGGGCTGTAGAACCCCATCGGCCACGCGTTCAGCAGCCCCGCCAGGAACGCGGCCGGGTGGTGCGCGCGCAGGTACGCCGACGCGTAGGCGATCAGCGCGAAGGAAGCCGAGTGCGACTCGGGGAAGCCGTAGAGCGCGAACGAGGTGATGCCGCGCACCACCTCCTCCTGCGCTTCGCCCACGATGCCGCGCGCCGTCATGCCCGCGCGCAGGCGCGACTCGATCTGCGCCATGCGCTCGGCGGAGCGCTTGAAGCCCATCGCGCGGCGCAGCTCCTCGGCCTCGCCGCCGCTGAAGCCCGACGCCGTCATCGCCAGCCGTAACAACTGCTCCTGGAAGATCGGCACGCCGAGCGTGCGCTTCAGGATCGGCTCGAGCATCGGGTGCGGGTAGCGGATCGGCTCGCGGCCGGCGCGGCGGTTCAGATAGGGGTGCACCATCTGCCCGACGATCGGGCCGGGCCGGATGATCGCGATCTCCACCACCAGGTCGTAGAAGTTCGCGGGCTTCATGCGCGGCAGCGTGGCCATTTGCGCGCGGCTCTCGATCTGGAACACGCCGACCGTGTCGGCGCGCTGGATCATCCCGTAGGTCTTCGGGTCGTCCGGCGGAAGGTGCGCGAGGTCGATCTCCACGCCCTCGTGCGCGCGGATCATCGGCAGCGTCTGCTCGAGCGCGTCGAGCATGCCGAGGCCGAGCAGGTCGATCTTGATCAGGCCGAGGTCCGCGCAGTCCTCCTTGTCCCACTGGATCACGCGCCGGCCCGGCATCGCGGCGGGCTCGATCGGCACCACCTCGTCGAGGCGCCCCGCTGCGATCACGAGGCCGCCGGTGTGCTGCCCGAGGTGACGCGGCAGGCCCTGCACCTGTCCGGCGAGCTCGAGCAGCAGCTGGATGCGCGGAGACTCGGGGTCGACGCCGGCGCCGCGCAGCAGCGTGCGCACGTCGTCGAGGTCGTCGCGGAAATGCAGGTGGTGGAGGTGCTTCGAGATGCGGTCGCAGGCGTCGGCGCTCATGCCGAGCACCTTGCCCATCTCGCGGAAGGCGGAGCGCGTGCGATAGGTGATGACGGTGGCAGTCATGCCCACGCCGTGCGGGCCGTAGCGCTCGTAGACGTACTGGATCACGCGCTCGCGGGGGTCGCCGGAGGGCAGGTCGAGGTCGATGTCCGGCCACTCGCCGCGCTCCTCGGAGAGAAAGCGTTCGAACAGCAGTTCCATGCCGACCGCGTCGACCGCGGTGATCTCGAGCGCGTAGCAGACCGCGCTGTTCGCCGCGGAGCCGCGACCCTGGCACAGGATTCGCTGCTCGCGGGCGAAGCGCGCGATGTCCCAGACGATCAGGAAGTAGCCGGCGAGATCGAGCTTCTCGATGATCGCGAGCTCGTGCTCGAGCTGCGTGCGCACGCGCGCGGAGAGCCGCTCGCCGTAGCGCTTGCGCGCGCCGGCGTAGGTGAGACGGCGCAGCAGCGCGGCCTGGGATTCGCCCGACGCGGTCGGAAAGGTGGGAAAGCGGTAGCCGAGGTCGGCGAGCGTGAACTCGCAGCGTTCGGCGATCGCGCGGGTCGCGCGCAGCCAGGCGGGGCGGTCGACGAAGCGCGCGGCCATCTCGGCGGGCGAACGCAGCACGCGCTCGCCGTTGGGCAGCAGCAGCTTGCCCGCCTGGTCGAGCGTGGTGTGGTGGCGAAGGCAGAGCAGCGCGTCGAGCAGCTTGCGGCCGGCGGGCTTTGCCGCGCGCACGTCGCCGCTCGCAGCGATCGGGATGCGCAGCTCCTCGGCCAGCGCGACGCCGTGCCGCGCGGCGGCGGCCTGCGCGCGGTCCTTGCTGCGCGCGACGTCCACGGCGAGGTGAGAGCCGAAGACGCTGCGCGCCTTCTCGAGCCAGCTCGTGCGATCTCCATCCGGCGGCGGTGCGGCGGGCGGGCTCGCCTCGCTGCGCGCGGGCCGGCCGCTCGCGGCTTCACGCGCTGCGCTCGGGCGGTGCGGAGTCCGCGGCGGAAGTGCTGGATGCGCGCGGGCATCGCGCCCGAGCGACTCCGCGCTCGCCAGAGCGAACAGGCCCCCGGCGTTCGCTTCGACTTCGTCCCAGGAGACGCGCGCCTCGCCTTTCGGCGCGTTGCCCTGCGCGACCGTGATAAGGCGCGCGAGGTGCCGATAGCCGGCGCGCGAGGTGGCGAGCAGGAGGAGCGGGCGGCCCGCGACGTCCGAGAGCTCGGCGCCGACGAGCGCGCGCAGGCCGGCGGACCGCGCGGCGACGTGGAAGCGGGGTATGCCCGAGAGGCCGTCGCGGTCGCCAAGCACCAGCGCGCCGTGCCCGAGCTCCGCCGCGCGCGCGACCAGATCTTCGGGGTTCGAGGCCGCCTCGAGGAAGGAGAAGGCGCTCTTCGCGCGCAGCTCGACGTAGTCGGGGGTAGGAGAGGACACGCAGCGATATTCGCTCTAGATTCGTCCCGAGCGCCAGGGCTCCGAGCGCCCCTTCCCCCGAATCGCCGCGCCCCGCGGCAGGGAATCGTGTTCGCCGCGGCTCGCGCGCACCCTCCCGCCCATTCGCAGCGCCCTCGCGTTGGCGCCGCCCCGATGCGCGGCTATCGGCCCGCGAGCGCCTCTGCTTGCGCGATCATCTCCTCGATCACGGCGATCCCGCCGTCCCAGAACTTCGGGTCCGTGACGTCGAGGCCGACGCGCGCGAGCAGCACGCTCGGCGTCTCGCTGCCGCCGGCGGCGAGCAGCGCGCGGTACTTGGCGACGAACGGCTCGCCCTCTTCGTCGTAGCGGCGCAGCAGCGCGAGCACGAGCAGCTCGCCGAAGGCGTAGGCGTAACAATAGAACGGCGCGTGCACGAAGTGGCCGATGTAGAGCCACCACCAGCCGTAATCCTCGGAGAGCGCGACCGCCTCGCCGTGCATCGGCGCGTTCGCTGCGAGCCAGAGCGCGTTGATGCGCTCGGGGGTCAGCTCTCCCTCGCTACGCCGCGCGGCATGCAGCTTCTGTTCGAAGCGCGTGAGCACGACCTGGCGGAACACCGTCGCGAAGGTGTCCTCGATCTTCCCGCACAGCAGCGCGAGCCGCGCGGTCGGGTCGCTCTCCTCGCGCATCAGCGCGCGGAACACCAGCATCTCGCCGAACACGCTCGCCGTCTCCGCGGCGGTGAGCGGTGCCTGCTGCTCGAGCAGGCCGCAGCCCTTGGCGAGCACGTCGTGCACGCCGTGGCCGAGCTCGTGGGCCAGCGTCATCACGTCGCGCGGCTCGCCCGTGTAGCTCATCAGTACGTAGGGGTGGACGCTCGGCAGCGTCGCGGCGCAGAACGCGCCGCCCTGCTTGCCCGGCCGCACCTCCGCGTCGATCCAGTCGCCGGCGAAAAAGCGCGACGCGATGTTCGCGAGCTCGGGTGAGAACGCGCGGTACGCGCGCAGCACGAGCTCGCGCGCATCGCTCCACGTGCGGTTGCGTTTCGCGTCGCCGAGGGGCGCGTAGCGGTCGTAGTCGGCGAGCTGCGGGATGCCGAGCAACTTCGCCTTGAGCCGGTAGTAGCGCTGCACGAGCGGGTAGGCGCGCTCGCACGCGCCGAGCAGCGCGTCGACCGAGGGCGCGTCGATCTCGTTGGCCAGATGGCGCGCGTCCATCATGCCCGCGTAGCTGCGCAGCCGGTCCTCGGTCGCCTTGTTCGCGACCAGCGTGTTGAGGGTGAAGGCGAGCAGGCGCGCGCTCGCGCGCAGCCCGGCGGTGAGCGCGGCCGCGCCGGCCTGACGCCGCGTGCGGTTCGCGTCGTAGAGCAGGGCGAGCGTCTCCTCGAGGCCGAGGTCCTGGGCGAGCTCGCCGAGCTTCGGCTGGAAGCGCAGGCTCGCGACCGTCTCGTCGAACAGGCGCATGAAGGCGCGCTCGCCGTGGTTCGCGGTCTCGTCGAGCACGCGCTCTTCCGCCTCGCTGAGCACGTGCGGGCGGTAGCGGCGCGCGGCCGCCAAGTAGTGCCGGCGCCGCGCGAGCGCAGCGTCGGCCAAGAGCGCCCGCGCGCGGGCTTCCTCGAGGGCGATCCACTCGAGCTCGAAGAAGCGCAGCGCGCCGCGCACCTCCGTGGCCTTCTCCTGCACGTGCGCGACGAGCGCACCGTGCGCGGGCGGCTGCGTGTCGGCGGCGAACTGGAGCGAGGCGTAGGAGCCGGCGCGCGCCGCGGGCTCGAGCGCCGCCTCGTAGGCGTCGACGGCGGCCGCGAGCTCGCGTGCAGAGAGCTGGGCCACGCGTCCGCGGTAGCGCGCCGCGAAGGCGTGCGCGGCTGCGAGCGCCGTGGCGAGGTCGCGGTCGATCGCTTCGCGAGCGGGCGCTTCGTAGAGGTCGGCGAGATTCCAGCGCACGCCCCGCGCGGCGGAGCGCTCGGGGGGCGGAGCTTCGCCTTTGCCGGCGGCGGCGGACATCGGCGCATCCTAACGAGGCGGCAGCGCGTGGTGAAGCGATTGACAGCGCTCCGAGCGCGTGGGCACGATGGGCCGATGACAACGCGCGCGCCTCGTCGTCTGGCCGTGGCGTTCGCGACTGTGCTCGCGCTCGCACGGAGCTCCGGCGCAAACCCGCTGCCCGCCGCCAGCGGCATCCAGCCCGGCTTCGTGGACGCGATCGTGGAGGGCGAGCTCGCGCGCGGCGACGTCGCGGGGGCCGTGGTGGTCGTGATCGCGGAGGGCGCACCCGCGCTCGTGAAGGGCTACGGCTCCTCGGACGTCGCTCGCCGCGCCCCGGTCACGCCGCAGACCCTCTTCCGCCTCGCCTCGATCAGCAAGCTCTTCACCGCGCTCGCCGTGCTGCAGCTCGTGGACGAGGGCAAGCTCGATCTCGACGCCGACGTGAATCGCTACCTCGACTTCGAAGTGCCGCCGGCGCACGGCGAGCCCGCCACGCTCCGGCAGCTCCTCACACACCGCGCCGGCTTCGAGGAGCGTCTGCGCGATCTCACGCACGCGAACGCTCCGGCGATCCCGCTCGCGGACTTCCTGCGCAGCCACCTGCCGATGCGCAGCCGCGTCCCCGGGCGCTCGCCCTCGTACTCGAACTACGGGTTCGCGCTCGCCGGCTACGTCGTGCAGCGCGTCAGCGGGCTGCCCTTCGAGCGCTACGCAGCGGAGCGGATCTTCGCGCCGCTGGGGATGACCAGCGCGACCTTCGAGCAGCCGCTTCCGGCAGCGCTCGCGCCGCGCGCGTCGCAGGGCTACCGCGTCGCGTCCGCGGAGCCCGGGCCCTTCGAGATCGTCAACGACGCGCCCGCCGGAGCCCTGAGCGCGAGCGGCGAGGACATGGCGCGCTTTCTCCGCATGCTGCTCGGCGGCGGCGAGCTCGACGGCGTGCGGGTGCTCTCGCCGCAGGGCTTCGCCCGTTGGGTCGAGCCGCAGGTGAGCATCGCGGGTAACGGCCTCGGGCTCGCGATCTACGAGGCGCACCTCCACGGCGTCCGCTCGATCGGTCACGGCGGCGACCTCTCGTACTTTCACAGCGACCTGCACGCCATGCCCGAACACGGCTTCGGCGTCTTCGTCTCCCAGAACAGCACGGGTAAGAGCCCGCGCTCGTTGCGGGGCGTGCTCGTGCCGGCGCTGATCAAGCGCCATCTGGCGCGCGAGGGTCGCGGGGAGGCCATGGCCTTCGCGCCCACGCCGCCCGGCGAGCTCGTTGGCTCCTACATGACCACGCGGCGCTCCGACCGCTCCTGGATGCGCCTCCAGGGCCTCCTCGACCAGATCGTGGTGAGCGCGGGCGACGACGGGACGCTACTGGCGCGTGGCATCAGCGACGCCGCGGGCAACCCCGAGCGCTTCCGCGAGGTGGCGCCGGGCCGGTTTCGCACGCGCGACGGCGAGCGCGAGATCGCCTTCGCCCGCGACGCCGCGGGGCAAGTCGTCGAGCTCCAGCCGTGGTTCCCCGGGATCACGTACGAGCGCGCGCGGCTCGTGGACACGCAAAACTTCGCGCTCGCGGTGTTCGTTCCGGCGGCCCTCGTCGCGCTCTGCGCACTGGTCGCGCCGCTCGCAGGATTCGTTGCCCGGCGCGCGCTGGGCGCCCCGCCAGCTCCACCGCGCACATTCCTCGCGCGCGCGCTCACGCTCGCGACGGCGGGGGCGTGGCTGGCGGCGCTCGCGACCTTCACCGCCTTCACGCTCGATGGCGCCCAGCACGTCTGGCGTTTCTCGCGCCGCGAGGATCTGCCGCTGCGCGTCGCGATCGGCGGCACGTGGCTCGCCGCTGGGCTGTCGATCGCGTCTGCCGCCGCGTGCGCGGCCGAGCTGCGGAGCCGCGCGCTCACGCTTCGCCGCCGCGCGGCGCGGGCGCTGGCGCCGCTCGCGTTCCTCGCCCTGGCGTGGTTCGCGTGGAACTGGGGCCTCTTGACGAACGGCGCGCGCTACTGAGCCGCGCCGGCGCAGGGTTTCGCGCGGGGAGGCGCCGGAGGCCCTGCACGTCGCAGTGTCCGTCTGCGCGTCGGCGGGCGGCCTCCGCCGGCGAGACCGGCGCTTAAGATGCTCCCGTGAGCGACAGCCCGCACACCATCCTCCACGCCGACATGGACGCCTTCTACGCGTCCATCGAGCAGCGCGACGACCCGGCGCTGCGCGGGCGGCCCGTGATCGTCGGCGGCACGGGCGCTCGCGGCGTCGTCTCCGCGGCGAGCTACGAGGCGCGCAAGTTCGGCGTCCGCAGCGCGATGCCTGGCTTCGAGGCGCGACGGCTCTGCCCCGACGGCGTCTTCCTCCGCGGCGACATGGCAAAGTACGCGCGCGAGAGCAGGCGCATCTTCGCGATCTTCGAACGCTTCACGCCAGCGGTGGAGGGCCTCTCGCTCGACGAGGCGTTTCTCGACCTGACGGGCACCGAGCGGCTGTTCGGGCCGGCCGTCCAGGTGGGGGAACGGCTCCGCCGCGACGTCCGCGCGGAGACTGGGCTCACGGTGTCTGTGGGCATCGCGCCCGTGAAGATGGTCGCGAAGATCGCGAGCGACAGCGCGAAGCCCGATGGTCTGCGCGAGGTCCGCGCCGGCGAAATGCGCGCGTTCCTCGACCCGCTGCCGGTCGCGCGGCTCTGGGGCGTCGGCGCGGTGGCCGAGCAGCGCCTGCTGCGACTCGGTCTGCGCACGATCGGCGACGTCGCGCGCCTGGGCGCCGATCAGGCGCGGGGCTGGCTCGGCGATTGGGGCGTGCAGATGGCGCGCCTCGCCCGCGGCGAGGACGTGCGCGACGTCGAGCCCTACCGCGACGCGCACTCGATGAGCGAGGAGAATACCTTCGCCCGCGACGTCGCCGACCGGGCCGTGCTCGACGCCGCGATCCTCGCGCACGCAGACTCGGTGGCGCGCCGGCTGCGCAAGAGCGGGGAGCAGGGCCGCACCGTCGTGCTGAAGCTGAAGCTCGCGCGCCGCGTCGCCGCCGGCCCGCGAGGCTACCCGCTGCTCACGCGGCGAACGACGCTGCCAGTTCCCACCGACGACGGCGACGCGATCGCGCGCGCCGCGCGCGAGCTGCTGCGCACGTCGGGGCTCGCAGAGCCGGTGCGCCTGCTCGGCGTCGGCGTCACGAACCTCGAGCCCGCGAACCCCGAGCAGCTCGCCCTGGGCGCCGAGGGCGAGGCGCGCGCGCGGCGCGCGAGCCTGAACCGCGCGCTCGACGCGCTCAGCGAGCGCTTCGGACGCGACGCCGTCCACCGCGCCGAGCAAGCCGACGTGTCGCGCGCCGCGCTCTCCGACCAGATCAAGCGCGGGGAGGACTGACCGGGGACGTTGTTGGACGAACGCGTCGAAACGCCGGGGACGTTGTTGGACGAGATTGGTCGTGCAAGTCCGGCTCACCCGCTCGGCGCAGAATCTGGAGCACCGTCCAGCGCGTGATGCCGAGCATCCGCGCGATCTCGCGCGGTGCGCAGCCCATCTCCCGGAAGGCGCGGAGCACGATCGCGCGGCGTGCGCTCGCGACTGCGCGCATGCGATTCGCGCCCACGATCGCGTTGCGCGGGACGCGCGCCCGGAGGCATTCCTGGGCCACGATCCGTGCGAGGCGCGGGCGGCCGTGCGGCCCCGGGGGCGTCCAGCCGTTGCGCTCGAACTCGCGGGGCGGCCTTGCGCCAACGCGCGCTCCGTAGCCACACCACGGGTAGTTCGCGAGCGCGTCGGCGGCGACGAGGCCGGCGCGCACCGGGTTGTGGTGGACGTAGGCGACGACGACTTCGAGATCTTCGTCGAGCGGACGCGACCAGAAGCGATTCTGGAACACGTGACCCACGCGGCCGTGGCGGCGGTTGAAGTAGAGCGCGTAGCTCGTCTCGACGCGTGCCATCAGTCTCGACAGCCCGCCGAGCTCCGTCTGTAACACGAGGTGCGCATGGTTCGGCATCAGCGTCCACGCGAACACGCGGAAGTGGCTCGTGCGCGAGACGCGGTCGAAGCGCGCGAGCAGCGCCTCGCGGTCGGCATCGTCCGCGAAAATCTCGCGGCGCTCGATGCCACGGAAAGTGACGTGATGGATGGCACCAGGAGCGTCGACGCGCGGTGTTCGAGGCATGCGGAGTCCGTCGGGACCGCACGGGGAGGTGCGGGGACGGTAGCGGCGCCGGAGGATGCGGTTTCGTCCAAGAACGTCCCCGCACTTTCGAAGCGTTCGTCCAACAACGTCCCCCTCAATCGAACACTCCGTCGATCTCCCAGCGCTCTCGCAGCAGGTCGCGGCGCAGGCGCACGACGTTGCCGTCGCTGGTCTGCACGTCCCAGTGGTCGAAGGCGTAGCGGGCGTCGCTCCACCACTGGCCGGTCGTACGCCACGGTCCCGCGCAGCGCACCACTTCGCCGTTCGCGAGTGCGCTCTGCACCCAAGACGGCGCGCCGCGCGCGCTGTGCACCGCGGCCGCGAGCGGCGGGCGCAGCGCGCGCACAGCGGGGGCGCGCGGCGCTGCGCATGCTCCCGGCGCAGCCGGCCTCGCCGCGCTCGCGTCCGCGGTGCCGCGGCGAGGGGACGGCGCGAAGGGCGTCAGTGCGAACGCGTCGGGGCGATGCGCGTCGGCGAGCGCCGGCGCGCCGACGCGCTCGGGTCCGCACAGTGCGGCGAGCTCGGCGAGGACGCGGCTCAAGGCGGCGGGCGCGGGGCCGGCGGGCGCGAAGAAATCGAGCTGGTCGCCGCGCAGCACGGCTCCGGCGGTCGCGACGCTCACGGCGTCGATCGCGGCGTCCGGGGGCGTGGCCTCGAGCGCGAGCGCGGCGAGACGCAGCACGACGCGCACGTCGAGCGTGGGCGCGGCCAGGCCGAGCGTGCGGACGTCGCGCCCGCCCCCCTCCAGCGCGAGCTCGAGCGCGAGCGCGCCGAACGCGAGGCCGCGGCTCTCCAGCCGCTCGCCGAGGCGCGCGAGCAGGCCGCGCAGCACGAACAGCAGCGGTTCCTGCTGCGCGATCGGCGCCTCGAGCTCGGTGCCCTCCTCGAAGTGCGCGGCATCGGGAGCGCGCGGTGGTGGCGACGGGTCCTCGCCGCGCGCGAGCGCGAGCAACGGGAGGAGCGCAGGGCCGAGCCGATTCACCAGCGCCCGCTCGGGGGTCCGTAACAAGTCTCCCACGCGCCGCAGACCGAAGCGCGAGAGCGCGTCGGCGAGAGCGTCGTCGGGGTTCAGCAAGTCGAGGGCGAGCGGTGCGAGGAAGTCTGCGTCGCCGCCGGGCGGGATCACGCGCACGCTGCCGCCGCGCGCTTCGCACCCCCGATCGACTTCGCTCGGCTTCGCCTCGCTGCGCGCTTCGCTTGCGAGCAGCCGCGCGGCGATCAGCGCGGTGCCGCGCGTGTCCGCGATCGCGACCACTCCGGGCAGTCCGAGCCGCTCGGCGCGCCGGACGAGTGCCGCCGCGAAGCCGGCCTCGCTGCCGTAGAGCGCGCCGATGCCGCGCGCGTCGACGAAGACCGCAGCCTCGGCGGCGTAGAAACCGGTCGCAGGCGGCGCGAGCTCGGCGCGCGGCGCGCAGGCGAGGGCGGCGTCGCGCAGCGCCTCCCGTGCCGCGCGCTCTCGCGCGGGCGACAGCACGCGCACCGCGAGCGCGGCGCAGGCCGCGCGCGCGTGCACGACGCCGCTGCCTATTCGCACGCCCGCGCGCTCCGCCTCGGGTGAGCAGGCGATCAGCTCGCCGCGCGGGCCGGGCGCGCTCGCGATCGCGAACGGCCGGCCGGCGAGCTCGGGATCGGCGCGTAGCTCTGCCGCGAGCGCGAGCGCGGAGACGTGGAGGCAGGCGATGCGGGAGGAAGGTCGTTGCTTCGAGGCGTTCGTTTTCCTTCGGGGTTCGCTCGCCAGCCGGCCTTCGGCCGGCCGCTCGCCGTGCGCCGCGTCATGCATCGAGCACGTAGCCCGTTGGGCGCTCGCGGCTTGCGGTACCCATCCAGCTCGCGTTTCGTCGTCGGTTGCTGGGTGCTGACTCGAGGCGACGCTTCGCTCCTGATGTGCGCGACCGAGATTCGCTTCGTTCGCACTCGCACTCGCACTCGCACTCGCATTCGGGCTGGGCTCGCTTGCGAAGGCCCGCTCGATCTCGGTGTCGGGCGGGGGGCGCACGACTCGGACCGGCTACGCCGCGAACGGCGCGAAGCGCACGAGCACCGTGCGCTCGGTGGGGCCCGCGCGGTTGCGCACGAGCTGAACGCGGCTCTCGAGCGTCTCGAGCCAACTCGGCTGTGCGGCGAAGCGCGCGCGCGCGGCAGCAAGCTCGAGGGCGAGGTCGGCGGAGGCGCCGGCGAGCCGGTCGTGGCTGAGCAGCACGAGGCCGGCCTCCGCGCTCGCGGCGCTCTTGCGCAGGCGCGGCCACGCGGAGTCGGGGATGCGCGGGCGCTCGCGCGCCGCGGCGAAGGCGAGGTCGACGACGACGAGATCGAAGCCGCCCGCGGCCAGCACGTGCTCGGCGCAGCGCAGCGCCTCGGCGACGCCAAGCGGGCGCGCCCAGAGCACGCGCGCGAGGTCGATGCCCGCGTCGTCGGCGGAACTCGGGTCGAAGGCGTCGGCGGCGTCGATCACGCTCGCGAGCGCGCCGCGCCGCGTGGTCTCGGCGAGCAACGCCAGGGCGAGCGAGGTGCGGCCTGAGGTGATCGGGCCCGCGATCTCGGCCAGCCTCCCGCGCGGGAAACCGCCGCCGAGCAGGCGATCGACCGCGGGCAGCCCCGTCGCGAGCCGCGCCGCGCTCAGCTCGGGGGCGCCGCCAGGCTGGACGTCGGCGCGGAGATCGCGCAGCAGGGCGGCGAGGCGGGTCTCACTTCGCCCGGAGCCGAGGGGCGGGGCGATCGCGTCGCCGCGCGTTTCGCGGCGGGCGCTGTCCAGCACACGAAGCGCGCGCGGGCCGTCTTCGCCGCGTTGAATGACGAGCTCGTCGCCTCGAGGATCCCAGCCATCGTTCGCGTCGATCGCACCGTTCGCCTCCGTTCCGGTTTCCGCTTCCGGGTCGCGCTCTTCGCACGCGGCGGACCCGTTTCGACCGGCCGCCGCGCGCGAAGAGACGCCGCCGTCTGCGCTGCGCGCAGCGGCTCTCTTGGGGGGCGAGAGCATGGGCGGATTTTCGCTCTAGATTCGCACGATGGTCAAGCGAAAATTCGAGAAAGAGCGGAGCCCGAATGAGGCGTGGAGTAGGGCGCGGGTCGCGCCGGAGGCGACGATGCCCTCGTTCTCGTAGTCGTAGGCCCAGAGCACGCCGCCGTAGCGGCGGCAGACGGTGCAGCTGCACGCCGTCGCGGACTCGGGGATGCGGTCGAAGCGCCAGCGCACGGCGCCGCAATGGCAGCTGCCCTCGATCATCGGGGGCCCGGCGCCGGCTGTTCCAGCACCGCGTCGAACAGCTCGACGCGGGGGTGGCCGCGCAGCACCCCGGCCGGCATGCGCGCGCCCGCGTGCGCCCTGCGGAACGCCTCGGAGCGCGTCCAAGCCTCGAAGGCCGCGCGGCTCTCCCAGGTGGAGTGCGACACGTAGCGGCCGGGCGCGTCGCCGCGCAGCAGCGCGAAGCGCACGAAGCCCGGCACCTCCGCGAGGTGGGTCTCCCGCTCGCGCCAGCGCGCCTCGAACTCCGCGGCGCGCGCGGGCTCCACGTCGAAGTGATTCATCGCGATGAACATCGCCAGCTCCTCTCTTCTCCGAGCCGTTTGGCGTCTGAACCCTTTCGGTTCGACGCTCCGATCGCGTCCGGAGGCCTCCGCGCGCGTTGCCCGGCGCCGGCGCTGCGGCGTAGAGTCGCCGCATGCGTTTCCTCCACACGATGCTTCGCGTCAAGGATCTCGACGAGTCCCTGCGCTTCTACAGCGAGCACTTCGGAATGAAGCTGCTCCGGCGCAAGGACTACCCGGAAGGCAAGTTCACGCTCGCCTTCCTCGGCTACGGCGACGAGAGCGAGCACACGGTGCTCGAGTTCACCCACAACTGGGGCAAGAGCGACTACGTGCTCGGCGACCAGTACGGCCACATCGCACTCGGCGTCGACGACATCTACGGCGTCTGCGCCGCGCTCGAGGCGAAGGGCGTGAACGTGGTGCGCAAGCCCGGCCCGATGAAGCACGGCAGCACCGTGATCGCGTTCATCGAGGACCCGAACGGGTACAAGGTGGAGCTGATCCAGGAGCGCTGACGCTTGCAACGGAGCTCTCTCTGAGGTTGCGACTCGTCGCCTCGATCTCGGCGCTTTCCGTCGCCGCGACCTGAAGAAGATCGACGGACGCTGGTGGATCGCGGCCCCGCAGAGCACGGCGGTTGCGCCGGCTCCCTGACGTCTGCGCGCCTCCCTCAGCGCTTCTCCGCCGCAAGCCGTCTCACCACCTCCGGCACCAGCTCCCGCTCCACCGCCTGCACGCGCGCAGCGAGCGCGTCCGGCGTGTCGTCGTCGCGCACCTCGACGGCCCTCTGCGCGAGGATCGGGCCGTGGTCGTACTCGTCGTCGACGAAGTGCACGGTCGCGCCGCTCACCTTGCAGCCGCGCGCGAGCACGGCTTCGTGGACGTGGTGGCCGTACATGCCCTTGCCGCCGAACGCGGGCAGCAAAGCCGGGTGCACGTTGATCGCTCGGCCGCGGTAGCGCTCGCGCGGCTCGAAGATCGACAGGAAGCCGAGACAGGCCACGAGCTCGACGTCGTGCTTCGCGAGCTCGGCGTGAATGGCGTCGTTGAAGGAACGCACGTCTGCGAACTTCTTGCGCGGGATCGCGATCGCCGGCACGCCGCGCCGGCGCGCGCGCTCGAGGCCGAACGCGCTCTCCTTCGACGCGATCACGCACACCACGCGCGCCGGCAGGCCGCGCTGCTCGACGTGCTCGAACAGGTTTTCGAGGCTGGTGCCGCTGCCGGACAGCAGCACGGCGACGCGCAGCGGCTGCGCAGCGCTCACGAGGCAAGGCCCGTCAGGTTCGCGTGCACGCGCCGCGTCGCCGGCGAGTGATTCATGGTGAGAAAGTGGATGCCCGGCGCGCCGCGCGCGAGCAGCTCCTTGCACTGCATCGTCGCCCACGCGACGCCCACCTCGAGGCCGCGCTCCTTGTCCTCGCCCGCCTCCGCGAGCCCGTGCTCGAGCTCGCGCGGGATCTCGCAGTTCGGCGCGTTCTTCAGCGCGCCGCGCAGGTTCGCGAGGCTCACCAGCGGCATGATGCCCGGCACGATCGGCACCGTGATGCCGGCCGCGCGCGCCCGCGCGACGAACGAGAAGTAATGGGCGTTCTCCAGGAACAGCTGGGTGATCAGAAACTCGGCGCCCGCGGCGAGCTTGTGCTTCAGGTTCTCGACGTCGGCGGCGGGGCTGGGCGCGTCGGGGTGCGTCTCGGGATAGCAGGCGCCGCCCACGCAGAAGTCGCCGCGCGACTTCACGAACGCGGCCAGCTCGTTCGCGAAGCGGAAGCCGCCCGGCGTGGGGCGCCACTCGGGCTGCTCCTTCGGCGCGTCGCCGCGCAGCGCCATCACGTTGCCGATGCCCGCGCGCGCGAGCTGGTCGAGAGTCGCGCCCAGCTCCTCGCGGGTCTGACCGGTGCACGTCATGTGCGCCATCGCCGTGATGCCGAGCTCGTTCTGGATGCGCGTGGTGAGCTCGACGGTCTGCGAGCGGTTCTCGCCGCGCGCGTGGCTCGTCACCGACACGAAGGCGGGCCGCAGCTCCGCGAGGTCGGCGATGGTCCGGTAGAGCGTGCGCCAGCCGGCGGGCGTCTTGGGCGGAAAGAACTCGAAGGAGTACACGGGTCCGCCCGCGCGATAGAGGTCGGCCACTCGCATCGCGCCAGCTTAGGCAGCCGCGCCGCGCGGCTCCATTGACTCGCCCGTCGCGCCTGGCCATGTTGCGCCGCCGTCTTCGAGGGCCGCCGCCGCAATGCCGATCCTGTGCACGGGCTCCGTCGCGATCGATCACATCATGGTCTATCGGGGCCGCTTCAAGGACGTGATCCTGCCCGATCGGCTGCACGTGCTGAACGTGTCGTTCTATCTGCCCGAGCTGAAGCGCAGCTTCGGCGGCACCGCCGCGAACATCGCCTTCAACCTGAAGCTGCTCGGCGAGGAGCCTCTGCTGCTCGCGACGATCGGCGAGAGCGACTTCGCCGACTACGCGGCCTGGCTCGACCGCCACGGCATCCGCCGCGACTGGTTGCGCCCCCTCGCGGGCGAGGCATCCGCCGGCGCCTACATCATGACCGACCTCGAGGACAACCAGATCGCCGGCTTCCACGCCGGCGCGATGAGCCGCGCGCACGAGGCGCCGGTCGCCTCGGTGCGCGAGCCCTACGACCTCGCCTTCGTCTCACCCAATGGCAAGCAGGCGATGCAGGAGCACGCGCGCGCGCTGAAGTTCGCCGGCAAGCGCGTGCTGATCGACCCGGGGCAGGGCCTGCCGCTGTTCGAGCGCGACGAGCTGATCGAGCTGATCGACGGCGCGGCGCTCTTGTTCGCGAACGACTACGAGTGGTCGCTGGTGCTCGAGAAGACCGGGCTCGCGGAGGGCGACGTGGTCGCGCGCGTCGGCGCCGCGGTGGTGACGCTAGGCGAGCGCGGCTCGCGCATCCTCGAGCGCAGCAGCGCGGCGATCGAGATCGCTCCCGCGCGCGCGCGGGGGGTGGTCGACCCCACCGGCTGTGGAGACGCCTACCGCGCGGCCTTCGCGCACGGCCTCGCGCGCGGGCGCTCGCTGGCCGTGTGCGCGCGCATGGGCAGCGTGCTCGGCGCGCTGATGGCCGAGCGCCACGGCACCCAGTCGCTGACGGTCACGCCCGCCGAGTTCGCCGCGCACTACGAGCGCGCGTTCGGCGAGGCGCTGCGGTGAGCGTCGGCCGGCGGCCGCCGCGCAGGGTCGCGGCCGGCCCTGGTGCGAGGCTCCGCGCGTAGTGCGCGCCGCCGACGTGGTGGTGGTCGGCGCGGGCGCGGTGGGACTCGCCTGCGGCGCCGCGCTCGCGCGCGCCGGGCGCAGCGTGCTCGTGCTCGAGCGGGGCGACCGCATCGCGGGCGAGACCTCGAGCCGGAGCAGCCAAGTGGTCCACGCCGGCCTCCACTACCCGCGCGGCTCGCGCAAGGCGGAGCTGTGCGTGGAGGGCGCGGCGCTCCTCGGCGCGCGTTGCGCGCGCGAAGGGATTCCGCACCGCGCGCTCGGCAAGCTCGTGGTCGCGACGGACGAGGGCGAGCTGCCCGCGCTGGAGGCGCTGCGCGCACAGGGCGAGGCGAACGGCGCCCGCGGGCTCGCGCTGTGGAGCGCCGCCGACGTGACGCGTCGCGAGCCGCACGTCGCGGCACTGGCGGCGCTGTGGTCGCCGCACACGGGCATCGTCGACGCGCACGCGCTCTGCGCGTCCTACGCCGCGGAGCTCGCGCGCTGCGGCGGCGAGCTCTTGCTGCGACACGCGCTGGTGTCGCTCGCGCCGCGCGCGGGCGGCTGGCGCGTCACGGTGCGCGAGCCGAGCGGCGAGCGCACGTCCGCGGACTGCGGCGCGATCGTGAACGCCGCGGGACTCGCCGCCGACGCCGTCGCTGCGCTCGCCGGCATCGATCCCGCTGCGGCCGGCTACCGCCAGCACCTCTGCAAGGGCGACTACTTCGCGCTCGCGCCCGGTGCGCCGCTGCGCTTCGCCGGACTCGTCTATCCCGCGCCGCGTGGCCCCGGCCTCGGCATCCACGTGACGCTCGATCTCGGCGGACGCGTGCGCTTCGGACCAGACGCCGAGTACGTCGAGCGCGTCGACTACGCGATCTCCCCGGACAAGCGCGGCCGCTTCGCGGCGGCGGCTCGGCGTTACGTGCCCGGGCTGCGCGACGAATGGCTCGCGCCGGACCAGGCGGGCATTCGGCCGAGGCTCGCCGGGCCGAGCGAAGGGTTTCGCGACTTCGCGATCGCCGAAGAGAGCGCGCGCGGCCTGCCGGGCCTCGTGACGCTGGCGGGCATCGAATCGCCGGGGCTCACCGCCAGCGAGGCGATCGGCGCGCGCGTCGCGGATTTGCTGGCGGGGGCGTGAGGCGCGGTCAGCGCCCGTCGCCATCCGTTTCGAGCTCGAGCACTGCGCACGCTACGTTGTCCCCCGAGTGCTGCGCGCGCTGCGCGGCGCAGGCGACCTCGCAGATCGCGCGCGCGAGCGCGATCGGCCGGAGCGCCGGACGCTCGCTCGCTGCGGCGAGACGCGCCGCGTGGATCGCGGCCGCGGGATCGGCGACGCCGATGCCCTCCTCGGAGAGCCCGTCGCTCGCGAGCACGAGCGCGCGGACGCCCGCGAGCGAGAACGCGCCCAGGCGCGCGTGCTCCGCGAGCTTCTCGGTGACCGCGGGATCGCCGAGGAACACGCCGGCCTTTTCGGCCGGGGCCACCTCGCGCACCGCGCCCGCGTAGGCCGCGAACAGGTGGCTGTCGCCGACTGCGGCGTAGAGGCAGAGGCCGGTTTCCGGCGACGCCAAGGCGAGCGTCAACGTCGTGCGCGAGCGGCTGCCTTCGCGGCGCTCGCTGCCGATGTGCACCGCGGCGTCGGCGAGCACGGCGAGCGCGTGGCGCCGCCAGGCTTCCAGCGTCGCGGGGGGGCCCGCGCCTTCGGTCCAGTGCGACGCGGGATGCTCGAGCAGGTGCTCGAGCGCCACCTCCGCGGCCTCGAAGCCCGAATGGCCGTCCGCGACCGCGATCAGCGTGGCGCGTGGACCGAACGCGAAGGCGACGGCGTCCTCGTTCGGGTCGACGTAGGCGTACTGCTTCGCGTAGCCGCCGCGCGTGATCGCGATCGCGACCCGCTCCTCCGAGATCGCGCCGAAGGCGCCCTCGAGCGCGTGCTCTCGGCCGCGCAGCAGCGCGCTGCGCACGGCTACTTCGCGCCCGCGGCCAGCGGGTTCGCCGCGAACGCGAACTCCGCGACCGGCTTCCCGCCGATCAGGTGCTCCTGGAGGATGCGCTCCAGCACCTCGGGCGTGCAGCCGCGATACCAGACGCCGTCGGGGTACACGACGGCGATCGGGCCGTGCTTGCAGATGCGCAGACAGTTCGCCTGGCTGCGGTAGACGCCGCCCTCCGCGTCGGCGAGGCCGAGCTGGCGCAAGCGCTTCTTCAGATAGCCCCAGCTCTCCTGCGCCTGCGAGTCGGGCGCGCAGTCGCCGTGCGTGCACAGGAAGATGTGGCGCGTGTAGCCGCCGATCTTGAGCGCCTGGGTGAGCGCGGCGAGCTCCGCGTCGCGCTGCAAATCGTGCGGCATGGGCGCAGTATATGGGCGCGCGAGCGGAGGCTGCGATGGCGTTGCGGGCGGTTCTGGTCGGCGCAGGGCTGCGCGGGCGCGACACCTACTCGCGCTACGCGGCGCAGCACCCCGAGCGGCTGCGCATCGTCGGCCTCGCGGAGCCACACGCACAGCGCCGCGCGGAGGTCGCCGCGCGACACGGGCTCGCCGCGAACGCGGTGCACGCGAGCTGGGAGGCGCTGCTCGCGGCGGAGCTGCCCGCCGATGCGGCGATCGTTGCGACCAGCGACGCGCTGCACGTCGAGCCGGCGCTCGCCGCGCTCGCGCGCGGCCATCACGTGCTGCTCGAGAAGCCGATCGCGCTGAACGCGGCCGACTGCGTGCGCGTGGTCGCGGCGGCGGAGCGCGCGGGCCGCGCGCTCCAGATCTGTCACCCGATGCGCTTCATCCCGTTCTACGAGCAGCTCGCCGCGCTGGTCGCGCAGGGGGCGATCGGGCGGCTCGTGCACCTCGACCTGCGCGAGCACGTGGCGGCCTGGCACATGGCGCACTCCTACGTGCGCGGGAAATTCCGCAGCACGCGCGAGGCCGCGCCGATCCTGCTCGCGAAGTCCTGTCACGACCTCGACCTGCTCGCGTGGCTGGTCGGCGAGCGGGCCGTGCGCGTGGCGTCCAGCGGCGCGCTCAGCCACTACTGCCCGAGCGGCGCGCCGGCGGGCGTGCCCCAGCGCTGCACGGATGGCTGTCCGATTCAGGCCGACTGCCCCCACGACGCGGTGCGCTTCTACGCCGGGCCCGACGAGCAGCTCGCGCGCCACTGGCCGTGGAGCGACGTCTCCCTCGACCCGGCGCGCGAGGCGCGGCTGCACGCGCTGCGCACGGGCCGCTACGGGCGCTGCATCTACCGCTGCGACAACGACGTGCTCGACCACCAGTCGGTGAGCGTCGAGTTCGCGAGCGGCATCACCGCCAGCTTCGGCCTGCACGGCTTCGCGAGCGCAGAGCGCCGCACCGTGCGGCTCAGCGGCACGCGCGGCGAGATTCGCGGCGTGCTGCACGACGGGGTGATCGAGGTGTCGCGCGTGGGGTCGCTGGCCGTGGAGCGACACGAGACGCAGGGCTCGCCGCTGAATCACTTCGGCGGCGACGACGGGCTGCTCGACCACTTCACGAGCGTGCTCGGGAGCGGTGACGTTGCGCGCCTGCGCTCCAGCGGCCGCAGCGCGCTCGAGGGCCACCTGCTCGGCTTCGCCGCCGAGCGCGCGCGGCAGACGGCGAGCGTCGTCGACTGCGCCGCGTTCTGGCGCGAGGTCGGTGCGGCCTGAGGCGAGGACCACGCGGCGCGCAGCGCGCTCCGAAACTCGCGCGCCCAGTCGCTTGCAAGGAGCGGCCGGGCGCGCGTCGAGGGCGCGGAAGTCCTAGGCGGCCTGCTTCACCCGCAGCGCGCCGCCCTCGCGGATCTCCTGGCTCGGCACCTTGAGATCCCACACCAAGCCGACGGCCTGGAAGGCCCGCAGGATGTAGTAGGTGATGTCGATCTCCCACCAGAAGAAGCCCTGGCGCACCGACGCCATGTAGTAGTGGTGGTTGTTGTGCCAGCCCTCGCCGAAGGTGAGCAGCGCGAGCAGAATGTTGTTACGGCTGGTGTCGGTGGTCTCGTAGCGGCGCGTGCCCCACACGTGCATCAGCGAGTTGATCGTGTACGTGGCGTGCCAGAGCAGCGTGGTGGAGACCGCGAAGCCCCACACCAGGCCGGGGAAGCCGCCGATCGCGTAGCAGAGCACGGCGAGCACCAGCGGCGGCACCCAGTGGTGCTCGTTCAGCCACACGAGCTCCGGGTACTTCGCGAAGTCGCGGATGCCCTCGATCGGCGTGGCCTCGTTGCGCCGCTGGAAGATCCAGCCCTGGTGCGCGTGATAGAAGCCCTCGCTCGGCGAGTGCGGGTCGCCCGGCTGGTCCGCGTAGCGGTGGTGGCGGCGATGCGTGCCGGCCCACCAGAGCGGACCCTTCTGCGTCGCGGAGCAGGCGATCCAGGCGAGCACGAACTGGAACCAGCGGCTGGTCTTGTAGGTCTTGTGCGCGAAGTAGCGGTGGTAGCCGCCCGTGATGCCGAACACGCGGATCGCGTAGTTCGCGGCGCACAGGATCAGCGCCGTCTTCGGCGCGCCCACCCAGAACACCAGCAGGCAGGACGCGTGGATGCCCCAATAGATCGTGCGCGACAAGAGCGCCGTTCGCGTCAGCCAGCCGTCCGCGGTCGTGAACGTGCGCCCCCCCGCCTCCTTGCTTCCCCGCACCAGCTCCGTTCCCGGCTCCATCGCCATCGGGTTCTCCCTCGGCTCTCAACCTGGGGCATGGCATCGGTTCGCGCAGTGGGAGCGCTGTGAAAGTTCGGTAAAAGCGCCGTCCGGCGCGGAGCGCTCCCGCGGGCGGGACGCGCAGAGGGGCCTCCGGCAGCGCAGACGGGGGCCGCGAGGCGCTGGCGACGCGCGCCGGTGTCGCGGAGACTCGCGCGACGCCGGAGCGGGGGAAGCGTGGCGCACGAGCTGAGCAGCGCGGAACAGGGCGCGTGGGCGCGCGACGGGTTCGTGGTGCGCGCCGCGATCTTTTCGCGCAGCGAGGTCGCCGCGCTGCGCGCGGCGGCGGAGCAGGTCGTGCGCGCTGCGGAAGCCGCTCTGCCGACCGCCTCGCACTACGCGATCGACGGCAACGCCTACGCGGACGCGAACGTCGGCGGTGTCGCCGCCACGGTGCAGCTCGAGCACGCGCCCGGATCGCGCACAGTTCGCGTGATCGAGCCGTGCTGCGCGCTGCACCCGCGCTTCGACGCGCTGCTCGACGACGAGCGCCTGGTCGCTCCCATGCGCGCGCTGGTCGGGGCCGACGAGGTCGCGCTCTTCACGGACAAGCTCAACCTGAAGCGCCCCCGCGAGGGCTCGCGCTTCGCGTGGCACCAGGACTCGCCGTACTGGGCGCACTTCTGCCGCCACCTGGATCAGTTGCCGAACGTGATGATCGCGCTCGACGACGCGCACGAGGGCAACGGGTGCTTCCGCGTGATCCGCGGCTCCCACACGCGAGGTCTCCTACCGGGACGCGCGGGCGAGGGGCGCCTCGGCCCGCTGTTCACGCATCCAAGCGCTTTCGACCTCGCTGCGCAGGTGCCGCTCGTGTTGCCGGCCGGCAGTGCGGTGTTCTTCAGCCCGCACACGGTGCACGGCTCGGAGCCGAACCGCAGCGACGAGCCGCGCCGCGCGATCGTGCTCACCTTCCAGCCCGCGGGCCTGCGCACGTTCAAGCTGGATCGCGTGCGCGACTGCGGGCTCGCTTCCGGCGCGGCGCGCTGAAGCGGCGCGGGCGCGCCTCACGGACACGCGTAGGGCGGGTCCGCGAGCGTGCGCACGAACGCGACCACGTCCTGCACGCCCTGCGGCCCGAGCACGGCACCCCAGGGCGCCATCATCGGAGACTTCCCGGCGGCGACGCCGCCCTCGCTGATCACCTTGCTGAGGTGCTCGTTGCTGAGCGGGTTCATGTAGTTGCCGTCGTTGTGCCGCGCCGGCTTGGGGTTGAGGCCGGCGGAGGCGACGCCGTCCCCAGCGCCGGTCGCGCCGTGGCAGCTCGCGCATAGCTGCGCGTATTTCGCGCGGCCGTTCTCCACGTCGCCAGCGATGCAGGCGAACGCGGGCGCGCTGCCCGACGCCGCGGCCGCGGGCTCCGCAGAAGGGGCGGGGGCGGCGAGCGCGGGCTCCGCCGCGGGCTCGGCAGCGGGCGCGGGGGTCTCGGCGGCCGGCGCCGTCGATTGGGCAGGTGTCTCCTCGCCGCTGCCGCACGCCGCAAACGTCGCGAGCGCGAGCAGCGCGATCCCGAGAGCTCCGAACCGAGCGATCGACTTCGTCATCTCAGCTTCCCCTCCGCGCGCTCGAAGGCGGCGCGCAATTCGTCGTAGCTGCGAGTCACCGCGAACTGCGGGAACTCGCGGATCACGTTCTCCGGCGGACGGAACAGCACGCCCTGGTCGGCCTCGCCGAGCATGCGCGTGTCGTTGTAGGAGTCGCCCGCCGCGATCGTCTGGAAGCCCAAGCCGCGCAAGGCGATCACCGCCTCGCGCTTCGCGTCCGCCTGGCGCAGGCGATAGTCGACGATGCGGCCGGCGTCGTCGGTCACGAGGTCGTGGCAGAACAGCGTCGGCCAGCCGAGCTGCTTCATCAGCGGCTGCGCGAACTGATTGAAGGTGTCGCTCAGGATCACCACCTGCATGCGCGCGCGCAGCCAATCGAGGAACTCGCGCGCGCCGGGCAGCGGCCCCATGCCGGCGATCACGGCCTGGATGTCGGCGAGCCGGAAGCCCTTCTCGGCGAGCAGCGCGATGCGCCATTTCATCAGCTTGTCGTAGTCGGGCTCATCGCGCGTCGTGCGCCGCAGCTCGGGGATGCCCGTGCGCTCGGCGAACTGGATCCAGATCTCGGGAACCAGCACTCCTTCCAGATCCAGACACGCGACGATCATCCCGCTCGGCCTCGTTTTCGGCGCGCGCATGGTAACGGCGTCTGGCCGACAAGCTGCGCGTCGATGAGGATCCGCACGCGATGGACTCCTGGACTGCGGCGCTGCTCGGATTCGTTCAAGGGGTGAGCGAGTTCCTCCCCGTATCGAGCGACGGGCATCTGGTCATGTTCGAGACGCTGCTGGGGGTCGGCGAAGGCGAGGGCGGGCTGTCCTTTGTGATCGCCGTGCACGTCGGCTCGCTGGTGGCGCTGCTCGTCTTCTTTCGAGCGCGCGTGCTGGGGCTGGCGCGCGGTCTGCTCGCGCGCGACGGCGACTCGCTCGCCTACGTGGGCAAGCTGGTCGCCGGAACGCTGCCAGCCGTCGCGGTGGGCCTCACGCTGAAAGACCGCGTGGAGGAGGCGTTCTACACGCCCTGGCTCGCGGGCGCGGGCCTGCTGCTGACCGGCTCGTTCCTGTTCACGACGAAGCGCACGCAGGAGAACGCTACGGCGCTAGCGCCCAGCTACGGGCAGGCGCTTGCGATCGGCTGCGCACAAGCGCTCGCGATCCTGCCCGGCGTCTCCCGCAGCGGGAGCACGATCGCGCTGGCCCTGGGACTCGGCGTCGCGCCGCTCGCGGCGGCCGAGTTCAGCTTCCTGCTCGGCATCATCGCGATCGCCGGCGCCGCCGTGCTCGATCTCCCGGATCTGCTCGCCGCGGGCGCCAACGCCGCGGCCGGGCCCATGCTGCTCGGCGCTGCGGTCGCCGCGATCTCGGGGCTCGCTGCGCTCGCGCTGTTCGTGCGCCTGCTGGCGCGCCAGCGCTTCCACGCGTTCGCCTACTACTGCTGGGCGGCCGGCGGCGCGTTCCTCGTCTACTGCGCGCTGCGCTGAGACGCGCGCGACTGCGCCCGGTCGCGAGCGGACGCTCTCCGCGCGATGAACCAACCGGGGTCAGACCCCTAACGGGGTCGCAGGCCCCAAGCGGCGTCGGCGTGGCGAGCGCCGGAGCGGCGGCCTACGGCTCGAGGATCGGGTAGAGGCGCTGGGCGGGCATCGTGTCGCGCAGTTTCTTCAGCGCGCGCGCCTCCAGCTGGCGCACCCGCTCGCGCGACAGGCCCAGAGACTGGCCGATCTGCTCGAGCGTGTGCTCCTCCTCGCCGACCAGGCCGTAGCGCAGGCGGAGGATGAGCTGCTCGCGCTCGGTGAGGCCGCCGATCAGGTGGCCCACGCCGCGGCGCATGCGGTCGTCGTCGATGCCGTCGTCGGGCGCGTGGATGGTCGCGTCGGAGACGAAGTCCTCGAGCCGCTTCTCCGTGCCCGCCACCGACGACTCGAGCGAGATCGCCTCGCGCGAGAGGCGGTCGAGCGCCTCCAGCGACTCGGCGTCGACGCCGAGCGCCGGCGCGAGCTCCGCCGGAGTGGGCTCGCGCCCGAGCTTGCCGGTGAGCTCCGCCTTGATGCGCTGACTGCGCTGCAGGCGGTCGTGCACGTGGGAGGGCAGGCGGATCGTCCGCGAGTGGTTCTGGATCGCGCGCACCAGCGCCTGGCGGATCCACCAGACCGCGTAGGTGGAGAACTTGAAGCCGCGGCGGTGATCGAACTTCTCGACCGCCCGGATCAGGCCGAGGTTGCCCTCCTGGATCAAGTCGGGAAACGAGAGGCCGAGGTTCCGGTAGTCCTTTGCGATCGCGACCACCAGCTTCAGGTTGTGCTCGATGAAGCGGTTCTTCACCGCGGTCATGCGCTCCTGGGAGCGCTCCACCTGCTCGTGGATCTCGAGCACGCGGTCGCGCCCCAGGCCCGCCTTCGTCTCGAGCTCTTCGAGGCGCTTCGAGCGCGGGCGCGCCCGGCGCAGCTCCTTCGCCAAGAGGCGGCTCTGCTCGCGCAGCTCGGTGAGCAGCGCGAGGGAGAGCTGTGCGCCGTGCAGCTCGCGCGCGACGCGTTGGTCCTGCTTCGCCAGCTCGCCGCTCGGCGTCCGCGCCGACTCCCAGAGCGCCTCGCGCTTCTTCACTTCTTTGCGCAGGCGCCCGATCGCGCGCTCGACGCGCGCGGCGATCTCGCTGGTCTCCTCGTCGCCGGCGCTCTCGGAGAGCTTCGCGCCGGTGTGCGAGAGGGCGCGCAGGCCGTCCCAGCGGTCGACCACGTAGCGGGCGGAAAACGGAATCGCGTAGAGCGAGTTCCGCAGCGCTGCCGTCGAGGCCTCGAGCTCCTTGGCGAGGACGACCTCCTCCTCGCGCTTCAGCGTGCGCGTACCGCCGATCTCCTGGAAGTACGACTCGAGCGGGCGGCGCTCGCGGACGACGTCGAGCTCTTCGACGGTCAGCCCGCCACCCAGGCGGGGCCGGCCTTCACCCGGCAGGTCGGCATCGATCGGGGTCTGGTCTTCCAGCTTCACGGGGTCCCTCTCGTGTGGTCCGCCCCGGCGCGAGCCGGTGGCGGCATTTCTCACCTGCGTCCTGGCAGGCGATGAAGCGGGGTCGGGTCGCATGCGAGGTGGGCCCCCGCGCCGCCGCTGCGCGTCGCACGCGCAGGTGCGCGGATCATCCTCGCGCGCGACATCGCATCTTCTCTCCGCGGGCTCGCGATGACCAGCAGATTCTTCGCATCGCGCCTCGATCGGGGGTGCCAGCCTGCGGACCGGGCGTGGCGGCGCTCGGCCGCTCGCATCCGGCTCATCGCCTCACCGCGTCGAGGACGAAGCGGACCGTGGCGTCGATCTGCTCGGGCGAGTCCGGGTAAGAGGGGTCGCGGCGGTAGGCGCGCGACGAGTAGTGGGATTGGAGCTCGCAGATCACGTCGGCGACCGAGGCGACGTCGAGGTCGGGTTTGAACTCCCCGTCCGCGATGCCGCGCTCCAGCACCCCGCGCACGAAGTCGCGGTGGGGCTGAACGCGATCGCGCCCCGCCCGCTGGATGCGCGTGAGCTGGAGGGCGCCGTCCTCCCGGATCAGTGCAGGCAGCAGCGGATGATGCCTGCAGAAATCGACCGAGCGACGGAACATGCCAGCGAGGGTGTCAGCGGCGGACTCGACGGCGCCCGGCCGTGGCGCCATCTCGCGCACCCAGTCGGAGATGATCTCCTGGAGCACCACTTCGAAGAGGTGTTCCTTGCCTCGGAAGAACTGGTAGAGGAGGCCATTCGAGACCCCGGCCCGCAGCGCGATCGCCTCGACGGTCGCGCCGGCGAAGCCCGCCTCCCCGAAGCACGCGCGCGCGGCTTCGAGCACGCGCGCACGCTTCTCGCTGCTGCGCTCACGGCGAGATCCGCGGGGCTCGAGGGCGGTGGAAACGCTGAGCATCGACGGGAGGATCAGCCTCTCTTGAATCACATCTACACGAGATTCATTGAATGGTTCAAGAAAATTCTTCATTTTCTTTGTGCGCAGGGACGCAGTTCCGCGCGCCCTGACGCCCGGGAGCCCCATGAACCAGCTTCCCTTCCGCGCCTTCGACGCCG
>CAYWRY010000011.1:55959-57700 GCA_964460485.1 uncultured Spirochaetales bacterium
GGAGGACGCATTCACCCGCCACATCGAGCGGGAGTTCCGGCACCGCTGCATGCAGTGGGCGGTGGTCGAGGGGCGCAAACGCCTCCTGGTCGCGGGCAAGGTCAACCTGTTCATCCCGAACCCGACCTTCGACCCGGTCGCGAAGCCCGGTGTCCTCGACGAGTACTTCCGGGGGCGCAATCCGGAGGGCAAGGACATGCGCGGGCTGTTCGGGGAGCTGGATCCGATCCAGCCCGAGTACCGCGACCGTTCGGCCAAGCTCGCCTCGCTCGAGCGGCAGGGCCTCGAGGGCTGCTTCCTCTTCCAGACGCTGGGCGTCGGCATGGAGGAAGCGCTGAGGCACGACCCCGCCGCGTGCGCGGCAGCGTTCCGCGCCTTCAACCGCTGGATCGACGAGGATTGGGGATTCGCGTACCAGGGCCGCATCTTCGGCGCCCCGTACTTCACGCTCGTGGACGTGGACGATGCCGTGCGCCAGCTCGACTGGGCGCTCGCGCGCGGCGCGCGCGTGATCTGCATGCGCGCCGCACCGGTCGCGCACCCGAGCGGGAGCAAGTCGCCGGCGCATCCGGTGTTCGACCCGTTCTGGGCGCGCGTGAACGAGGCGGGCGTCACGCTCGCCTACCACTCGGGCGACGCGGGATACAACAAGTTCGCCGGCGAGTGGGGCGTCGGCGGCGAGTTCAAGGCCTTCGACTACGACGCGCTGCGCATGTCGCTCTCCGCGTCGTCGACCAGCGACACGCTCGCGGCGCTGGTGTGCCACGGCCTCTTCGACCGCTTCCCGCGCCTGCGCGTGGCGACGATCGAGAGCGGCAGCGATTGGGTCGCCCCACTGCTGAAGAAGCTGAAGAAGACCTACGGGCAGATGCCGTTCGCCTTCCGCCACGACCCGGTCGAGCATCTCCAGCGCCACGTCTCGGTGTCGCCGTACTACGAGGACGACCTCGAGGCGTTGAAGACGGCGATCGGCGCCGACCACGTGCTGTTCGGCTCCGACTGGCCGCACGCCGAGGGTCTCGCCGCGCCGACCGACTTCATCCACGACCTGAAGGGCTACGACGCGGACGAGGTGAAGCTCGTGATGCGCGACAACGCGCTGCGCCTGCTCGCGCCCCCGGCCTGAGACGCCCCCTGACGCGGCCGCGAACATGCGGGTGCGTCGAACCCGAATGGGGTCAGACCTCTTTCGGGTTCGGCCGCGAAGGGGACGAGCCCTCTCGGCTTCGACGTGGGCGGATTTCGCGGGCGGCGCCCGGGTGCGCTGGCTAAAAAGCGCGCGTCTTTCGGGGGGCCGGCTCGATGGCGAGCTACGAGAAGGAGCTGAGCGCGGCGCTCGAGGCGGTGCGCGGCGCGGCGCGCGTGTGCCGGGCCGTGCAGGAGCGGCTGATCACGCGCGACACGCTCGAGAAGCGCGACAAGAGCCCCGTCACCGTCGCCGACTTCGCCTCCCAGGCGATCGTGTGCCGGCACCTCGAGCTCGCGTTCCCCAGCGACGCCGTCGTGGGCGAGGAGGGCAGCGCGGAGCTGCGCAGGCCGGAGAACGCGGCGCTGCTGGCGTCGGTGGTGGGCGCCGTCGAGGAAGAGATCGGCGCCGCGGCGGGCTCGCCGCGCGCGCTCGCCTGGATCGACCGCGGCGGTGCGGACGCGAGGGCCGCGCGCTACTGGACGCTCGATCCGATCGATGGCACGAAGGGCTTCCTGCGCCGCGAGCAGTACGCGGTGGCGCTCAGCCTGATCG
>CAYWRY010000012.1:0-56569 GCA_964460485.1 uncultured Spirochaetales bacterium
GTAAACACCTTCAATGCGTCGCTCGTGCGTGGCCTCGCGAAGCTCGCGGTGAGGAAGCTGACGAACCGCGCGGAGCTCGAGGCTTGGCGCGCGGCCGCCTGACTGAGCTGCACCGCGAACCGGACGCCGGACTCGATCTCTCGACTGTCGCTCGCGTTGCGGCGCTGCACGGGGGTGTGCGCCCTTCCACGACGGCCCGGGCGGGGGCGGGACGCTCGCGCGGGTGGCGATCCCGGCACTCGCTTGAACGCGTTATTTCGCGGTACGCTGGCGGCCTCAGAACGGAGCCGGCCATGGCCCAGGTCTCGATCCGCGAAGACGTCCTCGAGCTCACGCCCGCCGGTCCGCGGCTGGTGGGCAGCCGCTGCAAGCAGTGCGGCAACCACGTGTTCCCGTTCACGAAGGGCTGCGCGCGCTGCACGGGCACCGACATGGAGCGCGTCCTGCTCGGCACGCGGGGCAAGCTGTGGGCGTGGACGATCCAGGGTTTTCCGCCCAAGGCGCCTCCCTATCTAGGAGAGGACGACCCGACCAAGTTCCGTCCCTACGGGGTGGGGTACGTGGAGCTGCCGGGAGAGGTGAAGGTGGAGGCGCGCCTCACCGAGGCCGACCCGCGCAAGCTCCAGACGGGGCTGCCCATGGAGCTCGTCACGGTGCCGCTGCGCAAGGACGCGCAGGGAAACGAGATCGTCACCTACGCATTCGCACCGATCGCTTAGGTCGGACAGGAGCCTGATCACCATGACGGAAGTCGCGATCGTCGGCATCGGCATCCACCCCTTCGGGCGACACGACGGCGTGTCGGGCATGGAGCAGGGCGCGCACGCGGTGCGCGCCGCCTGCAAGGACGCGGGCATCGAGTGGAAGGACGTGCAGTTCGCGTTCGGCGGCAGCGCGGCCGCAGGCGCCGCGGACACGATGGTGTCGATGCTGGGCCTCACCGGCCTCCAATTCATCAACGTGGCGAACGGCTGCGCAACCGGCGGCTCGGCGCTGTTCAGCGCGTACAACACGATCCGCTCCGGCGCCTTCGACCTCGGCATCGCGATCGGCTTCGACAAGCACGAGCGCGGCGCGTTCCGCGTCGAGGCGAGCGGGAAGGGCGTCGACTGGTACGGCGGCAGCGGGCTCGCGCTGACGACGCAGTTCTTCGGCATGAAGATCAACCGCTACATGGAGCAGTACGGCATCACGCAGCGCACGCTGGCGCGCGTGGCCGCGAAGGCGTTCCGCAACGGCGCGCTGAACGAGAACGCGTGGCGGCGCAAGCCGCTCTCGGAGGACGAGATCCTCGCCTCGCCGATGCTCTCGTACCCGCTCACGCAGTACATGTTCTGCAACCCGGGCGAAGGCGGCGTGGCGCTGCTGCTCGCGCGCGCCGATCAGGCGCACAAGTACACGAAGAAGCCGGTGTTCCTGAAGGCGGCCGTGGTGCGCTCGCGGCGCTTCGGCAGCTTCGAGGTGCTGGCGCCGTCGCTCGCGCTCGATTGGAGCGCGGGGCCGACCGTGGACGCGTCGAAGGCGGCGTTCGAGATCGCGGGCCTCGGGCCCAAGGACGTGCAGGTGGCGCAGCTGCAAGACACGGAGAGCGGCGCCGAGGTGATGCACATGGCGGAGAACGGCTTCTGCGAGCACGGCGAGCAGGAGCACATGCTGGCGAAGGGCGAGACCGAGATCGGCGGGAGGCTGCCGGTGAACACGGACGGCGGCTGCCTCGCGAACGGCGAGCCGATCGGCGCGTCGGGGCTGCGGCAGGTGTACGACATCGTGGTGCAGCTCCGCGGCGACGCGGGCAAGCGGCAGGTCCCCAACAACCCGCGCGTCGGATACACGCACGTCTACGGCGCGCCGGGCATCAGCGGCGTGAACATCCTCACGCGCTGAGCCGCGCAAGAAATGGCCCTTTGGGGTCGGACCCCAAAGGGCCAGGAGCGAGCGCATGACTCCCGACGAGATCGGCACGCTACGGCGGCTCATGGAGTACGAGGCGGCGCGCAAGGCGCCGCCGGAGGGGTTCCCTGCGCTGCCCGATCTGCCGGCGGGCCGCTACGTCGACGCGCGCTTCTTCGAGCTCGAGCGCCAGCACGTCTGGCGCAAGTCCTGGCTCTTCGCCGCGCACCTCGACGAGCTGCCCGAGCCCGGCTGCTTCCGCCTCTGGGAGAACGCGGGCCAGCCCGTCCTGCTCGTGCATGCCGAAGACGGCGCGGTCAACGCTTTCTACAACACTTGCTCTCACCGCGGCGCCCCGATCGTCACGGAGCCGAGCGGCCGCCGTCCCGGAAAGCACCCGCGCCTCGTCTGCCGCTACCACGCCTGGACCTACGACACGCGCGGCAACCTGCTCGCGGTGCGCGACCCCGAGGACTTCCGCGGCCTCGATCTCTCCTGCCGCGGCCTGAAGCGCATCCGCTGCGAGCGCTTCGGCAAGCTGATCTGGGTGAACTTCGACGAGCGCGCCGTCTCGCTGCGCGAGTGGCTCGGCCCGGTCGCCGACGAGTGGCAGGAGTTCCGCTTCGACGAGTGCCGCCTCGCCGCGCGGCACAGCTGGGTCTTGAACTGCAACTGGAAGATCGCGATGGAGGCCAACACCGAGGTCTACCACGTGCGGTCGATCCACCCGACCACGGTGGCGCCCATACTCGACGACCGGCGCAACGTCAACACGCTCTATCCGCAGGGCCACGGCCGCATGATCGCGCCGCGCCCGAAGCGCGAGGACGGCTCGCTCTCGCTGCCGCCGGGCCGCAGCGCCTTCCGCGAGATCGAGTCCGTCGGCGAGATCGCGCGCACCTGCACGCAGTCCTACGGGATCTTCCCGAACTGGGTCTCGCCGCTCAGCCAGGTGGCGCTGCCGCCGCTGCTCTTCTGGCCGCTGGGCATCGACAAGTGCCTGTTCGAGACCTTTACCTTCGCCCCCGACTGGGGCGACGGCCCGAAGCCCGACATGTGGACCGAGAGCGGCGAGCGCCTCGTGCAAGTCCTGCGCGAGGACACCGAGTTCGGTGTGTGGATTCAGAAGTCCGTCGAGTCGGGCGGCTTCCGCGGAGTGCCGCTGAGTTATCAGGAAGCACGCATCTACCACTGGCACCAGTTCGCCGACCGCCTGATCGGCATCGAGAACATCCCGCCGGAGCTGCGCGCCGCGCAGGTGATCGGGCGCGAGTGGATGTACCCGAACGATCCGCGCGTGGCGGAGATGGAACGCGCCGGGCTCTAGCCGCGCTCGCGCAGTGAAGCGGGCTCGCGCCCCCAGCACCAAGCTGCGCCCGGTGAAGCGAGCGCACGTTCGCGCGGCCGCGCGAGCCGTTTTCGCAGGATCTTGCGCTGACGAGATCGAGCATTCGCGAGGGCCGCGAAGCCCGGTTCGGCGCGAGGAGCGCCTGGGCGAGCAGGCGGCGGGCCTCCAGCGGAAAACGCGCGCAACTGCGCTCTCGGCGCGCTGCGATGGCGCCGAGCCGCTCGTCGTTTGCGGCGCCAATCGCGACGTCGTGACCGCCCTGGGCGAGATCGCGCGCGGCCGCGCCCGGCTCGACGAGCCGCGCGACGAGGACCTCTAGGAGCGTTCGCGCGTTTCGCTCGCCAGCAGCAGGAGGCGGGCGGCCACCCAGCGCGCGAGCGCTTCGCGGATCGCGTCGGGGTCGAGGCCACAGGCGACGCCGCGCGCCACGGCGCACTCGAGCGGCTCGCCGCGCAGCAGCGCGCGGAGCATCGGCGCCTCGTCCGCCGGTACGCGTAGCCGCTCGACGTGGCCTGCTCGCCGAAAGATCGCGAGGTGCGTCGCCACGCGCGGTGGCGCCGCGACGGGCTGAAGGCGCCCGTGGCGTTCGAGTGCGGACTCGACGTCGTACGCGAAGCGCCGCAGTCGCGCGCCCGGCGCCGGCTCGAGTCGCGGCACTGCGGCCTGCCGTGCGCTCGCTTGCGTTCTGTCGCTCGCGAGTACGCCATCAGTTCCGGGCGCCTCGGCTGTGCACGCCGCGCGCTCGTCGGGGTGCCCGAGTTGCGTTCCGCCTGCACGCCAGCGGGCGCGCCGCGCGGAAGCTCTCGCGCTCGCGAGCTCTCGCTCCAGGCGCGCGACGTCCGCCGCTGCCTCGAGCTCGGCCAGCGCGCGACGGGCGCTCGCCACGTCGAGGGGCGGCCCCGACCCCACGGCGCCGCTCGCAGCGCGGAGATGCCGCGGAAACGCGCGCGCGTAGCCGTCGAGCGTGTACGAGCGCGACGCGGTTGTCTCCGCAAACGCCCGCGCTTGTGCGTCGAAGCGCGCGGCTCCGAGCAGCGCGCGCGTCGCCGGATACTCGCGTGCCACCTCGCGCGCGAAGCGCAGCGCGATCATCCGGCGATACACGCCGACATGATCCGCATCGCAGCCGATCGCGCGCGCCGCCGTGTCGTCCACACGCCCACGCCCGCCCGGCGCGTGCAGCAGCCGCTGAAGCCCCCGCTGAAGCCGCGCCAGCTCGGCGAGCTCGCCGCTCTGGGCAGGGACTGCACACGGCACGCTCGCACGCGACGCGCCCCCGCGCGGTATGCGATCGCTCACGTTGCGCAGGCGATCGACGCCATTCTGCTCGACGTCCTCACGCCGCATGCGCCGCCGCCTCGCCCGCGACCGCACCCGCGCGCGCCGCTGCAGCCTTCTCCACCTCGCCGAGCAGAACGTCGAGCGCGGGGATCTTCGCGTCCCACTCGACGAGCGTCGCCGCGCGCCCGAAGCGCCGCAGCGCGTGCGCGTAGAGAGCCCACACCGGCGCCGCGACCGGCGCATCGTGGGTATCGATCAGGCGCGCGCCCGCGCGCGAGTGGCCGGCGAGATGAATCTGCAGGACGCGGTCGCGTGGGAGCGCGTCGAGGTAGGCTGCAGGATCGAAGCCGAGATTCGAGCCCGTCACGTAGACGTTGTTCACGTCGAGCAGCAGCGCGCAGTCGGCGGCCTCGCACAGGCGCGCGAGAAACTCGGGCTCCGGCATCGTGGAGCTTTCCCAGCGCAGGTAGGCGGAGGGATTCTCGAGTGCGATGCGCTGCCCCAGCGCGTCCTGCGCCGCGCGTACCTTCGCGGCGACGTGACGGAGGGCCGCCTCCGTGTACGGGATCGGCAACAGGTCGTGGTTGTTACGACCATCGACGCCTGTCCAGCACAGATGATCGGAGATCCAGCGCGCGCGCGTTCGGACCGCGAGCGTGCGCAGCGCGCGCAGGTAGGCGCGATCGAGGGGGTCGACCGAACCGAGGTTCATCGAGACGCCGTGCAGCACCACCGGGAACGCCGCAGCGAGCCGATCGGTCGACTCGCTGCGGCTCTCGTCCATGCCGAGGTGGTTCTCGGTGAGCAGCTCGAGGAAGCCGAGCTGCGCGGGCTGTCGGCGCGAGAGCTCGCGCGCGTGCTGCGCGCGGAGTCCCACGCCGAGGCCGAGGTCCGGCAGTCCAAAGCGGTTCACGCGCAGCGCCTACTCGGACGCGCTCTCGCTCGCGCAGCCGTTCGGGCCGTTGCAGCCGTTGGCTTCGTCCGCCGGCGCTTCCGCCATCGCGTCGCCCGCGCAGCCGTTGGCGCCGTTGCAGCCGTTCGCATCGTCGTTGGCGTGCCCCGCCGTGGCGTCGCCGTTGCAGCCGTTCGCGCCGTTGCAGCCGTTGGCCTCCGTGCTGCCGCTGCCCTTCGTCTCCGCGTCGGCGCTGCCGCCGCAGCCAGCGGCGAGCACCGTGCCGGCGAGGATGCCCGCGATCGCCGCGGCCATCGCGCGGGAATGCGTGTCGAGCTTCTTCATGGGTCGTCTCCTGTTGCGAGCTGCGGAATCGCGCTCGTCGTGACGCGCACTCGGATGCGCGCCGTCGCGCGAGGCAACGCCGGAGGGCCTCCCGCGGTTACCGACCGCGCGCGCGCGGCGTCTGTGCGAGCGCGACGCGCCACCACGGCGCAAGGAGGTCTCGTGTCCGCACTCGTCTCGTTACGCATCGTCTCGCAGGCGCTCGCCCAGCGCCTCGCCTTCGCGCCGCCGCTGCTCGCGCGGCTGGTGATCGGCATCGTTTTCGCGCACTCGGGCTGGGGAAAGCTGCACAACCTCGAACAGGTCGCGCGGTTCTTCGCCAGTTTGGGCGTTCCGTTTCCGGAGCTCCAGGCGCCCTTCGTCGCCGCGGTCGAGCTGGGCTGCGGCGTGCTCGTGCTGGCGGGCTTCGCGACGCGCCTCGCCGCGCTGCCACTGATCGGCACGATGGCCGTCGCGCTGGCGACCGCGCTCGCGCCGAAGATCACCGGCGTGAACGCGCTGTTCGGCCTCGCCGAGTTCCTGTACATCGCGCTGCTCGTGCAGCTCGCGATCGGCGGCGCCGGCGCCGTTTCCGCCGACCGCGCGGTGGCCCGCTGGCTCGACGCCCAACGCGCTTGACCGAGCGGCCCTTTGGGGTCCGACCCCAAAGGGCCACTTCCTCGTTCAGCGAGCTTCGCCCTCCAGGAGGCGCTCGACGAACGGCGAGCACGCCCTCAGCAACGCGCCCTCGGCGCGCAAGGCGTGAAGACGCGCCGCGGCGCGCGCGTCGAGCCAGCGCACGCCTGCGAGATCGAGCGTCACCGCGCCGCGCGCGGCCGCAAGCGATTCCTCGAGCAAGGGAATCTCCGCCGACGTCAGGCGGCCCTCGAGGCGCAGCACGAGCGTTCCGGCGTCGTCGCAGCTGGTGATGCGAAACATGGCGTCGGGTCCTCGCGCGAGCGAGGTTGGGCAGCTCGCGCCTTCGAGACGACAGATGCGCGCGCCCGCGCGAGGTCACACCGGCGAGCCCGCGATCGCCCGCGACGCCGCGAGGGCGGCTCGCGAGATTTCGCGGCCGGCCGCGGCATCTCGCGGGCACGCCGCGCCGCGCGTCGCCCCGCGCGCTCTCGCGCCGTCCGAGCGCTGGCACGCGGGTTGCTCTTGGCCTCTGCCAGCGCCACGCGGCGCGAAACACCGAGGGGCACCATGACGAACCTGCAAGACGCGAAGCTGGTCGAGGCGCTGAAGCGCGGCGACGAGGCGGCCTACGCGGAGCTCGTGCGCGCGAACGGCGGCCGCATGCTCGCCGTCGCGCGCCGCATCCTGAAGAGCGACGACGAGGCGCACGACGCCACGCAGGAGGCCTTCCTTCAGGCCTTCCGCGCCATCGACCGCTTCGCCGGCGACGCGCTGCTCTCCACCTGGCTCCACCGCATCACGGTGAACGCGTGCCTGATGCGCCTGCGCCATCGCAAGCGCCACCCCGAGGCGTCGATCGAGGAGCTGCTGCCGTCCTTCGACGACACGGGCCACCGCGTCGAGGACGGCACCGAGTGGACGGACGATGTGCTCGGCCGCATGGAGTCGGCGCGACTCCAGAAGGTGGTTTGCGACGCGATCGACCGCCTCCCCGAGAACTACCGTACCGTGCTCGTGCTGCGGGACATCGAAGGCCTGTCCACGGAGGAGTCCGCGCAGGCCCTCGGCATCCGGCCGGAAGCCGCCAAGATGCGGCTGCACCGGGCGCGCCAGGCGCTGCGCACTCTGCTGGAGCCGCACTTCGCAGAGGAGAAGGCTCGATGAACCGCCGCCTGACGTGCCGAGAGCTGATCGACTTCCTCGACGACTACGTCGCGAACGCGCTGCCGGAGTCGCAGCGCGCCCTGTTCGACGACCACCTCGGCCGCTGCGCGGCCTGCCTGCGCTACCTGCGCGGTTATCAGGGAACGCTGCGCGCGGTGGCCCTCGGCTTCGCGCCCGACGCCGGCGCACCCGCCGAGGTTCCCGAGGAGCTGGTGAGCGCGATCCTCGCCGCGCGCAAGGCGCCGGCGGGGCCCTGAGGCCGCCCGCGCGACGCCGGAGCGGGCGCTCGGAGCTCGCTCGCGGCTGGGCGCCCGGCGCTACGCGAGGCGCGCGCTCTGCCGCGCCGCGCGGCCGAGCTGCGCGTTCACCGCGAGCAGCCCGAGCGCGAACGCGAGCATCGCGACCGGTGCGATCTCGAGCGTGGCGCGCGCCGCGGCGACGCCCACCAGCGCGGGCAGCCCCGCCTGTCCCAGCGCGGCCGCGGCGACTTGAAGGCCCACCGTGTTCGCCGTGTGCGCGGCGCCTACGCGCCGCGGCGTCGCGCCGATCAGCGCGGGGAAGATCGGCGCGGCCGAGAGGCCGAGCAGCGCGGCGCTCCCGGCGTTCGCGGCGGTGCCGAGATCGAGCGCCAGCCCGAGCGCGGCCGCCGCGCAGCCCGCGATCGCGGGGGCGAGCAGCGCCTCGCCGCTCCAGCGGTCCGGGACGAAGCCGAACGCGACGCGGCCCGCGAACAGCGCGCCCCAGTACGCGCTCACGCCGGCCGCTGCGCTCGCCATGCCGGCGCCGCGCGCCTCGAGCAGCGAGTAGAGCCAGGCGCCCGCCGTCGCCTCGACGCCGAGGTAGAGCAGGAACGACGCGGCGCCGAGCTGCGCGCTGCGCTGGCGCAAGGTCTCGCGCAGCGGCGCCGCAGCGGTTACGACGTCGCCGGCAGCCGCGCCGGCTCGGGTCGGCGCCGGCCAGCGCCGCAGCGTCGACGCGAATCCACACGCGAGCGCGAGCTGGATCGCGCCCAGCGCGAGGTAGCCGCCGCGCCAGCCGCCGTTCCCCATCAGCGCGCTCGCCATGAGCGCCGGGCCGGCGCTCGTGCCGAGTCCGTAGGCGGCGTGGAGCAGGTGCAGCGTGCGCGCCGGGAAGTGCGTCGCCGCGAAAGTGTTGATGCCGGCGTCGATGGCGCCGGCGCCGAGCCCCGCGACCACGCCGAGCGCCACGATCGCGCCCCAGCTCGGCGCGAGCGCGTAGCCGAACAGCGTCGCGCCGGTGGCCGCGCAGGAGAGCGCGAGCAGCGCGCCGACGCCGGTGCGCGCCAGCACCGCCCCCGCGCAGAAGCTCGCGCAGACGTAGCCGCAGACGCTCGCGGCCAAGAGCGCGCCGAGCGCGTCGAGGGGCAGGCCGAAGCTCGCGCGCACGCTCGGCCACGCGACGCCGAGCGCACCGTCCGGCAACCCGAGGCTCGCGAAGCCGAGGAACGCGAGCGCGACGAGCCCGCGGGCGGCGCGCGGCGCCTGCATCATTCGCCGGCGCTTTGCGAGCGCGCGGTCGCGTACTGGACCAGGTCCTTCGAGAACACGAGGTCGAGCGTCCAGTCGAGCATCACGCGCAGCTTCTTCTCCGCGCGCGGCAGCTTGGCCAGATAGATCGTCCGCCACAGGAACCAGGCCACGAAGCCCGAGAAGCGCAGGCCGAAGATCTGCGCCACGCCGGCGCGCCGGCCGATCGTCGCGAGCTGCCCGAGCGTCGCGAACGAGAAGTCCCTCAGCGGCTCGCCGTGCAGGTGCGCGCGTACGTTGTGCGCGACGACCGCGGCCTGGCGCAGCGCATGCTGCGCGGTCGGCGGGTAGGGCTTGCCACTGGCGTCGGGGATCCACGCGCAATCGCCCAGCGCCCAGATGCCGGGGCGCCCCTCGACGCCGAGGCTCGCCGCCGCCCTCACGCGGCCGCCTTCCTTCGGGCACGCGACTCGCGCGAGCAGCGGATGCGGCGAGGTGCCCGCGGTCCACACCAGCGTGCGCGTCGCGAGCTTGGTGCCGTCCGAGAGCTCCACCTCGTCCCCGGCGCTGGCGACGACGCGCTGCCCCAGGCGGACCTCGACGCCGCGCGCCTCGAGCTTCTCGCGCGCGTAGGCGCCGAGCCGCGCGTCGAGCTCGGGCAGGATCTCGCCGCCCGAATGCACCAGCACGAAGCGTAGGTCGCGGCGGCCGAGGCGCGGGTAGAAGCGCAGCGCCTCGCGCGCAAAGTCGTTCAGCGCGCCGATCGTCTCCACGCCGGCGAAGCCGCCGCCCGCGACCACCACCGTGCAGAGCGCCTCGCGGCGCCCAGCGCGCAGCGCGCACTCCGTGTCCGCTTCCTCCAGGCACGCGATCAGCTGATTGCGCAGCGCGATCGCGTCGCCGAGCGACTTCATCGCGAGCGCGTTCTGGGCGAGGCCGGGGATGCCGCGGAAGTTGGTGACGCCGCCGAGCGCCAGCACGAGCTGGCCGAAGTCGAGGTCGTGGTGGTGCACGTCCGCGAGCGAGCCGTGCTCGACGCGCACGCTGCGCCGCTCCACTTCGACCGCAGTGACGTCGCCCACGAAGAAGCGCGTGCGCTTCAGCAGCTTGCGCACCGGGTTCACGACGTGGGTGAGATCGACGTCGCTGGCCGCGACCTCGTGGAGCATCGGCGTGAAGGAGAAGAAGTTCTCGCGCGAGACGAGCACGATCTCCACGTCGGGCCGATCGGCGAGCGCGCGCTCCAGCTCCATCGCCGCGTACACGCCGCCGAACCCGCCGCCCAGCACGATTACGCGCTGCGTCGGGTCGCTCATCGCGGCACCGGGGCGTCGCCCTGCGCGCGCTGGCGCGCGAGGTCTTCGAGCAGGCGCACGACCATCGCCGTCCAGCCGGTTTGATGGCTCGCACCGAGCCCGCGACCGGTTTCGGCGCAGAAGTACTCGTGGAAGAGCGTGAGCTCGCGGAAGTGTGGGTCGTCGCGGTAGAGGTCGTTGTGGTGATGCCAGGGCCGCGCGCCGCTCGCGTCGCTGCGGAAGATCGCGGCGAGGCGGCGCGCGAGCTCTGCGGACACCTGGATGAGCGTCATCCGTCGCCCCGAGCCGGTGGGGCACTCGACCGTGAGCGAGTCGCCGTAGTAGTGGCCGAAGCGCTCGAGTGCCTCGATCAGCAAGTAGTTCACCGGGAACCAGATCGGCCCGCGCCAGTTCGAGTTGCCTCCGAACAGACCCGAGTTCGACTCGGCGGGCAGGTAGTCGACGCGATGCTCGGTCTCGCCTGCCCAGAACACGTACGGGTGCTGCGCGTGATGGCGTGAGAGCGAGCGCACGCCGTTCGGCGCAAGAAACTCGCCCTCGTCGAGCAAGTAGTCGAGCACGCGGCGCAGGCGGTCCTCGGATGGGATCGCGAGGAGGCGCAGCGTACGTCCGTCTGTGGAGCGCTGCGTGATGTGCCGCGCCAGCTCGGGCCGGTTGCGCAGGAACCACTCCATGCGCTTGCGAAACGCCGGGGTCTTCGCGAGCTGCGCGTCCTCGAGCACCTCGACCGCGAGCAGCGGCAGGAGCCCCACGAGCGAGCGCACGCGCAGCGGTAGCTCGCGCTCGCCCGTGTGCAGCTCGTCGTAGTAGAAGCCGTCCTGCTCGTCCCACAGGCCGTCGCCGTGGAAGGTGTTCATCGCGTCGACGATCGCCACGAAGTGCTCGAAGAACTTCGACGCCATGTCCTCGTAGATCGGCTCTTCTTGTGCCAGCTCGAGCGCGATCGCCAGCATGGTCGCCGAGTAGAAGGCCATCCAGGCGGTGCCGTCGGCCTGCTCGATGTGGCCGCCGGTGGGTAGCGGCTGCGAGCGGTCGAACACGCCGATGTTGTCGAGCCCGAGGAAGCCGCCGCTGAACAGGTTGTCGCCGTGAAGATCCTTGCGGTTCACCCACCAGGTGAAGTTCAGCAGCAGCTTCTGGAAGACACTGGCCAGGAAGGCTCGGTCGCGCTTGCCTGCCGGCGCCTCGATCTTGTAGACGCGCCAGGCCGCCCAGGCGTGAAGCGGGGCGTTGACGTCGGAGAAGTGGAACTCGTAGGCCGGCAGCTGCCCGTTCGGGTGCAGGTACCACTCCCGTAACAACAGCTGAAGCTGGTGCTTCGCGAAGTACGGGTCGACCTTGGCGAACGGGATCATGTGGCAGGCGAGATCCCACGCGGCGAACCACGGGTACTCCCACTTGTCGGGCATCGACAGCACGTCGCGCAGGTGGAGATGCTTCCAGTCCGCGTTGCGCCCGCGGCGCCGCGCGGGCGGCGGCGCCGGCTGCGCGGGATCGCCCTCGAGCCAGTGCTCGGCGATCAGGTGGTAGAACTGCTTCGAGCAGAGCAGGCCCGCGTAACCCTGGCGAGCGACGCGGCGCTCCTCGTCGTTCATCGCCGCGGGCAGCAGCGCGTCGTAGAAGGCGTCCGCCTCGCGGCGCCGCGCGGCGAACGCGGCAGCGAAGCTCGCGCCCAGCGGGTCGGCGCGGCGCTCGCCCTCGGCCGAGAGGCGCAGCCGGAGCGTCGCGCTCGCGCCCGGTGCGAGCTCGACCCGGTACCACGCGGCGGCCTTCGAGCCCACGCGCGCCGGATTCACCGCGTCGTCGCGCCCGTGCACGACGAGCTCGTGAAACGCGTCCTTCACGAACGCGCCCGCGTTCGGCGCTCCGTAGAGGCGCTGCGTGTTGGTCTCGTTCTCGGTGAACAGCAGCTCCGGGCGCGCGCCGTCCGGCGCCGCGCCCACGTCCAGCACGAAGCGCCCGAGCTCCGCGTGCGAGATCGAAAGCGCGCTCCCGTCGAGGTCGCGGATCTCGCCGCGCGGCGCGTAGCCCTCGCCGCTGCGCCCCCACGCCCAGGTGTTGCGCAGCCACAGCGTCGGCAGCACGTGCAGGCGCGCCGGCTCGGGGCCGCGATTCGCGAGGGTGATCTCGACCAGCAGGTCGTTCGGCGACGCCTTCGCGTACTCGGCGAACACGTCGAAGTAGCGGCCCGCATCGAAGATGCCAGTGTGCTCGAGCTCGTACTCGCCCGCGTCGCGCGAGCGGCGGCGATTCTCCTCCACGAGCTGCGCGTAGGGGAACTCGGCCTGCGGGTACTTGTAGAGCATGCGCACGTGGGAATGCGTCGGCGTCGAGTCGAGGTAGTAGTAGTTCTCCTTGACGTCCTCGCCGTGGTTGCCCTCCGGACCGGTGAGACCGAACAGGCGCTCCTTCAGGATCGGATCGCGCTCGTTCCACAGCGCGAGCGCGAAGCAAAGCCGCGCCTGGTGATCGCTGAAGCCGAGCAGCCCGTCCTCGCCCCAGCGGTAGGCGCGGCTGCGCGCGTGATCGTGCGGAAAGTGGGCCCAACAATTCCCGTCGGCGGAATAGTCCTCGCGCACCGTTGCCCACTGGCGCTCGGCCAGGTACGGCCCCCAGCGCTTCCAGTGCTTCGCGCGCGCGTGGTCCTCGGCGAGGCGCACTCGCTCGGCGTTGGCTTCGGCGCTCATCGGGCGTCTCCTTCGATCAGGCGAACGCGGTGGCCGTCCGGGTCCGCGGCCGTGAGCGCGCGGCCGAGCTCGGGCGAGTCGACGGCGCCCGGCGAGTCGAGGGGCGCGCCGGCCGCGATCAGCGCGCGCTCGGCGCGGTGCGCGTCGCGCACGGCGAAGTCGGTGTGCCAATAGAGCAGGTCGTTCGCGCGCGCGTCGCGCGGGCGCGCGCGCCCGTCGCCGGGCGCGAGGTACTCGAGCAGCTCGACGCCCGGGCCCGCGCCGGCGCTGAGGCCCGTGATGCGCAGGCGCGCGCCGAACACGGCGTTCAGGCGCTCCTGCTCCGGTCCGTGGTTCTCGCTCGTTCCCGCGACGCGCAGCCCGAGCACGCCGCGGTAGAAGGCGAGGCTCGCCTCCGTGTCGCGCACGGCGATCGCGGTGTGGTCGATGCCGAGGAAGAGGCGGCCGTGCGCGCCCTGCCAGCGCGGATCGCCCTTGCCCTCCGGAAAGCGGATCAGCTCGAGGAAGTGCCCGTCCGGGTCGCGGAAGTAGAAGGCCTCGATGCCACCGGCGTTCGGGTTCCAGTCGGGCAGGCGCTGCGGGCCGGCGGAAGCGTGGCGCACGCGGTGAGCGCGCAGCCGCGCGTAGGCGGCGTCCATGTCCGACACCACGATGGCGACGTGCTGGAACCAGAGGTCGTTGCCGTGGGAGCGCGCGGGGAACGCGCGACCGTCGGAGGGGGCGAGGTACTCCGTCAGCTCGAGCTCTTCGCGGCCGAGGCGGAGCCGCGCGACGCGCGCGCGCGCCGGAAACACGCCGGTCAGGCGTTCGAGGCTCTCCCCAGCGAGCTCGCGCTCGGCTACCTTCTCGAAGGCCAGCACCTCTTCGAAGAAGCGAACGGACGCGTCGAGATCGCGCACCGTGAACCCCACGCGCACGACGGCTTGCGTTCGCGTGGCCTCCTCGGCACGCACCCCCAGCGCGGCGAGCAGCAGCAGCGCGAGCGCGGCGAGCGCCGCGCTCGGTGCGCGCAGCCAGGCGCGGGCGTACGGATGGCGCGAGATCGCCGCTCTCACAGCAGGCGCTCCGCGATCCGGTCGCCCACGCGCAGGGCATTGGCGGCGATCGTGAGCGCCGGGTTCACCGCGGCGCTCGACGGGAAGAAACCGCCGTCCACCACGTAGAGGTTGTCGAGCTCGTGGCTCTTGCAGTCGAGGTCGAGCACCGACGTCCTCGGGTCGCGGCCGAACCTGGTGGTGCCGCACTGGTGCGCGACGCCGGCGATCGGGATGCGCCCGCCCACGTAGAGGTTCGCGGGGAGCAGATGCCTCTCGCTCATGCCCGCGCGCGCGAGCAGCGCCTTCACCTTGCCGGAGAGCCGCTCGTGGCCCTCGAGGTTGTTGGGGGCGTAGTGCAGGCGCACGTTGCCGTCCGCGTCCAGCGCGACGCGGTTCTCGGGATCGGGGAGATCCTCGCTCGTCAGCCAGAACGGGACGCCGCGCGCCGAGAGGGCGCGCAGAACGCTCTTCGGCGAGCCGGGCGGCGCCCCCACCTTCAGCACCTCGGCGTGCGCCTTCCCCATCAGCTGAATCAGCCCGAGGGGATGGGGGAAGTCGTCGGCGCCGAAGTAGAAGTCCGCGAGCGCGAAGGTCTTGTGGAACTGCGTCGGGTTCGCCTCGCGCGAGAGCGCGACCAGCATCGTGTTCAGGTGGCACATGTAGTTGCGGCCCACGAGCCCCGAGCCGTTGGCGAGGCCGTGCGGGTGACGCCCGCTCGCAGAGCGCAGCAAGAGCGCCGCGGAGTTGATCGCGCCGCAGGCGACGACCACAACGTCTGCGGCGTACTCGACGCGCTCGCCGTCGCGCTCCGCGACGACGCGCGAGACGCTGCGGCCCGACGGGTCGGTGTCGAGGCGCAGCGCGCGCGTGCGCGCGTGGAGCTCCACGTTGCCGCGCGCAAGCGCGGGCCGGACGCACAGCACGTCGGCGTCGGCCTTGGCGTTCACGAGGCAGGGGAAGCCGTCGCAGGTGCCGCAGCGGATGCAGGCGCTCTCACGCGGCCGCGCCTCGTCGAGGGCGACGCCCACCGGCACGTGGAACGGGCGCTGCCCGATTTTCGCGAGGTCGTCGTGCAGGCGCTGGATGCGAGGCTCGTGCGACACGGCCGGGTGCGGGAACGGCGCGCTCGCCCACGGCTCCGTGGGATCCTCGCCGCGATTGCCGTGCACGCCGTACAGGCGCTCCGCCTGCGTGTAGTAGGGCTCGAAGTCGGCGTACGAGAGCGGCCACGCCGGCGACACGCCGCCGTGGTGCTTCAGCTCCTCGAAGTCGCGCTCGCGCAGGCGGAAGAGGGCTGCGCCGTAGAACTTGGTGTTGCCGCCCACGAAGTAATGCGTGCCGGGGCGGAAGGCGTTGCCGTCGCCGTCGGTCCAGGTCTCCGGGCAGTCGTAGCGGCCCTCGGAGACGACGTGCCGCGGGCTCCAGTTCTCGCGCTCGCGCGGCAGGAAGTCGCCGCGCTCGAGCAGCAGAATGCGCTTTCCGGTCGCGGCGAGGCGATGCGCGAGCGTTCCGCCGCCGGCGCCCGTCCCGATGATGATGACGTCGTAGCGCTCCATCCGCTCGATCCCCTCTCCGTGTGTGAGCGGTCGGATTCCTGGCGAGAGTGCGGCGTAACGGGGCGGGTGGGACGTGCGTGATGTGTTAGGTGCGGAGTGTGCGCCGGCGGCGCGATGGCTCGACTTGCGGGCTCCGCGACTCGCGCCGGGCCGGGGGCTGCTGCGCGCGATGGCTCGCTCGGCCCTTCTTTGGGTCGGGCTCGGTGGGCGCTGGGCCTCGTGGCGCGGAGCTTCGGGCCGGGATTCTCGCGGGGCCTCGCTGCGCTCGATTCGCGCTCCGCTGCCCCCGGCCCGGCGCGAGTCGCTCTTGCTCGGGGGAGCCGGGCATCGGCTTTCTTGGGGAAGGCGCGGTCAGAGCGGCTTCGAGCCGCTCTGACCGCGTTGCGCGGCGGCGAGCAGGGCGCGGCGAGCGCGCAGCGATCGTGGCGCTGCTCGGCGACGCGGGGCTCGAGACTCAGCGCGCTTCGCGCGCGTCGTTACTGCGCGGCGTCCCAGTTGCAGCGGAAGATGCATGGCTGCGTGTTTGCGTGGTGGAGCTTGGCGCAGTGGACGCGGCGAGCTCCGGCGACGCGCAGGTAGAGTTCGGCGGCGGCGAGCATGCCGAGCAGGGGGGCGGCGAAGTAGAGCCAGAGAGAGGCGTAGTGGTTCGCGCCGAACGCGGAGGCGAGGGTGCGCGCGGGGTTCATGCTCATGCCGGAGAGCGGAGCCTCGAGCGCGATGTAGGTTGCGACGCCGAGCGCGGCAAACGCGCCCGTCCAGCGGTTCCAGCGCTTCGAGTTGGAGGCGCACAGCACGAGCGACATCTGCGCGAACGCGATCGCCGCCTCGCCCGCGAAGGCCGCGGCTACGCCCGCGGCGCCCGGCATCGTGATCGCGTAGCGCACGTGCTCATCGGCGAGCGCGACCGCCGCGCCTGCGCCTAGCAGCGCGACTCCGAGCGCTCCGCCCGCGAACTGCGCAGCCGCGTAGGCGAGCGCATCGCGCGACTCGATCTTTCCGAGGCGCCAGAAGGTGAACGTGAACACCGGGTTGAAGTGCGCGCCCGAGCGCTGGCCGAGCGGGTTGTAGACGAGCGCGACCAGCGTCGCGCCCATCGCGCAGCCCATCAGCGCGCGCCGCGCGAGCGGGTCGGCGATCGCGGCCCGCGCGGGCGAGGCCGGGTGCTCGAGCAGCAGCGTGAAGCTGAGCGCGGAGATCATGAAGACGCCGAGACCCGCAGCCTCGGTCGCGTACTCGCGCCAGTGGGTGCGTAGGCCAATCCGGAGAGCTTCCTGCAAGGGCGCCTCGGTCGTTGGGAGGGGCCGCTCTACGACGCGCCGACGCACGCGACGGTAACTGGCCGGAGCACACGCCCTCCCCGGTCGCGACTCTACGGACACCCGGCGCGTTCCACGCGCGCTGCGGCCGATGAGCAGCCCGACGCACGTTGCAGCGAGAGGAGACGGCGCGGCGACCGACATGCCGAGGGCGCGCGGCGCGCTCAGCGCGCCGGGGACGCGAAGCGGTAGTAGAGGGCACCGTCGACGAAGCCGTGTTCGTCGAGCACGTGGCGAATCCAGCCCAGCTCGGCGAGGCGTTCTCCCAGCATGCGCGCCTCGTTGCGCGTGAGGCCCTCGTGCTCGATCCACCACGCGACGGCCTCCTCGCCCACGAAGCAGTCGCGATACACGCGCAGCCAGTGGCGCCGGTCTGCGCGCGCGACACCGCCGTCCGCGCGCATGCGCTCCAGCGCGTCGCGCAGCTCGGCGGGCGTCCAGTCCTCGGGGCTGCGCTCCTCGCGCGAGGTCTCGATCGCCTCGTGGGGCGCGTGCGGGCGCTCTGCACCATTCGCGTGCACGACTTCGGCGGGCTCACGTCCCGACAGCTTCGCCGCCAGCGCATTCGCCGCGGCGCCGAGCTCCGGCGTGCGCAGGTGCACGTCGAGCTGCGGGAACGGCACGCGCACGCCGTGGCGCTCGAGCTCGGCCTCGATGCGGTAGTTGAGGTCCGAGATCAGCGTGAACTGGTTCTTGGGGTCGCGGGTCCACACCAGCAGTTCGAAGTCGAGCGAGCTGCCGCCGAACGCGCGCAGCTGCACCTGCGGGCGAGGCTCGCGCAACACCACGGGGTGTGCGCGCGCCGCGGCGAGCAGCGCCGCGCGCACGGCCTTCACGTCGGAGCCGTAGTCGACGCCGATGGGGACGTGCACGCGCGACACCGGGTCGCCGTGACTCCAGTTCACCACCTCGCTCTCGAGGAAGCGCGAGTTCGGGATCAGGATCGTCACGCGGTCCAGCGTGCGCAGCGCCGTCGAGCGCGCGCCGATCCGCACGATCGTCCCGAAGTGGTCGCCGACCCGGATCACGTCGCCGGGCCGGATCGGTCGCTCGAGGCCGATCACGACCCCCGACACGAAGTTGTTGGCGAGGTTCTGTAGGCCGAAGCCGATGCCGACGCCCAGCACCCCGCCCGCAATCGCGAGGCCGCGCACGTCCAAGCCCGCAGCCTGCAGCGCCACGAGCGCGCCCAGGAGAAGCAGCCCCCAGCGCAGCAGGCCCGCGACGGTCTCCTCGCTGCCGTTCTCGAGGCCGAGCGCGCGCAGCAGCGAGGCGCGCAGGAGCTGCGTCGCACCGTTTGCGGCGAGCCAGAGCGCGCACGCCGCTACGGGCAGCAGCAGCAGATCGAGCGCGCTCACGCCGCGGCCGGAGAGCGAGAACAGCGGCGACTCGAGCGTGCGCATCAGCAGCTCGGCGGCTCGTCGCCGCAGCGCGGCGAGCGCTGGGTGCGCGCCGCTCGCGAAGTGCAGGGCGGCGAGCCACGTCGCCGCTTGCAGCGCGATCCAGCCGAGCGTCGCCGCGCGCAGAGGCGCCACCCGGAGATCGGCGCGCCGCCGCCGCGTGATCCACGCCTGCGTGCGCTGGCGAGCGCGCTTCAGCGCGTAATGGACGGCGGCCGCGAACGCGAGCGCCGCGAACGCGCTGGCGGGCTGCGCGCTCATCGCTCAGCCCGCCGCAGGGTCGGCGGCGAGCACGCCGCGCTCGAGGCGCAGCAGCTCGGCGATCGACCACGCCTGGAACGGGCAGCCGCGCGGCGCGTGCGGCGCCTCGGCGTCGGCGATCTCCGAGACGTGCCCGAGGCCCGCCTCGCCGAGGTGCGTGAGCAGCGGCGCGACGAAGCGCTCGCGCGCCTCGCGCCGCGCAGCCTCGGAGCCGCCGCGCACGCGCAGCCACGCCTCGACGAAGGCGCCGAGCAGCCACGGCCAGGCGGTGCCCTGGTGATAGGCGCGGTCGCGCGTCGCGGGGTCGCCCTCGTAACGGGGCGAATAGCCGGGCTCGCCAGGCGCGAGCGATCGCATGCCGAGCGGCGTCCAGAGCGCGCGTTCGCAGGCGTCGACCACGCTGCGCGCGCGCTCGCCGCCGAGCAGCGCGTGCGGGAGGCCGCCGACCGCGAATAGCTGGTTCGGACGAAAGCTCGCGTCCACACGCCCGCCGACGTGCTCGACGTCGACCACGTCGTAGAGCATCCCGCGCTGGGCATTCCAGAAGCGCGCCGCGAAGGCGTCCGCCGCGCGCGCAGCCAGCGCGCGCCAGCGCGCGTCGTGGGCGCCCGCGAGACGCAGGGCGTTCCACCACAGCGCCTGCACCTCCACGGGCTTGCCGATGCGCGGCGTCACCACCTCCGCGCCGACGCGCGCGTCCATCCAAGTGAGCTGCACGCCCGGCTCGCCCGCGGCGAGCAGGCCGTCGCGATCGAGGTGGATGCGGTGGCGCGCGCCCCGCGCGTAGGCGCACAGGATCGCGTCGACGGTGGCGCGCAGGCGTTCCGCCTCGGCGCTCGCGAGCGGAAAGCCGCGGCGCTCGGAGGCGTCGATCAGCTCGTGGACGCACACCACGTACCAGAGCGAGGCGTCGACGGCGTTGTACTCGGGTAGCTCGCCGGAGTCGGCGAAGCGGTTCGGGAGCACGCCTTCGGCGAGCGCGTCCGCCCAGGCGAGCAGGATGCGCCGCGCGCTGTCGAGTCGACCCGTTGCGAGGCAGAGGCCGCGCAGCGCGATGAACGTGTCGCGGCCCCAGTCGGTGAACCACGGGTAGCCGGCGACGATCGTCTCGCCGGCGCCGCGCCGCACGAGGTACGCCTCGGCGGCGCGCTCGAGCGGGGAGGCTACGCGCGCGCGGCGGGCGCACTCCGCCTCCACCAGCGAGGCGGCGAGCTGCGCGGCTGACGCGTGCTCCTCGGCACAGCGCGAGTCGCGAGCGGGAAGCGCGCGCAGGATCCAGCATCCGTCTTCGCGCTCGAGGTCGAAGATCAGCTCGCCCGGTGATGCCAGGTCCTCGCGATGTGGGAACCCGCGCGCGCACTCCTCCGCGTAGTAGAAGCGGCGGTACCAGTGGGGCGCGTGCGCGTACGCGGCGTTCGCGCGCATCTCCACCGCGGGCAGGCCCGCGGGCATCGCGAACACGAGCTGCTCGCCGTTCCGCTCCGGTTCTCTCGCAAGAGCAGGATGGTGCGCGGACTCCGCGAGCAGCGCGTGATAGTCGCGGCCCGCGAGGAAGGGGCGCACGGCGAGTCGGCCGGCGCACGCCGCGCCGCGCGCGTCGCGCAGTCGCCAGCGCACCACGACGCGCGGCTCGCCGCGCGTGGCGACGATCTCTTGCGTGAGGCGCGCGCCGTCCGCGAGCGCGAAGGTCCAGGTCGGCCACGGCTCGGCGGAGAAGTGGGAGATGCGAGCGGTGCCGTCGGGCGCGACCTGGTCGGGGTCGTAGGACTGGGCGGAGATCGCCTCGCGCGCGTCGCCGCGCAGGACGAACGCGTCGAATCCGGCGACGAGCACGGCGCGGCCCGTCGGCGGCGTCGTCGCGGCGAGCAGCAGCGCGTGATAGCGGCGCGTGCGCGCGAGGGCGACCGTCCCGGACGCGAAGCCGCCGAGCCCGTCGCTCTCCAGCCATTCTTTGCGAGCTCCGCTCGCGGGCCGAGCCGAGCTCGGCTGCTCGCTGCGCGCGGCCTGCGCCGGCGGGGCCGGCGCTTGGCCGCTTGCGGATTCTCGAGCCGCGTCCGAGCGCGACGCGGCAGCGAGGGTTCGGGCGTCGTGTTGCGAAACGGACATCGCGCTCACGCCGCGAGCTGGATCACGTTCTTGATGCCGGTCGCCTTGCCGAGCAGGAGGTCGCGGTGAGCCTCGATCGGATGGCGGCCGGTGATCAGGCCGGCGACGGCGTCGGGCCAGAGCTCGCGGAAGCGCGCGACGTCGGCGATCGCGGCCTCGAAGGCGTCGCGGCCGGCGTTGACCGTGCCGAACACGACCTGATTCTTCAGCACGAGGTCGCGCATCCAGCGGTCGGTGTCGATCGAGATCGGCGCCTTGCGGCCCGGCACGCCGGTGAATACGAAGACCGAGTTTGCGCCCATCGCCTGCATCGTGTCGAACGCAAGCTTCGAGGCGCCGGCCGCCTCGTAGACGACGTCGATCCCGCCGAAGCGCCGCGCGATCTCGCCGGGCGCCAGCTCCTGGGACGAGACGTAGGTCGCGCCGATCGTCTCGGCGATCTCGGCCTTCGCGTTTGGCGCGAGCTCGCGCGCGTAGACGATCGTCTCGAAGCCGTGGGCGCGCAGCGCCATCGCGCCGAGCAGGCCCACCGGCCCGGCGCCCAGCACGAGCGCGCGCCGGCAGTGTCCGCGGCCGTGGCCGGGCTCGTGCGGGCAGCCCCAGGGCAGGCGCTCCTGCACGTCCCAGAGCTGGATCAGCGCCTTCTCGGCGATCGTCAGCGGCTCGACCAGCACGCCGAAGTCGCGCAGCGCGCGCGGCACGACGTTCAGGTACTGCTCGTCCTCCACGATCTCCTCGGTCATGAAGCCGTGCGCCTCCTTGATGCCGCGCTCGCGGAAGTCGCCGGTGAAGCAGAAGTCCTGGCGGCCCGCGCGGCACGCAGTGCAATGGGCGTGGGGGCAAGGGCGGCGCACCATCGGGATCACGAGGTCGCCGGGCTTCACGCGAACTGCGCGCGCGCCGACCTCCGCGACCTCCATCAGGCTCTCGTGCCCGATCACGAGATGATCGGCGCCGGCGGGCGGCGTTCCGTACTCGAACGCGCAGATCTCGCGATCCGTCCCGCACACGCCCACCTCGAGCACGCGCAGGCGCGCCTGCGTGCCGCTCGTCAGGCGCGGCGCCGGTTCCTCGGTGATGCGGACGGCTCGCTCGGACGGAAACACGGAGATCGCGCGCATGAAGGCTCCTGCGTGGGGCGGCGGACGCGCGGGAATCGACGCGTCTCGCGCGACTCGGATGGCCCACCGGCACGCGCCGTAACGGGTGAGCCCAATGGGGTGTGACCCGAGTCGCTCCTGGGAGTTGCCGCTGCGCAACGGGCGGCATCGCAGCGCCGGCTCGCGTGCTGCGGGGCGATGGGCGCTTCCGGCCGCGCGCGACGAGGCGAGGGCGAACCCGGCGATGCGCGTGCTCACCCTCGGCTGGGAGCTTCCGCCGCGCTTCGCGGGCGGCGTCGGCGTCGTCGCCGACGCGCTGCTGCGCGCGCTCGCCGCACGCGGGCACGAGCTCGCCTACGCGATGCCTCGCTCCCTCGGCGCCGTGCCGCCACCCGGCGTGCGGCTGCTCGAGCCGCGCGCTCCCGGCAGCGGGCTCGCTGCGGGCAGCCAGCTCGTCTCGTACGCGGGCGTCCGCCCGCCGATCGCGGTGCCGGGCGAGGCGACGCCGCCCGCTGGCGCTCCTCTGTATGGGCCCGACCTGCTGCGCGAGGTGGAGCGCTTCGCGGCCGACGTCGGCGAGCGCGTGCGCGACGCGGGCTTCGCCTTCGACGTGATCCACGCCCACGACTGGACCACGTTCCGCGCCGGCGTCGCGCTGCGCGCGGCGACGGGCAAGCCGCTCATCGCGCACGTGCACATCACCGAGTTCGACAAGAGCGGGGGATCGCACGCCGACCCTGCGGTCTACGCGCTCGAGCGCGAGGGCATCGCGGGAGCCGATCGCGTGGTCGCCGTGAGCCGGCGCGTCGCCGCCACCTGCTGCGAGCGCTACGGCGCGGATCCGGCGCGCGTACGCGTCGTGTACAACGCGGTCGATCCGGCGGCCGACGCGGGGCCCGCGCCGCCGCTGCCGCGGCCGCTCGTGCTCTTTCTCGGCCGCATCACGCTGCAGAAGGGCCCCGAGTACTTCCTCGAGGCGGCGCGCCGCGTGCTCGAGGTGCAGCCCGACGCGCACTTCGTCATGGCGGGCACCGGCGACCTGCTGCCGCACATGATCGAGCGCGCCGCCGAGCTGGGCATCGCAAGGCGCGTCTCGTTCCCCGGCTTCGTCGACCGCGAGCGCGCCGCCGCCCTCTACGCCGCGGCCGACGTGTTCGTGATGCCGAGCGTGAGCGAGCCCTTCGGCATCGTGCCGCTCGAGGCCATGGATCGCGGCGTCCCGGTGATCGTCTCGCGCCAGTCGGGCGTCTCGGAGCTGATCGCGAACGCGCTGAAGTGCGACCCGTGGGAGGTGGAGCGCATGGCGGAGGGGATCGCGTCCGCGCTCCGCTATCCGTCGCTTGCGCGGGCGCTCTCCGAGAACGGGCGAGCCGAGGTGGCCGGGCTGCGCTGGTCGGGCGCGGCGCGGCGCATCGAGGCAGTGTACGCGGAAGTCGTCTCGGCGCGCTGAGGGCGCACCGCGCGAAACCGGCGCGGGGCTTCGAGCGTTACGACGACGCGGCGGTGGAATCGCATCTGCGGCAGCAGCGCAGACCGCGTTGCGCTCCGCCAAGCCACTCGCCGGGAAAGAAGTCGTGCCTGCCGTCTGCTTCTACTTCCAGGTCCACCAGCCCTACCGCTTGCGCCGCTACGGCGTGTTCGACGTCGGCCGCCGCCACGACTACTTCGACGCCGCGCTCGACGAGTCCGTTCTGCGCAAGGTGGCAGACAAGTGCTACCGGCCGATGAACGCGCTGGTGGAGGATCTCGTCGCTCGCAGCGAAGGCCGCTTCCGCGCGGCCTACTCCATCACGGGCACCGCGCTGGAGCAGCTCGAGCGCTGGGCGCCCGACGTGATCGAGAGCTTTGGGCGTCTCGCGCGCAGCGGCGCGATCGAGCTGCTGGCGGAGACCTACCACCACTCGCTGGCGTTTGTCGGCTCGCGGGACGAGTTCGACGCCCAGGTGGAGCTGCACGCGGCGAAGATCGAGCAGCTGTTCGGCGTGCGCGCACGCGTGTTCCGCAACACCGAGCTGATCTTCTCCAACGCGGTCGCGCGCCGCGTGCACGACCTCGGCTTCGCCGGCGTGCTCGCCGAGGGCGCCGACCGCGTGCTCGGCTGGCGCTCGCCGCACTTCCTCTACACCGCGCGCGGCGTGCCCGACCTTCCGGTGCTGCTGAAGAGCTATCGGCTATCGGACGACGTCGCGTTCCGCTTTGGCAACCGCGCGTGGGAGGGCTGGCCGCTCACGCCGGAGAAGTTCGCGAGCTGGCTGCACCACGTGAACGGCTGCGGCGAGACGATCAACCTGTTCATGGATTACGAGACCTTCGGCGAGCACCAGTGGGCCGAGACGGGGATCTTCGAGTTCATGCGCGCGCTGCCCGAGGCGGTGCTCGCCCACGGCGACATGCGCTTCGCGACGCCGTCCGAGGTGATCGCCGAGTACGCGCCGTGCGCGGAGCTCGACCTGCGCGACACCGTGTCGTGGGCCGACAGCGAGCGCGACCTGACCGCGTGGCTCGGCAACGCGATGCAGCGCGCGTCGCTCGAGGCGCTCTACGCCCTGCGCGCCGACGTGCTCGCGAGCGGCGACTCGCGGGCGCTCGAGGACTTCCGGCGCCTCACCACCAGCGACCATCTCTACTACATGTGCACGAAGCACTTCGCCGACGGCGACGTGCACAAGTACTTCTCGCCCTACGAGTCGCCCTACGAGGCGCACATCGCCTTCATGAACGCGCTCTCCGACCTCGCGCTCCGCGTCGGTCGCCGCTCCGAGCGCCGCGCGGCCTGAGTGGCCCTTTCGGGTCTGACCTCAAAGGGCCAGTTACGCGGGCGAGGGCGCCGCATCGCAGCGGTCGGGAGGACCGTTCGATGCTGGCGGAGATCGGCGAGACGTTCCTGAAGCGCGCGCTGCGCGGCTTGCGCGACGGCGACGCGCCCGAAGCCCCCGCCCTCGACAGCTCGCGCGCGCCGGTGGTGCTGCTGCACGGCTTCGGCGTGACCAGCGCCGTGCTGCGTCCGCTCGAGGCGCGCATCCGCCGCGCGACCGGTCGCCCGTGCATTCGCCTGCGCCTCGGTCGTCGCCTGCCGCTCCACCTCGCGGACGTTCGCCGCAGCGCGCGCCGCGCCGAGCGCGCCCTCGAGCGCCTCGCGCAGCGCGCGCGCTTCGGGCGCGTCGACGTGGTGGGGCACTCGCTCGGCGGCCTCGTCGCCACCTACTGGCTGAAGCGAATCGACGGCGGCCGGCGCATCCGGCGCGTAATCACCCTCGGCACGCCGCACCGCGGCACGCCCTTCGCCTGGCTGGGCGTGCTGCTGTTCGGCGCGATCTCGCCGGCGGTCTGGCAGATGCTGCCGGGCTCGCCCCTGGTGCGCGAGCTCGCGGCGGCACCGGTGCCCGAGGCGAGCGAGCTGGTCGCGCTGGGCTCCCACGACGACTCGGTGGTGCCCGCGAGGCTCGCGCTGCCGGCGCCGGGTCCGCGCCTCCGCTCCGCCGCCGTCTCTCGCGTGCGCCACGTCGACTTCCTCTGGTCGCGCGAGGTCTTCGCGCACGTGGAGGGCGCGCTCGCCGCCTGAGCGCCGCCTGCGTGTTACGGCGCGCGCCGCGCGGAATCGCAGCGCGCATCCCGGCCGCTCGGCTCGCGAGCGCTCGCAACCAGGAGCCCCCATGTCGAAGACACGTCTCCGCGCCGTTCGCGGCGCTCTCTCCCTCCTGCCGCTCGCGCTGCTCGCGGCGCTCGCCAACGGCGGCGCGGCGCTCGCCGCCGACGCGCCCGCGCAGATGACGCTCGCCGCCGCGAAGCAGCTCATGGCGCGCGCGGAGGCGGAAGTGTCGCGTCGCGCGGCTCCCGGCGCCGCGATCGCGATCGTCGACGACGGCGGGCACCTCGTCCTCTTGGAGCGCCTCGACGGCACGTTCCCCGCCGCGTCCACGGTCTCGACCGAGAAGGCGCGCACCGCGGCGCTTTTCCGCATGCCCACCGAGAACCTCGAGAACGCCATCAAGAACGGCCGCAACGCGCTGCTCGGCGTCGCGGTGATGACGCCGCTCCAGGGCGGCGTGCCGGTGCGCGCGAACGGCCGCGTGATCGGCGCCGTCGGCGTCTCGGGCGCCGCGAGCGCGGCGCAGGACACCGAGATCGCGAACGCCGTCGCGGCCGCGCTCGAGTAGCTCGGCCCGCACCCCCCTGCGCATCGGAGACGCCATGACAGCTCGCCTCGTTCTCGCCTTCCTCGCCGCGATTCTGCTGCCGATCGACGGGATCGCCGGCGAGGTGCTGCACTTCGCGAAGCCCGCTGTCGACGCCGCCTTCGCGAGGGGCGCGCCGCTCACGGAGACCGCGCTCTACAAGGTGCACGCCAGCCGCCGCGACGCGCCGGGCCTCGGCGAAGTGCACGTCGCGGACACCGACATCCTCTACGTGCTCGCGGGCCGCGCCACCTTCGTCACCGGCGGCAGGCTCGTCGCACCCGAGGAGATCGCGCCGAACGAGATGCGTGGGCCGCGCATCGCGGGCGGCACCGAGCGCACGATCGCCGCCGGCGACGTGATCGTGGTGCCGAACGGAACGCCGCACTGGTTCAAGGCCGTAGACGGTGCCGTGGTCTACTACGTCGTCAAGGCGACCGACGCGGGGGCCGCGCAATGAAGCGCGCCCTCGCGACCGCGCTGGGGGTGCTGCTCGCCGGCGCGCCGAGCACTTCGCTCGCTGCCTCCGTCGATGCACCGAGCGAGCCGCCGCTCGCGACGCTCGACCTCGCGACGACCGCAGGCGCGCAGCTCGCCGGCGCGCAGTGGCGCACCCACGACGTGCGCATCGTCGAGACGATGCATCGCGCGCCGGACGCGGAGGGCCAGCCCAACGGCGCGCCCGTCGCGACGCTCGGCATCGAGCCGCGCGCCGGAGCTGCGAGCTTCGACGACTCCGCGTGGCAGGCGATCGCGCCCGAGGCACTCGCACAGCGGCGCGGCAACGGGCGCCTGAGCTTCGTGTGGTACCGCACGACGATCACGATCCCCGAGCGGATCGGCGCCTTCGACCCGACCGGCTCCACCGTCGTGTTCCAGACCACGGTGGACGACTACGCGGAAGTGTGGGTCGACGGCGAGATCGCGCGCGCGCTCGGCCAGCGCGGCGGCTCGGTCGTTGCCGGCTGGAACGCGCCGAATCGCGTCGTGCTCGCGCGCGGCGTGAAGCCGGGCCAGCGCATCGCCATCGCCGTGTTCGGCGGCAACGGCCCGCTCTCGGATCCGCCCGCGAACTTCGTCTGGGTGCGCGAGGCGCGCCTCGAGTTCCATGCCACGCGCAGCGCGGAGCCCATCGCGATCGCGCCGGCCGAGGTGAACGTCGAGGTGCTGCGCCTCGATCCGCGCGTCGACCGCATCGTGCCGCGCAACCCGAAGCTCTGGAAGCTCGCCGAAGGCTTTCAGTTCACGGAGGGTCCGCTGTGGCTCGCCGAGCGCGGCGAGCTGCTGTTCAGCGATCCCAACGCGAATCGCATCTACGCCTACGACCCGACCGCGGCGGGCGGGCAGGGTGCGCTGCGCGTCTTCCGCGAGCACTCGGGTTACGACGGCGCCGACGTCGCCGAGTACGGCCAGCCCGGATCGAACGGCCTCGCGCGGAATCCGAAGACCGGAGCACTCACGCTGGCGGAGCACGGCCGGCATCGAATCAGCGAGCTCACGACCGACGGCACGGCGCGCACGCTCGCCGCGGACTACGAGGGCAAGCGCCTGAACAGCCCGAACGATCTCGTCTTTCGCTCGGACGGCACGCTCTTCTTCAGCGATCCGCCCTTCGGCCTGCCGCACTTCTTCGACGACAGGCGCAAGGAGCTGCCCTTCAGCGGCGTGTACGCGCTGCGCGGCGGGAAGCTCCGGCTGCTGGCGAGCGACGTCAGCGGCCCGAACGGTCTCGCGTTCTCCCCGGACGAGAAGTCTCTCTACGTAACCAACTGGGACGAGAGCAGGAAGGTCGTGATGCGCTACGAGGTCGCGCGCGACGGATCGCTCTCGGGCGGCCGAGTGTTCTTCGACATGACCAGCGCGCCCGGCGCCGAGGCGCTCGACGGCGTGAAGGTCGACCGCGACGGCAACCTCTACGTCTCCGGTCCGGGTGGCCTCTGGATCCTCGCGCCCGACGGCACGCACCTCGGCACGCTGCGCGGCCCGCAGCTTCCCGCGAACCTGGCGTGGGGCGAGGACGGCAAGACGCTGTTCCTCACCGCGCGAGGCGGTCTCTACAAGACGCGCCTCTCGATTCCCGGCGCCGGGAGATGAGGGCGGCGACTCGCGAGGCGCGCGCGCGTGGCGGCGCGCCGCGGCCGCGCGCAGCGCTGCCACGCGCACGTTTCGTATTCGCAGTTCTCGCCGCGAGCGTGCTCGCGTTGCCGCCCGCCCACGCGCAGTTCGCAGCGGAGTCGCCTCGACTCGACGTGCAGAGGCTCGATCCGCGTCTCGACGCGCTGATCGCCCGCGGCACGCGCGCCGAGAAGATCGTCGCCGGCCACGTCTGGCTCGAAGGCCCGAGCTGGGACGCGCGGCGCGGTGTGCTCTTCTTCTCGGACGTGGTGAAGAACCGCCTCTGGCGCTGGACGCCCGGCGGTGGCACGGACGTGGAGCTCGACCCGAGCGGCACTTCGGCGCGCGGTCCGCACGGCAGCGCGGAGCCTGGCGCGAATGGCACGGCCCTCGACGCGCAGGGCCGCCTCTTGCTGTGCGAGCACGGCGACCGGCGCGTGACGCGTCTCGAAGCGGACGGCACGAAGACCGTGCTTGCGGATCGCTTTCGGGGGAAGCGACTGAACAGCCCCAACGATCTCTGGCTCGCGAGGAGCGGTGACCTCTACTTCACCGACCCGCCCTTCGGTCTGCCCAAGCACTTCGACGATCCCGCCAAGGAGCTCGCCTTCCAGGGCGTCTATCGCCTGCGCGACGGCGTGCTCGCGCTGGTCGTGGGCGACGTGCGAGCGCCCAACGGCCTGGCCCTCTCGGCGGACGAGCGCACGCTCTACGTCTCGAACGCGGATCGCGAGAACCCGGTGTGGCTCGCGTTCCCCTTAGGCGCCGGAGGCCGCGCCGGCGCTGCGCGCGTCCTCGCCGACGCGCGCGCCGACGTCGCGCGCTGGCCCGGCGCGCCGGACGGCCTCGAGACCGACGAGCACGGCAACCTCTGGGCCGCAGGCCCCGGCGGCCTCACGATCTTCGCGCCCGACGGCACGCGCCTGGGCTTTCTCGCGACCGGCATCGCCACCTCGAACGTCGCCTTCGGTGGCCCGCACGGCACCAGCGCGTTCATCACCACGTCTTCCGCGATCTGGCGCATCGAGACGCGCGTGCGCAGCTCGGCGGCCGCGAACGAGAGTCATTAGGGAACGCCGGTCAGCTCGTTACGCGGCTGGCCGCGCGCGCATCCATGCCGGCGTCCCCGCAGAGCGAATCGCGCAAGGCGGACCCGCGAGATGGCCTCGCGAACGTGCCGAGCCCTCGCTGCTGCAACGGGCGACGAGGAGATCTCATGAAGACTTCGAGGCTTGGCTTGCTCGCGGCGAGCGCGGTGCTCGGCGTGATGGGCGCGGCAGTGCTCGCGGAGGGCGCCGGCGCCGAGGAGGCGAGAGCCTGCTACCGCACGCACTGCGGCAAGGCGATCACCGGCCACGAGGGCAAGTGCGGCGGCACGGTCGTCGACGACCTGCGCGACGAGAAGTCGTGCGAGGTCGCGGGCGGCGACTGGACGACGGCCGCCAACGCGAAGCAGTACGCGGCGAAGCAGTGAGCCGCGGCCGCGGGGGCGGCGCCCCTGCGCCCCCGCGGCCTCTCGCTTCGCTCCCGCTCTCGGCGTCGAGACCGGACGAGGCGACGGCGATTCCCATGGCGCCCACGCCCCGCTTCGGCCTCGGCTTCCGCACGCCGCACTTCGCGGCGCTCTGCGAGCGTCCGCGCGGCGTGGACTGGCTGGAGTTGCTGTCCGACAACTTTCTCGGCGCCGGCGGGACGCGGCGTGCGCAGCTCGAGCGGCTGCGCGCGGACCATCCCGTCGCGCTGCACGGCGTCGGGCTCGGCATCGCGAACGACGAGGCGCCGAGCGCCGACTACGTCGCGGCGCTGCGCGCGCTCGCGGACTCCGTGCAGCCGTTGTTCGTGAGCGATCACCTGTGCTGGACGGGGCTGGCCGGCGCCAGCTCTCACGATCTGCTGCCGGTTGCGTCGACGCGCGAGGTGCTCGCCCTCGTGAGCGAGCGCGTGGCGCGCGTGCAGGACGCGCTCGGACGTCGCCTGCTGCTGGAGAACGCGTCGGCCTACGTGAAGTTCCGCGCCGACGAGCTGAGCGAGGCCGAGCTGCTCGCCGCGCTCTGCGAGCGCACGGGCTGCGGGGTCCTGCTCGACGTGAACAACCTGTTCGTGAACGCCTCCAACCTCGGCGCCGATCCGCACGCGGCGCTGGCGACGCTCGCTCCGCGCCACGTCGCCTATCTCCATGTCGCGGGCCACGCCGCGCTGCCGGGGCTCCGCGTCGACACGCACGGCGCCGCGGTGCAAGGCGAAGTGTGGGGGCTGTTCGAGCACGCGGCGCGGCGCTTCTCGCACGCGCACGTCGTGCTGGAGCGCGACGACGCGATCCCGCCGCTGCCGGAGCTCGTGGCGGAGCTGGACGTGGCGCGCGAGCGCTGGACTCGCGCGCAGCGCGCCGAAGCGGACGCGCCGCACGCGGACTCGGCGCGCCGATCGGGGGCGCGCCCCCCGGCGCTGTGGTCGGAGCCGGGCGCTTTCCCGCGGAGCATGCGCCCGAGCAACCGCCACCGCGCGCCCGCTACGTGGCGAGAAACCCAGCGCGCCTTCTGGTCGGGCATCGCGAAGCGCCGGGTGATCCGCGGGGCCGACGCCCTCCCAGCGGCTCTCGACGCGCGCGTTCCCGTGGCGCCGCAGCGCGGGCTGCGCGTCTACCGCGACGCACTCGCGCGCCTTCCCGAGCGAGTGCTCGCTGCGAACCTCCCGACCCTCGCGCGCGTGCTCTCGCGCCGCGACTTCGCCGCGCTCAGCGCCGCCTTCGCGCGCGCGCACCCGGTGCCACCGCACGACACGGTAAGCTTCGGCGCGCCGCTCGCCGACTTTCTCGAGCGCTTTGCTCTCTCCGACGGCTACGAGGTTCCCGCGGCCGCCCTCGCAGACATCGCGCGCCTCGAGCAGGCGCAGCTGGAGGCGCAGGAGGCACCGGACGACGACGCGACGCTCGCGCCCGAGGCGCTGGCAGCCCTGCGACCCGAGGACTGGGAGGGCGCACGCTTCGAGTTCTCCGCCGCTCTGCGCATCGTCGTCGCGCGCTGGGAGGTGCTCTCCGCCGTTCGCGCGGCGACCGCCAGTGACCGGCTCCCGCTGCCGAAGCGAGCCGATTCGGCGTACCTCGTGACGCGCGTCGGTGGGGCGGTGAAGACGGATCCCCTGGAACCCGTGGGCGCCCGCGCGCTCGCTGCGCTGGCGCGAGGCGCGTCGTTCCGCGACGCGTGCGAAGCGGCAGGCGGCGAGCTCGCTGCGCACGCTGCGGCCACCGCGCTCGCGCGAGCGGCGGCGCTGGGCGCCGTGACCGCGGTGACCCCCTGAAGCCCGCGCGCCACGCGCCGCTCACTCCCGCGCGATCCCCAGCTTCTTCATGCGGCTGCGCAGCGTGCTGGCGTTGATGCCGAGCCGTGCCGCGGCGCCGCTCGCGCCTTCGATGCGCCAGGCGGTGCTCTCGAGCGCGGCCAGGATGTGGCGGCGCTGCGCGGCCACCAGCGTCTCGGCGTCCCGCTCGCCGTTCTCGGCGCCGCGCGCCGTCGCGGTGGCAGCGTCGCGCCCCGCCGCCGCGCGACCAGCCGAGGTGTGCTGCGGCGCGGCGGCCACCGCGCGCTCCGCGGGCGGGAAGAACTCCGCGTCGATCTCCAGCGTCTCCCCGCGCGTGAGCACGACCGCCCGCTCGATCACGTTTGCCAGCTCGCGCACGTTGCCGGGCCAATCGTAGGCGCACAGGCGCGCCAGCGACGCCTGCGAGATGCCGTCGATGGGCTTGCCCACCTCGCGCCCGAAGCGCTCCGCGAAGTAGAGCGCGAGCAGCTCCACGTCGCCTTCGCGCTCCCGCAGCGGAGGCACCACGAGCGGCACGACGTTCAGGCGGAAGAACAGGTCCTTGCGGAAGCGCCCCGCCTCCACCTCCTGCTCGAGGTCGCGGTTCGTCGCCGCGATCACGCGCACGTCGACACGGCGGGTCTGGTTGCTGCCCACCGGCTCGATCTCGCGCTCCTGGAGCACGCGCAGCAGCTTCACCTGCGTTTCGGGCGGTAGCTCGCCCACCTCGTCGAGGAAGATCGTGCCGCCGTTCGCGACCTCGAAGCGGCCGACGCGGCTCGCGGTCGCACCGGTGAAGGCGCCGCGCACGTGGCCGAACAGCTCGCTCTCCACGAGGCCCGCCGAGATCGCGGCGCAGTTCACCTTGACCAGCGGATGATCGCGGCGCGGGCTCTTGTCGTGGAGCGCGCGCGCGATCAGCTCCTTGCCGGTGCCGGTCTCGCCGCGGATCAGCACGGTCGCAGCGGTGGGCGCGACGGTGTCGATCAGCGAGAGCACCTTCTCGATGGCCGGGCTGCGGCCCACCAGCACGCCCGCGTCTCGCGACTGGCGGATCTCCTCCTGCAGGTACGCGTTCTCGGCGGCGAGCTGGTCGCGCAGCTCGGCGAGGCGCTCGTAGGCGAAGCAGTTGTCCACGGCGACGGCGACGGCGCTCACCACGCGATCGAGCAGTGCGCTCGGGATCTCGCGATAGGCCTCGCGCTTCGTCGACATGAAGAACAGCGCGCCGAAGCTGCGCTCCTCGCGCAGCAGCGGCAGCGCGCACAGCGACTCCATGCCCTCGCGCTCCATCACGAGGTGCGTGAGCGGGAAGCGCTCGCGCAGCTCGGAGCGCGCGGCGGCGATGTAGCGCTGGCGCTGCTCCTGGGCCCAGCGGCAGGCGGTGCCGGCGGAGGGGAACTCCTCGATCATCGGGCCGCGCGCGGGCTGGTCGAGGGCGAGCACGTGCACGCGCAGCGTCTCGGGGCCCGTCGGCACCTCGATGCCGAAGCGCTCACAGGGCAGGAGCGGCTTTACCGAGCGCGCGAGCTCGGCGAACAAGTCCGCGCGCCGCAGGTGGCGCATGCTCGAGAGGTTGATCTGGAGCAGCGCCTGCAGCTCGCTGTAGGCGAGGTCGAGGTTCTGCTGCGCCACGACGAGGTCGCGGCTCGCGTTCTCGAGCTTCGCCTCGAGCTCGCGGCAGGCGCGCTTCAGCACTTCCTCCGCGTGGAGCCGCTCCATCTCGACGCGCGCGCGGTTTGCGAACACCTCGAAAAGCTCGAGCTCGCGCGGCGACTCGCGCATCGGCTCGACGTCGAGCGCGGCGAGGTGCCCGAGCGTCTGGCCCTGAGCGCCGCGCAGCGGGATGCCGAGGTAGCTGCGGATGCCCCGCGTGGTGAGCGGAACGTCTTCGGGGAAGAGCCGGTGCACGTCGTCGCGGTAGAGGCAAAACTCGCCGGCCAGCACGCGCTCGCACGGCGTGCCGTGGAGGGGGAACTCGACGTTCGGCAGCCAGTCGTCGCCGCCCCAGTAGGCGAGGGTTCGCACGCGGTTCGCGGCGCCCGCGAACTCGGCGACGAACGCGTACCGCGCGCCGAGCGACAGCGCGAGGTTCTTCACCAAGAGGCGCAGGTAGTCGATACCCGCCTTGTCTGCCGTCGCCTCCACCACCGAGCGGTAGGCGAGCTGCGCATTCCATTTCTGCAGGCGGGTCGGCGCGGTGGGCAATGCGGTCTCCCGGCGGCGGACCGCACCAACATACTCCCGCGACCAGGCCCCGCCGCAGCTCAGCTCGCGAACGCGAAGCCCTCGTAAGCGTTCGCCGCCACTCGCTCGCAGATCTCGCGGTAGGGCCCAACGCCCGCCGCGTAGGGCATGAACATGCGCGGCTTGCCGGGGATGTTGGCGCCCATGTACCAGGAGCCGGCGCGCGGCATCAGCGTGCCGTTCGCCACCTCGCTCACGTGGGCGACCCATTGGGCCTCCGCTTCCGGGGTCGCCTCGATCCGCGTGTGCCCCTTCTTGCGCATCCAGTCGATGCAGCCGAGCGTGAAGTCCACGTGCTGCTCGATGGAGACCAGCATGTTGCTGAGCACGGACGGGCTGCCCGGGCCCGTGATCGTGAAGAGGTTGGGGAAGCCGGAGACGCCGAGGCCGAGGTAGCTGCGCGGGCCCGCGGCCCAAGCGTCGGCGAGCCTCGCGCCGCGAGCGCCGCGCACGTCGATGCGCAGCAGCGCTCCCGTCATCGCGTCGAAGCCCGTCGCCATGACGAGCATGTCGAGCTCGTGGTGGGCGCCGTCGACCAGCTCGATTCCGGTCGTGGTGATGCGCGCGATCGGCGTCTTCGTCAGATCGACGAGCTTCACGTTCGGCCGGTTGTAGGTCTCGAAGTAGCCGGTATCGACGCAGATGCGTTTCGTGCCGATCGGGTGCGAGGTCGGGCAGAGCGCGTCGGCGGTGGCGGGGTCCTTCACGATCGCGCGGATCTTCTCGCGCACGAAGTCGGCCACGATGCGGTTCGTCTGCTCGCTCATCAGGGTGTCGGCGATCGCGCTGCAGAAGCGCGCGCCGCCGATCTCCCACCAGCTCTCGAGCGCGGCGCGCAGCTCCGCTTCGCTGCGACCCGCAGACGTCTCGTAGACGGGCAGGCCGTCGTGCGGCTCGACGCGCAGGTCGCCGAAGCCGGCGCCGAGCCCGAGGCGGTGCTTCTGGCGATGCCCCGGATAGTTCCGCTTGAAGGCCGCGACGAACTGCGGGTCGAGCGGCGCGTTCTTCGCGGGCACGCTGAAGTTCGGCGTGCGCTGGAACACGGTGAGCTGGCCCGCGGTCTCCGCGATCACGGGGATCGCCTGGATCGCCGTGGAGCCGGTGCCGATCACGCCCACGCGCTTGCCCGAGAAGTCGACGGCGTGGTGGGGCCAGCGGCTCGTCCAGTGGAGCTCGCGCGAGAAGGCGCGCAGGCCCGCGATGTGCGGCTCGAGCGGCACCGAGAGGCAGCCCGTCGCCATGATGCAGAAGCGCGCACTGGCGCGGTCGCCGCGGTCCGTCTCCAGCGTCCACTCGCCGCGCGCGTCGTCCCAGGCGGCGCGCGTCACGCGGCGCTCGAAGCGGATGTCGCGCTTCAAGTCGAAGCGCGCGGCGACGTGCTCGGCATACGCCAGGATCTCGGGCTGCGTCGCGTAGCGCTCGGTCCACTCCCAATCCTGCTCGAGCTCGCCCGAGAACGAGTAGGAGTAGGCGAGGCTCTCGGCGTCGCAGCGCGCGCCCGGGTAGCGGTTCCAGTACCAGGTGCCGCCGACGCTCGCGCCCGATTCGTACACGCGCGCCGTCATGCCGATGCTGCGCAGGCGATGCAGCAGATACATGCCGGCGAAGCCGGCGCCCACCACGATCGCGTCGAAGCGCGCGCCGTCGTCGCGCTCCGTGTCTGCAGCCCGGCCGTCGCCGCTCATCGGAACTCGCCTCCGCGCAGGGATCGAAGCGGCTCATGCTAGGCGCTCGGGCCGCGCGCACGCATCTCGGTGATCGCGCCGCCGTTCTGAGCAGTCGAGGGGAGGAGCGGCTGCCTCGAAACGAAGGGAGGCGCGCGCGTCGGCGTGAACGAGCGCGTGCTCGGCCACGCGGGTGCGCCGCCGCGGGGCTCTACGCCGTTCAGCGCGCGCTCGCGTGGCTCGTGGGCCGGTCACTGTGACGCGCCGCGCTAGAGCCGCATCGCCGCGTAGCGATCCAGGGCGCGCAGCACGGTCGCGTCGTCGGTCGCCGGCAAACGCAGGATCGCGCGCTCGGCGCCCATGTCGCGCGCGGCCGCGAGCGTCGCCTCGCTCTGCTCGCGCTCGGCGAGGAACAGCATCGAGATGCCGAGCTTCGTGTCGTCGCGTCCGGCCCGCTTCATTCGCTCGCGCAAATCGGCGAGGTTGGCGCGCGTCTGCTCGAGATTCAGCGCGATCGGCATCCACGCGTCGGCGTGCTTCGCCACGAGCCCGCGGCCGAAGGGCGTGTCGAGCGTCCCCAACAAGATGGGCGGGTGCGGGCGCTGCACGGGTTTCGGGTACAGCCACACGTCGTCGAAGCGCACGAACTCGCCGGAGAAGCGCGCGCGCTCGTCGCGCCACAGCACACGCAGCGCCTCGAGCCGCTCCGTGAGCTGGCGCCAGCGGTCCTCGAAGGCGATGCCGTGGTTGTTCATCTCGGCCACGTTCCAGCCAGCGCCGACCCCGAACACGAAGCGGCCGTCGCACAGGTGATCCAGCGTTGCGACGCGCTTGGCGAGCGCGATGGGGTGATGCTGGTTGATCAGGCAGATCGCCGTGCCGAGCACGAGCCTCGTGGTGACCGCGGCCGCGGCCGCGAGCCCGAGGAACGGATCCGAAATGTGCCGGTACTCGGGCGGCAGCTCGCGGCCGTCGACCATCTTCACCACGCCGTCCGGCGGCGCGGGGATGTGGGTGTGCTCGGGCAGCCAGAGCGACTCGAGCCCGCGCTCCTCCACCGCGCGCGCGAGGCGATCGGCGCGGATCGTGTACTCCGTGTTGAAGCCGAAGACACCGAGCTTCACCGCCTCCTCCTCGCGCGCGGGGAGGGAGCCGCGGGATCCGAACGCCGCGCCACCCACCGCCTCATGCCGCCGGCGCCTGGGCCGCGTGCAGCACGCCGACGTCGCCGCCCACGTTCAGCTCCTTCAGTGCGGGCAGCACCTCCTGGGCGAACAGCTCGAAGTTCGCGTCGGCGACGTCGAAGGGCATGCCGCCGAACACCGGCGTCACCAGCAGCGCGCCTGCATCGCAGCGCCGCACGTAGTCCTTCAGCTTCGCCTCCGCCTCGCGCGGGCTGCCCCACACCTGGAGGTCGGCGAGGAAGCCGTTGAACTTGTCGATGCCGTGCTTCGCGATGTTGCGCGCGAGCGCTCCGTAGTACTCGTACCCCTCGATGCGCTCGAAGGCGACGTTCGCGAACTGGTAGTGCTCGACCGTCGAGCGCGCGTAGCGCTGCAGGTAGACCTCGCGCATGCGGCGCGCCTCGCTCGGATCGCGGCTCACGCCGGCGAACACGCACAGGATCGGCTTCGGCGGCTCCGCGCCGTTCAGCTCGCGATAGCGGACGCGATAGGCCGCGAGCTCCTGCTCGACCGTCTCCCACGGCTTTTGCGCGATCACCATCAGGCCGACGCCGAGCCGCGCCATGATGTCCATCGACTGCGGCGAGATCGCCGAGGCGAAGGTGCGGCCCTTGAACGTCGCGAAGGGAGCGGGCCGCAGTGCGGCGGGCGGCTGCTTGTAGAGCTTGCCGTCGTACTGAATCACGCCGGACTCGAGCGCTCGCAGGATCGCCTCCGTGTACTCGACGAAGCGCGTGCGCGCCTCGCCCATCTCCACGCGGAAGGCGTCGAACTCGATGCGCCCGAGGCCGCGGCCCACGCCGAGGATCGCGCGGCCCTGCGAGAGGTGGTCGAGCAGGCAGAAGCTCTCGGCGACGCGCACTGGGTCGTGCCACGGCAGCACGCTCACCATCGTGCCGAGGCGGATGCGCTCGGTGCGCCCCGCGACCCACGAGAGAAACTGCGGGACGTTGGGCGTCATCATGTAATCGTCGAAGTGGTGCTCGGGCGTCCAGATCGAGTCGTAGCCCGCGGCCTCCGCGCGCGCGGCGAGCGCCAGCTCGTGCCGGTAGACCTCGGCGTCGCTGTGCTTCTTGTCGAGGTTCTGGAACGTGAGGCTGAGGCCGGTGTGCATGGGAGGGCTCCTTTTCGTCGAATTCGCAAGTGGCGCCGGCGCGCGCTCGTTCAGCGCATCGCGAAGCCGCCGGCGACCGTGATGAGCTGACCGGTGAGCTGGCGAGCGGCGCGCTCGGAGGCGAGGAAGGCGACTGAGCGCGCGATGTCCTCGGCCGACGAGAGGCGCCGCAGCGGCGTGCCGCGGCGCACGTAATCCACCTGCTCGTCGTTCATGATCTTCTCGCGGTCCTGCCAGAGCGAGCCCGCGCCGATCGCGCCCTGCTCCGGCACCACGAGCCCCGGCGCCACGAGGTTCGCGCGCACGCCGTGGCGCCCGTACTCCTGGGCGATCGTGCGGATGAATCCGACCACACCCGCCTTCGCGCCGGCGTAGATGCTCTGGCGCGGCTCCCCGAACGCGGCGGTGCTCGCGATGGCGACGATCGCGCCGCGCCGCTGCTCGATCATCGCGGGCAGCACGGCGCGCGTGCAGGTCATGCAGCTCACCAGGTTCAGCTCGACGAGCTGCGTCCACGAGTCCTCGGGCGTATCGAGGAAGAAGGCCGGCCGGTTCGCGCCGACGTTCGCGACGAGCACGTCCACGCCGCCGAGCGCGGAGATCGCGGCGCCCATCGCGTCGCGCGAGGCCGCGCGGTCGAGCAGATCTACCGCGAGCACTCGAACGCTCGCCGCCCCGCGCCCGCGCGCCTCCTCGGCCGTCGCCTCCGCCCGCGGCACGTCGCGATCGAGGATCGCCACGTGCGCGCCCTCCTCGGCGAGCGCATGCACGATCGCCCGCCCGATGTTCGACGCCCCGCCCGTCACGATCGCGCGTGCCGCGCGCAGCCCGAGATCCATCACGAACACTCCGCAAAGGGGCGCAGCGAGCTCTCCCGAACGCAACGAATCAGCTCCAGCGCACAGCAACGCGTCCAGCGCGGCTCGAGGCCGCGCTGGACGCGCCGTCCCCAATCGTCGCGTCGCGCATCCACGAAGGGCAAGAGCGCCGGGCGGCGGGCCGGGGGCTGCGGAGCCCAAATCGAGCGCAGCGAGGCCCCGCGAGAATCTGCGTCCGAAGCTCCGCGCACCGAAGCCCAACGCCCAGCAGGCCGAAGCGAAGAAGGGCCGAGCGAGCCATTGGGCGAAGCAGCCCCCGGCCCGCCGCCCGGCGTGGACGCGGCGGAGGAGGGCGCCCTCACGCCTCCGCCTCCGCAATCAGCGCATTCACGCTCTCGTGGAAGTGAACCAGCGCCGGCTCCATCTTCCCGTACACCACCTCCGGAACCGCCCCGGACGCCAGGTTCTCGTGGATGCGCGCCATCGCCGGGAAGTCTTCGGAGTTCGTCACGTGGAGCAGCAGGTCCAGGTTCTTCACCCAGCGGGCGCGCTCCTTCTCCGACTGGGGCGCGCGCGGCGCGAACACCGAGGTGGCGACGCGCGTGCGGTCTGCGGCCAGCGGCGTGACGCGCCACAGCTCCACGTGGTCCATCTGGTGGCACAGCACCGCGTTCGGCATCAGCAGGTATTGCGTGGTGCCGTGCGGCAGCAGGCGGCGCTCGGCGGCCGCGGGCTTCGCGAGCTCGGCCTCGACGCTCTTGCGCACGCCGATGAAGCGCCCGTTCGCGCCGTAGGCGTCGTAGATCCAGCGATCGAACCAGTAGTGCGGGGCGATCGACGCCTCGTGCAGCCACGGGATGTGGTAGGGCTCGGTAAAGGTGTCGATCACCAGCTTCCAGTTGAACGGCACCTCCTGCGCGCGCGTCTCGATCGGCACGGCGTCCGCGAGCCGATAGGCGGCGAGTTCTTCCTCGGCCCCCGCGAGCGCTTCGTCGACCGTGAACGCGCCGCCCTCGGCGCGCGCAAAGACGAGGCCGTGCGCTTCGTGCAGGGCGATCGGGTGCAGCGAGAGCTGCTCCTTCGGCACGTCGTCGAAGCCGGGCTCCGCGCCCGGCCGCGCGCGCAAGCGGCCGTCAAGCTCGTAGAGCCAGCCGTGGTAGGGGCAAGCGATCGCGCGGTCGAGCCTCCCGCAGCCCTCGAGCAGGCGCGCAGCGCGGTGCCGGCAGGCGTTCACGAACGCGCGCAGCGCACCGTCCGGCTGGCGGATCGCGACGATCGGCACGCCGCCCAGATCGGCGCAGAGGAACTCGCCGGGCTGCGCGCACTCGCTCGACAGGCAGACCAAGTTCGGCCGCCGGCGGAACAGCGCGCGGCGCTCGCGCGCGAAGCGATCGGGGCAGGTGTAGGCGCTCGCGGGATTGCGCATGCTGCGCGGGCCGAGCGGGCCCGGCCGCGGCGCCGACGGATCCGCCAGGCGAGCCAGCAGCTCCTGCTCTCGTTCGCGCTTCATGCGGACTCCTGGCGCCGGCTGCCTGGCGAGAGCAGATTCTAACTATCATTCGATTTTGGCGTCAACTCGATTCTCGCCGCACGGGCGGATATGGTGCCGGCATGGCGAACGCTCCCAGCGCTGCCCGCGCCCTTCCGCGCAAGTCGGACCGCACCCGTCAGGCCGTGCTCGACGCGGCGGCGCGCCTGTTCGCGCGCCGGGGCTACGCGGGCACGAATCTCTCGGACATCGCCGCCGAGGCGGGCATCAAGACCGGCAGCCTCTACTACCACTTCGACTCGAAGGACGAGCTCGTCGCCGAGGTGCTGCGCTTCGGCACCGCGCACTCGCACGAGCACGCGCGCGGCGCGATCGAGGCGCTCGGTGCGCGCGCAGGCGCCGCTGCGAGGCTGCGTGCCGCGATCGAGGCGCACCTCGACTCGCTGCACCACCTCGGCGACTACGCGCTCGCGGGCCTGCGCATCGTCGAGCAGGCGCCGCAGCCGATCCGCCGCGGCCAGTACGCGAATCAGCGCCGCTACGGCGAGTACTGGCAGACGCTGCTCGAGGGCGCGAACGCGGAGGGTGCGCTGCCGGCGGGCATCGACCTGCTCTCGTTGCGCCTCTTCCTGTTCGACATGATGAACGGCACGGTGACCTGGCCGGCGAGCGCGCGGCGCTCCACCCCCGAGCTCGCCGACATGCTCTGCCGGCTGGTGACGCGCGCCTGAGCGGACGCGGCGCGCGGCGGCGTCGGCTCGTTCCGCGCGCCGACCCGCGCGGCCCTTCTCGTCGACCCCCGGTTCCCGATGCGAGCGCGCGCCGCCCCGGCGCTCAGTCGTCGAAGCGCAGCGCGCTCGGGTCCCCGGGTGCGTGCTCGAGCAGCTCGATCACGTTGCCGAACGGGTCGCGGCCGTAGGCGAAGCGCCGTGGCGCGGCGCCGAAGGGCGGCGCGTTGAACGCGACGCCGTTCGCGGCGAGGTGGTCGTAGTCCTTCTGATAGTCGTCGCTGGTGAGCGCGATGTGCGTGATGCCGAGCCGGTTGACGGGACGCCTCGGCGTTCCGGCCTGCGCGTCCTGGAACTCGAACAGCTCGAGGCAGGAGTTGCCCTTGCGGATCATCCGCACCTTGCACGCCGCATTGGAGACGCCAAACGCCTCGTTCATCGGCGCATAGCCGGGCGGCAGCTCCGCCTCCATCACGACGCGGAAGCCGACCACGCCGCAATAGAAGTCGAGCGCGCGCTGCATGCTGGGAACTGCGAGCGCGGCGTGATGGAGACCGAGGATCATGGGCGCCTCCGAGCGGGGAGGGCGCAGCCTAGTGCAGGCACTGCGCCCGCCGCGCTGGAGCCGCAGGAGGCGCGGATTCTCCACGCTCGCGAGCCCGCGTCCGCTCCCGGACGTCGCCCCGGGTCACAGCCCTGCGGTGGGTGCCCCCAGGACCTCGAGCTTGCGCCGCACCGCGCTGCGCAGGTCCTCGTCGTCCGCCAGCTCGATCGCGCGCTCGAAGGCCTCTCGCGCCCTCTCGGGCCGGCCCAGCTCGCGGTAGCTCATGCCGAGGAGCGAGTGGAACGCCGGATCCACGTCCCGGCGCTCGAGCGCCGCACGCGACTCGCGCAGCGCCTGGTCGAAATCGCCCCGCACGTAGGCCGCCTTCGCCAGCTCGTAGTGGTAGTAGGGATTCTGCGCGCGGTAGGACGCGATGCGGCGCTGGTACCAGCGCGCGAGATCCGCGCGACCCTCGCGGGCGTGGAGGATCGCGAGGTTGCTCATCGCAGCGGATTCGTTCGGGTCGACGCGCAGCGCCTCGAGGTAGCTCGCCTCCGCGCGCGCCGCGTCGCCCTGCCGCCGATACCAGGCGCCGAGATTCACCCAGGCCTGCGAGAGCGTGCGGTCCATGGCGAGGGCGCGGCGGAAGAGCTCGAACGCGCCCGGTGCGTCGCCGGCCTGGAGCCGCTCGACACCGAGGTTGCTGTAGTAGTGGGCCGCGGCGCGCTCGTCCGAGATCGCGCGGCGCGGATAGCCCGCACGGAACTCGGCCATGTTGAAGTCGACCACGTGCTGGACGCCGGCTTGGGTGGTCACCAGCACGTTGATGTGTCGACTGAGCACGAAGGCGTCGTCCCCCGCGGTCCAGCTCGGCGGGACGTCCACCTCCTGGTAGCTGGCGTTCAGGCCGAGCGGTCGGGCGAAGGCGACGAGCAAGCTCGTGAAGGAGAGGCAGTTGCCGCGCAGGGCGTGGAAGGTCTCTCGAGCGGAGCGCGTCTCGTCGGCGTAGTCGACGCGGAAGTCGGGGTTCAACACCACCGCCGCGACCAGCTGGCGCAGCCTCAGAGGCTCGCTGTCGGCCGTGACCGAGCGTGCGAGGAACGCGTGCATCGCCTGGTCGAGCGTCATGAAGCCGCTCTCCGCGAAGGAGAGGCCTTTCGCGGACGGGATCTCGACGAGGTCCGCTCTGGCGTCCACGGCGGCCGGCGTAGCCGGCAGCGCTGCGCACGCCGAGAACAGCCCGGCTGCAGCGAGGGACACGAGCGCATCTCGTCGGCGCACGGGCTGGGAGAGCGGCATGGGCTCCTCCGTCGCGGACGTGACCGATGGTAGGGCGTGCGGCGGCGCCCGCGAGCGGTCCCGTGCTGCGCAGGGAGGTCTGCGCCGCTGGATGCCGCGCCTTGCCGGGGTCGCCCAGCCCGGCGTGCGCTCACGGGCTCGCGAGGATCGCGCCCGCCATTCCCGACGACAGGAGCACCCGCTGCGCGCCCGCGACCTGGTTCGCCGCGCTGCCGCGGATCTGCCGCACGCCTTCCGTGACGAGGTTCATGCCGTGGATGTAGGCCTCGCCGCCGTGCCCGCCGTGCGTGTTGGTGGGGATCGAGCCCGTCAGCTCGCAGTGCCCGTCTGCCACGAAGTCCTTGGCCTCGCCGTGGCCGCAGAAGCCGAACGCCTCCAACTGCTTCATCACGTTGGGCGTGAACGCGTCGTAGAGCAGTGCGACCCGCACGTCGCGCGGCCCGAGACCGCTCTGCGCCCAGAGGCGCCTCGCCGTTCCCACCGCTTCCGGCATCACGGTGAGGTCGGCGTGATAGTAGTTCGAGATCACCTCCACCTCGGCCGGGATCGACTGGGCGGCGGCGACGACCCGAGCCGGTCGCTGGCGCAGGTCGCGCGCGCGCTCGAGCGTCGTGATCACGGCGGCGGCTGCGCCCGCGTTCTCCTGGCAGCAGTCGAGCAGGCGCAGCACGGGCTCGACGATCCAGCGCGACGCCTGATGGTCCTCCAGCGAGATCGGCTTGCCGTGAAAGATCGCGGCCGGGTTCGTCGCCGCGTGCTTTCGCTGCAGCACGGCGATGCGCCCGAAGTCGCGGTTCGTGACGCCGCATTCGTGCATGTAACGCTGGATGGCGAGCGCGGCCCAGGTCGCGGGCGCCTGCGCACCGAACGGCATGCACCAGAGCAGCGAGCCCGTGCCGCTGCCAGGCTGCCACGCGCCGCCCGCCTGCGGCTGGCCGTAGCGGTAGGCGGCGCCCTGATTGATCGCGCGCCAGATCAACACTGCCTCGCACGCGCCCGCGGCCACTGCCGCCGCCGCCTGGTAGAGCGTGCCGATCGCGCCGGCGCCGCCACCGGGCACGCGGCTCGTATAGGCGAGGTCGCGCACACCGAGCGCCCGGCACAAGCCGATCTCGTCCACCGGGTCGAGCGTGTAGGTGATCATGCCGTCGACGTCGGAGGGCGCGATGCCGGCGTCGTTCAACGCAGCGAGCGCGGCCTCCGCCGCGAGCTGCGCCTCGCTGCGCGCGTCGCGCCGCGCGTAGCTCGTCTGTCCGATGCCTGCGATCGCCACGGCGCGCCCGACGCGGCCGAACATCAGGCGCTCGGCTCGGGGTGGAACACGGGCACGGCGTGACCGCCCAGCGTCGGCTCGAAGCCGACGCGCACGCGCAGCCCGTTGCGCATCGCCTCGGGGGCGACGCCGACCACGTTCGAGACGAGCCGCAAGCCCTCGTCGAGCTGGATCAGCGCGACGACGGGCGGCTCGGCGAAGCCGATCGGCGCGGGATGCCGCGGCACGATCCAGCTCCACACCTCGCCGCGCCCCGAGAGGCGCGCGACCTCGCGCGCGAGGCTGTGGCAGCGCGGGCACATCGGCCGCGGCGGGTGCGCGAGCGCGCCGCACGCCCCGCAGCGCTGCGCGACCAGCTCGTCGCGCTCGCACGCCTCCCAGAAGAACGCGTTGTCCGCCGTGAGGATCGGCGCCGGCCGCGTCGGCTCGCTCATCGCATCCGTCCCGGTGGTCTCGACGTCACGGCTCGTTCGCCGCGGGCTTCGGCAGCCACTTGCTCGGGATGACGACGCGGTGCGGCTTGCCCGGCTCCCAGTCGAGCACGCAGCTCGCGCAGAGCGAGTCGATCTCGGCCGGCGCGTAGCCGAGCTCGCGCAGGATCTCGCGGCTGTGCTGGCCGACGATCAAGGGCGGGCCCTGCACGCGCCCCGGCGTCTCGCTGAAATCGCAGAGCAGGCCGATCTGGTCGAGCTTGCCGACGAAGGGGTGCGCGTACGAGGCGGTCCAGCCGCGCGCGCGCAGCTCCGCGTCGTCGTGCAGCCCGAGCGCGAACTCGGGGTCGCAGATCTCGCACGGCACGCCGGCGGCGTCCAGCGCGGCGAACGCCTCGCGCGCACTGCGCTGCGCGAAGCGCGCTGCGAGCGCCTCCGCGAGCGCGGCGTCGTGCTTCGCGCGTGCGGCCTCGCTCGCGAAGCGCGCGTCGTGCGCCAGCTCGGCGGCGCCGAGCGCGGCGGCGAGGCGCGCGAACGCGTCGTCGCCCGGCGCCAGCACGCACAGCCAGCCGTCGCGCGCCTCGTAGAGACGGTTCAGCGCCGAGCAGCCGGTCTGCGTCGCGTCGGTGCGCGGGCGCTCGAAGCCGGAGCCGTCCGGGCGCGCGACCGCGTAGCTCGTGTTCAGCAGCTGCGCGTAGACGATCGAGGTGTCGCAGAACTGCCCCTCGCCGCAGCGGTCGCGCTCGCGCAGCGCCTGCAGGATCGCGATCGCGGACAGGAAGCCGTTGCCCGTGTCGCCGAGCGAGCAGAAGCTCCACATCGGCTTTCCGCCGCGGCCCATGCCGCCGTCTTCCCACTGGGTGCCCGCGAGGCAGCCGCCGGTCTGGTCGTTGCCGGGCAGATGCGCGCGCGGGCCGTTCTCGAAGCCGCGCGTGTGGCAGTAGACCAGGTGCGGATTCACGCGGCGCAGGCTCTCGTAGTCCACGCCGATCCGCTTCGCGGCGTCGTAGCGCATGTTGTGCTGCACCACGTCGGCGCGCGCGACCAGCTCGTGGAGGATCCGCATCGCGCGCGAGTCCTTGAGATCGAGCCCGATGCTGCGCTTGCCGCGATTCGCCATGTAGGCGATGTGGTTGGCGTGCCAGTAGATGTCGTAGAGCGCGTTGATCTTGATGACGTTCGCGCCGAGGTCGCCGAGCAGCTGCGTGCCGAACGGTCCCGCGATCGCGAGCCCGAGGTCGAGCACCGTGATGCCCTCGAGCGGCGCGCGCAGCGCGCGGCCCGTCGTCGGTGCCGCCGGCGCCGGGGCCGCTGCGAGCGCCGCCGCCTCCGCCTTCACCTGCGCGGTGTGCGCGCCGGGCTTCGCAGGGGGCGCGCCGATGCGCGCGGGATTGTTCGCGAGTCGAATCACGCTGCCGACTTGGCGGATCGCGCCCAGCTCCGGGTCCTGCACTTCGATGACGCAGCCGTCGGCGAGCAGCAGCGGGTCGGCGAGCGACTCCTCCGGCGAGCGAACGGCCTGGATCGTCATGCCCGCCGCCGCCGCGGCGTCGACCCAGGCCTGCGCGGGGAAGCGCTTCACTGCCTCGGCGAGGATCGGCTGGTAGTGCTGCATCACCACCAGCTCGCCCGGCGCGGTGCCGAAGCGATCCGGATCCTTCTTCGCGGCGAGGTCCGGCGTGGCGCTGAGCCGCTCGCCCGCCGACGCCGAGAGCAGGAAGCGCGGGTTCGGCACCCAGTTGTGGATCCAGCGCCCGTCGGCGCATTCGAAGTGCCCCTTCGGCGAGCGCGCGCCCAGGATCCAGGAGTCGAAGTCCTTGGCCTCGACGTGCTCGGCGCGCTGCCACACGCCGCTCGCGCAGGCGAGCGCGCCCTGGAGCAGCGACGTCTCCACCCACTGCCCGCGGCCGGTGATTTCCCGGGCGCGCAGCGCGGCGTGGATGCCGAGCGTCGCCGCGAAGAACGCGCCGAGGCTCGGATAGAACGAGGCGGGGAAGACCGGGCCGGGCCGCGGCGGGCCTTGTACCTGCGCGTAGCAGTGCTCCAGGTGCTCGAACGGATCGGGCCTGCGCGCCATGTGGTTCAGCGCGCCCTCGGGCCAGCCGCGCTGCTCGTAGTGGAGCCCGGTGCGCGCGGCGACGAGCGAGTCGAAGCCCGGGCGCGCGGAGTGTCGGCTGTTGCGGCCGTAGCCGGTGATCGAGCAGTAGACAAGGCGCGGGTTGGCGGCGGCGAGCGTCGCGTAGTCGACGCCGAGCCTCTCGGTCGTGGCGGGCGCGAAGCTCTCGACCAGCACGTCGGCGTGACGCGCGAGCGCGCGGAAGGCCGCGAGATCCTCGGCGTTCTTCAGGTCGAGCACGGCGCTGCGCTTGCCGCGCTGCCACGCGCGGTAGCCGAGCTGCGCGCGGAACGGGTCGCCGCTCGGCGGCTCGATCTTCGTCACGTCGGCGCCCGAGTCCGCGAGCAGCATCGCCGTCATCGGCCCGGCGATGCCCCAGGACAGGTCGAGCACGCGAAGGCCCGCCAGCGCGGGCGCTCCCTTCATCGCCTTCACGCTTTTTCTCCCGCCGCGCTTCGCCGCCTAAGCGATTCCATACATGCGCGCGCCGTTCGCCCAGGTGATCGCGTGGACCTCGTGCTCGGGAACGCCCGCGAACTGCTTCAGGATCTTCTCGCCTGCGTTGGGCCAGTTGCACACCGGGTGCGGGAAGTCGGTCGACCACAGCACGTTCTCGACGCCGATCGCGTGGCGCTGCTCCACGCCCTCCGGTTCGTGCACGAAGGTCACCGCCATCTGTCGCTTGAAGTAAGTGCTCGGCAACTCCTTCACGCCCGGGAACACGTAGTGGTGGTGCATGCGCGAGTCGAGGTAGCGGATGAAGCCGGGCAGCCAGAACAGCCCCGGCTCGACGAACACCACGCGCAGCCGCGGGTGCCGCTCGAGCACGCCGGTGAGGATGTACCAGGAGAGGGTCTCGGCGATCGCGAATCCGGGCTGCGCGGTGAAGATGCCCTTCTGCGGCGTGGGATCGCGGCGGAACACGTCCCAGAGCGACTCCTTCAGCGTGAGGTGGTTCGCGACCACGACGCCGGTCTCCTCGAACGCGCTCCAGAGCGGCTCGTAGCGCGCGTCGTGGTAGTCGGGCATGCCGACCTCGCTCGGGAAGTTCGGGATCTGGATCGAGCGCGCGCCCAGGCCGGCGAGGCGATGGATCTCGCGTACCGCGTAGTCGATCTCGATCAACGGCAGTTGGTAGGTGATCAGGATGCGCTTCGGGTTCACCGACGCGAACTGCCAGAGCGTGTCGTTGTAGGCGGTGGCGCACTCCTTCCAGTGGGCGCCGACCTGATAGACCTTGCTGGTGAAGTCGAACTCCGAGTACATCACCTCGCACTCGACGCCGTCGGCGTCCATCGCCGCGAGGCGGGCTCTCGGGTCGAAGTAGCCGGGGTGCCGCGCGGCCTCGAGGTCGACGAAGTCCTCGAGCTCGAGCTTCTGGCCGGCCTGCAGCTGATCGCGGCGGGCGTCGAACTTTGCCATGCCCGCGTCCCAGTCGGCGTGGAGCCGCGCGGCCAGGTTCTTCTTCACCTGGTCCGACAGGATCACGCAGTGGGAATCGGCGGAGAACAGGCGGCGGGCCATGGGCGCTCCTCGCGGCGGGCGCGAAGATGCTAAAGTGACTTTGCTATCGAGGTCAAGCGCAATGAAGCGGAGCGAGGCCAGCGGCGTGATGCGGGGGCACCGCGGAGCGGGCGGCGCGGGGCGTGTCCGGGCGGCGCGGTCCGTGCATGCCAGGCTCGGCGAGATGCGCGCTGGCGACGCCGACCAGCTCGCGCGGCACCTGCTCGCGCTCTCCACGGCCATCCGCGACCGCATCAGCGCGGGCCTCTTGAAACGCGGCTACGCGCTCGGGCCGGCGACCACGCAGGTCTTGCCGAACCTTCCGCTCGCGGGCCTCGGCATGTCGGAGCTGGCGAGCCGCCTGCGGCTCACGCTGCAGCGCACGGGCCAGCTCGTGCAAGAGCTGGAGAGCGACGGCTACGTGGCGCGCGAGGCCGACCCGAGCGACGGACGGGCGAAGCGCGTCGTCTACACGCGCCGGGGCCGCGCGCTGGTGGCCGACGCCGACGCCGTGATGGCGCGCGTCAGCGAGGATCTCGCCAAGCAGCTCGGCGCAGCCCGCTTCCGCAGCTTCTGCGCAGCCCTCGCGCAGCTCGACACCGCCGTGAACGGCGAGGGGGCCGCGCTCCTGCTCCCGCCCCGGCGGGCCTGAGACGCGTGCGCCGGATTGCGGCAAAATCGCAGCCACATCGCCCCCCGCGCCGAAGCCTCGCGCTCGGCAGCCAGCAGGAGCCCACGATGAGCAGCCCCAGCTTCGACGTCGACGCGCTGCGCGCCAAGTACCGCGCGGAACGCGACAAGCGCCTGCGCGCCGATGCGAACGAACAGTACGTCGAGATGAAGGGCGAGTTCGCTCACTACCTCGAAGACCCGTACGTGGATCCACTCGTGCGCGAGCCGATAAAGGACGAGCGCGAGGTGATCGTGATCGGTGGGGGCTTCGGCGGCCTGCTCGCGGCGGCGCGGCTGCGCGAGGCGGGCGTCGCCAGCCTGCGCATCATCGAGAAGGGCGGCGACTTCGGCGGCACCTGGTACTGGAACCGCTACCCGGGCGCGGCCTGCGACGTCGAGTCGTACATCTACCTCCCGCTGCTCGAGGAAGTCGGCTACATGCCGAAGGAGAAGTACTCGGCCGCGCCGGAGATCCTCCAGCACTCGCGCGCGATCGGGCGCCACTTCGGGCTCTACGACGACGTCTGCTTCCAGACCGAAGTCACGGAGCTGCGCTGGGACGACGCGGGGGCGCGCTGGATCGTCTCCACGAACCGCGGCGACCGCATGCGCGCGCGCTTCGTGGCGATGGCGAACGGCCCGCTGAACCGCCCGAAGCTGCCCGGCATCCCCGGCATCGAGAGTTATCAGGGACACTCGTTTCACACGAGCCGCTGGGACTACGACTACACCGGCGGCGGCCCGGACGGCGGACTCGACAAGCTGCGCGACAAGCGCGTGGCGATCATCGGCACCGGCGCGACGGCGGTGCAGTGCATCCCGCACTTGGCCGCGGGCGCGGAGCAGCTGTTCGTCTTCCAGCGCACGCCCTCCTCGATCGACGTGCGCGCGAACCGGCCGACGGATCCGGAGTGGGCGAAGTCGCTCGAGCCCGGCTGGCAGAAGCGGCGCATGGAGAACTTCAACATCCTGGTCTCCGGCGGCTGGCAGGCGGAGGATCTCGTCGCCGACGGCTGGACGGACATCATCCGCAAGCTGCTGGTGCGCGTGCAGGCCGACCCGAACGCCGTCGCGACGCCGGAGGCCGCGAATGGAACGCTCGAGCTCGCCGACTTCGAGAAGATGAACCAGATCCGCGCGCGCGTGGACGAGGTCGTCAGAGACCGCGCGACCGCCGAGGCGCTGAAGCCCTACTACCGGCAGTTCTGCAAGCGGCCCTGCTTCCACGACGAGTACCTGCCGGCCTTCAACCGTCCGAACGTGACGCTCGTCGACACGAACGGGCTGGGCGTCGAACGAATCAGCGAGCGCGGCGTGGTCGCGAACGGAGTCGAGTACCCGGTGGACTGCATCGTGTTCGCCACGGGCTTCGAGGTGGGCACGAGCTACGCTCGCCGCGCGGGCTACGAGATCGTCGGCCGCGGCGGCGTGACGCTCAGCGAGAAGTGGGCGAACGGCGTGCGCACGCTGCATGGCATCCACAGCCGCGGCTTCCCCAACTGCTTCATCATGGGCGTGCAGCAGTCGGCCTTCACGGTGAACTTCCCGCACGCCATCGACGAGCAGAGCCGCCACGTGGCCTACGTCGTCGAGCAGGCGCTGAAGAATGGCGTGCGCACGCTCGAGCCGTCGCAGGCCGCGGAGGATGCCTGGGTCGACACGATCCTCCAGCTCTCGCGCTTCGGCCGCGACTTCCTCGAGGCCTGCACGCCCGGCTACTACAACAACGAAGGCAGAGTGAGCGAGATTGCCGCCCAGAACGGCTCCTACGGCCTCGGGCCCGAGGCGTTCTTCAAGCTGATGCGCGAGTGGCGCGAGGCGGGGCAGCTCGCGGGGCTGGAGCTCGCGAAGGCCTAGGGCGCCGCACCTTCCGGCGGTCGCCCGAGCGCTGCGGCGACCTCCGCAGCCAGCTCCGCTTCGCGCCCCACGTAGCGCGGCGAGAAGTGGAAGGGGATCACGCGCTCCGCGCGCGCGGCGCGCGCGAGCTCGCCGGCCTGGCGCGCCGTCAGGTGCTGCTTGCGCTGCGCGTGGTCGGCCTCGCTCTCCATGAACACGGCCTCGATGAAGAGCTGATCGGCGCCTGACGCCAGCGCCACGATGCGCTCCGCGTTGGCCGGGCTGAACGCCACGTCGGTGACGTAGGCGATCTTCGCGCCCGCGACGCAGCGGATCGCGTCGCCGCGCAGCGCGCCGAGCCGCACACGCCGCTCGAAATACTGGCCGTGCGCCCGCCAGCGCGCCACGAGCTCGAGGTCGTCGCTCGCGCCCGCGAGCAGCGCCTGCTTCGCGTCCGCGAGCCAGGGGCCCGTGTGGAGGCCGAGCGCGGCGAGACGATCCCGCCACACGTTCGCGTGCGTGCGCTCCTCGAGCGCGAAGCCGAGGCAGGGCGTGCGGTGATCCAGCAGGGCGCAGCGCACGCGGAAGCCCGGCTCGTCGAGCAGCACGCCGTCCTCGGCGCGCTCGTCGGGGAGTGGCTCGCGCGCGAACTCGCGCGCGGTCGAGAAGCGCGCGCTGTGCAGCGTTCCGTCGGCGCTGAGCTCCGTCGCCGTGAGCGCGAAGGCCGGCGCGTAGTCGCGCGCGAGGTTCCACGTGTAGCCCGCGAGTTTGTGCTCCATGCGCTCGACGAAGCTGGGCGGGCCGAAGCAGCGGATCGACTCGCGCCGCCGCAGGCAGATGCGCAGGAGCCGGTCGAGGCCGATGAAGTGGTCCATGTGCGTGTGCGAGACGAAGACGTGCGACACGCGCAGCAGCTGGCGCGGCGCGAGGGCGGTGACGTCGCCGAGATCGAAGAGCAGGGCGCGCCGCGCGTTGCGGAAGCCGACCAACACGCCCGGGTCGCCGAAAGGCCCGTTCACGAGCCGCGCGTCGAAGCGCGGGCGCATCGCGCTCAGCCCCGCCGCCGCGGGCGCGCGCCGAGCCGGACATTCCCCATTGCGTCTCCTCCCGCGCCGCGTGCATAGCAGCGCGCGCTCGCGGCGGAGCGGCCCGGGCTGCACGCACGCGCGCGCCAGGCGGGCAGAGACGCGCGCCCGGCGACGGGACGGCTCGCGAGATGGGACCTAGTCGAGGAACGCGCCCCCGGGCTCGCCGCACTCGACGCAGGCGAGCTGCGCTGCTCGCGTTCCGCGATAGAACGCGACGCCCTTGCAGCCGAGCGCGCGCGCGACGGAGATCCACCCGGCGACCGCCTCGGCCGTCGCGCCCTGCGCGAGCTGCACGGTCTTCGAGACGGCGCCGTCGACCTCCCGCTGCACGCACGCCTGCAGCGCGAGCTGGCGCTCGGGCGAGATCTCCACGCCGCGGCGCCAAAGCGCGCGCGCCTCGGGCGCGAGCCCGGGCAGCTCCGCGAGCGGCGCACTTGCTTCGAGCGCGTCGAGCAGCGGCGCGGCGGCGACTCCTGCGCGCTCGATCGAGCGCAGCACGCTCTCGGCCACGCAGCGCCACTCGCCCGCCGGCGTGCGGACGCGCGTCACCGGCTGGAGCAGCGGCTCGATCCCGCCGTTGCATCCAGCGAGCAGCCGGAGCGTGCCGGTCGGCGCGATCGCGAGGGTCGTCGCGTTGCGGCGCGGCGTCCCGGGGCCGCGCCACGCCGGGTAGGGGCCGCGCTCCGCCGCCAGCGCTTCGCTCGCAGCGCGCGCCGCGTCCGCGATCGCGCGCATGCACTCGCTCGCGATGCGTTCCGCGTCGTCGCCGTCGTAGGGCACGCCGCGCAGCAGGAACAGGTCGGCGAGGCCCATCACGCCGAGCCCGATCTTGCGCGTGGCGCGGCTCGCGGCGGCGCACGCGGCGTCGGGGCTGTGCTGAACCTCCACCACGTCGTCGAGGAAGCGCACGGCGAGCGCGGCCTCGGCGCGCAGTGCCTCGAGGTCGAGGGCGCCGCGCGCGTCGGCGAAGGCGGGCAGGTGGAGCGAGCCGAGCACGCAGCTCTCGCCCGGCAGCAGCGGCTGCTCGCCGCACGGATTCGTGGCCTCGAGCGCGCCGAGCTGCGGCACGGGATTGGTCGCGGCGATTGCGTCGCGGAACAGCAGCGTGGGCTGCCCCGTCGCGACGATCGCGCGTGCGATCTCGGCCAACACCTCCCGCGCGGGCGCGCGCCGCACGACGCCGCCCCAGCGCAGCTCGTGAGTCGCGTTCTCCCGCGCGGCGGCCAGCAGCGCGTCGCCCACGCTCACGGCGAGGCCCATGCCGGCGAGCGCGCCGCCCGAGCGCTCCGCCGCGCGCACGAACTCGAGCAGGTCGGGGTGGTCGTCGCGCAGCACCGCGAGGTGCGCGCCCGGGCGGCGCCCGGAGAGCGAGTTCACGCGCGCCGAGTGGGCGAACAGCTCGACGAAGGCGCTCGGGCCGGGCGAAACGCCGCCTGCGCCATGGATCGGCGCGCCGCGCGGGCGCAGCCGCGAGAAGTGCACGCCGACGCCCCCCGAGCGCTGCTGGATGTGCGCGGCGCGGGCGAGCACGTCGTAGATCGACTCGAGGCTGTCCTCGGGCTCGAGCACGAAGCAGGCCGCGAGCTGACCGAGCCGCCCCGCGTTCGACAGGATCGGCACGCTCGGCAGGAAGCGCAGCGTGCGGAGCGAGGCGGCGAAACGCTCCGCCAGCTCCGCGCGCCGTGGCGGCGCCTCGGCCGCGGCGATCGCGCTGCCGACGCGCTCGGCGACCGCGGCGAGATCGCGCTCGCCCGGTGCGCACACGGCGCTGCGCAGCACGGCGGCCCGCGCGGCGTCCGACTCCTCGCGGATGCGGTCGATCGTCGACTCCACGCTTCGCCCTCGCGCTGAGTTTGCGACAGCGCGATGTAACCACACGCGCGCGCCGCGCGACTCGGCGAAGCGCGAGCTCGGCTTGGGCGGCATCCTGTGTGGGGCGCTTCGCGGCACGCCGCCGCGCCGAACGGGGGAGAGATGCATGGCCGGCTACGTCATCGCCGACGTCGAGATCTTCGACGCTGCGGGCTTCGAGGAGTACCGCGCGCGCGTGCCCGGAACGATCGCCCAGTACGGAGGCCGCTACCTGGTGCGCGGCGGCGCGACCGAGACGCGCGAGGGGGATTGGTCGCCGCGGCGGCTGATCGTGCTGGAGTTCCCGAGCACCGCGCGGGCGCGAGAATGGCTGGCGTCGCCGGAGTACGCACCGCTCGCCGCGCTGCGCCAGCGCAGCGCGCGCACGAGGCTCGTCGTCGCCGAGGGCGTTTGAGCCCGAGGATGCGAGAGGTTCACACCGTCTGGCTGAACCGCGGCGGCGCTGCTGCGTCGGCCGGCGGGAGGTGCGCGTCGAACACCATCGCGACGTTGCGCAGCACGAGCCGGCCGCGCTCCGTCACCAGCAAGCTTCCGTCCGCCGCGATCTCGACCAGGCCGTCGTCCTCCAGCGGACGCAGCCGCGCCAGCTCCGCGGCGAAGCGCTCGCGAAAGGCCGCGCGGCCGGGCGACTCGTGCTGCGCCGCGCGCACTTCGCCGAGGCACATCAGCTCGTGGATGATCGCGCGGCGCTCGCGGTCGTCCGCGCTCAGCCGGTGCCCGCGCAGAGTTGCGAGGCCGCGGGCGTTCACCGCCGACTCCCATTCCGCAAGCTCGCGCTGTGACTGCGCGTAGCTCGCGGGCAGCTCGCTGATCGCGCTCGGGCCGAAGCCGACGAGGGCGAGCCCGGCCTGCGTCGTGTAGCCCATGAAGTTGCGGCGCAGAGTGCGCTCGCGCAGCGCGGCGGCGAGCGGATCGTCGGGCCTCGCGAAGTGATCCATGCCCACGTGCACCCAGCCCGCGGCGAGCAGCTGACGGATTGCGCTCACCAAAATCGCGAGCCGTTCGCGCGGGGACGGCAGGTCGCCGCGCTCGAAGCCGCGCTGCTGCTTCGCGATCCAGGTGACGTGCGCGTAGCCGTAGAGCGCGATGCGGTCGGGTGCGATCGCGATCACCTCGCGCAGGGTGCGCGCGAAGGATTCCCGCGTCTGGAAGGGCAGGCCGTAGATCAGGTCGAAGCTGACGCCGCCGAAGCCGAGGGCGCGCGCATCCGCCACCACGCCCGCGGTGAGCGCCACGCTCTGTTCGCGGTGGATCGCACGCTGCACGCGCGGGTCGAAGTCCTGCACGCCGAGCGAGACGCGCGAGAAGCCGCACGCGCGCAGCGCCTCGAGCTGCGCGCGCGTGGTGACGCGCGGGTCGATCTCGACGGAGATCTCCGCGCCGGGCACCGTGGGGAACGCGTCGGACAGCAGCGCGAACAGGCGCGCGATCTGCGCCGGCGCGAGGTGCGTGGGCGTGCCGCCGCCCCAGTGATGCTGGAGCACGCGAAGCGCGGCGCCCGTTGCCTTGCGCACGGCGTCGACCTCGCGGGCGATCGCGTCGAGGTACCGCTCCGGCAGGCGCGCGTCGCGCGTGATCGTGCGGTTGCAGGCGCAGAAGTGGCACAAGCTGCGACAGAAGGGCACGTGGGCGTAGAGCGAGACCGGCGCGCCGCTGGCGCCGAGCGCGGCGAGGTCGCGCGCGAAGTCGGGGCGCGCGTAGGCCTCGGTCCAGACCGGCGCGGTCGGGTAGCTCGTGTAGCGCGGGCCCGCGCCCGCGTACTTCAACAGCAGCGCCTCGAGGGCGGCGAAGCCCGCGTCCTCGTCGACGCTCGGGGAGAGCGCCGCCTCAGTACTCGACATCGGCTTCCCACGCGGCGCCCGCGCCGCGCCTCACGCGCATGCGCGTCATGCACGCCATGCAGTAGACCCGGTCGCCTTCGCGCAGCTCGCGCGCGGAGCGCACCACGATCTTGCACACCGGGCACAGCACCTCGTTGGGGCCGAGCGCGTCGCCCGGGCCCTCCCAGCGCCGGTAGTACTTGCGGTACTTGCGCGGCACCTCGTCGAAGCCGCGGTCGTCGAGCTCGAACTGGCGGCGGCCGCGCGCCGCTGCGTTCGGCTCCTGCGTCGCGCCGCTCGCGTCGCCCTCCGTTCCGGCGTCGCCCTGGGCCTGCCGCGTCACGCGACACCGAGTCGTTCGACCGCTGCGCGATACTCGCCCGCGAGCTCGCTCGCGTCCTCGCGCGGCGCGCCCACCGCCTCGAGTGTGTGCTCGAAGCTCTCCAGCACGAGCGGCTCGAGCTCGGCTCGCACGCTGCGCAATCGCTCGCGCAGGCGCACCTCCGACGCGGCCCGCCGGCCTAGCTCGTTCTCGCCGAATCCCATGTGGCGGCGCTCGTCCTTGATCACGCCGAGCAGGATCTCGCGCGTCCGCGCGTCCGCCGCGCGCGCGTGGCGATGGAAGACCGCGAACTCCATCGCCTCGAGGATCACGTTCTGCGCGAACAGCGCGGCGTGCCAGTCGCCGCCGGCGGTCAGGGCGAGCAGATGGTGCCGGAACGCGAGCAGCGCGGGGTGTGCACGGCGCGCGATCTCGGCCCGCACGTCCCGCACGCCCAGCTCGGCGAGCCGATGCGCGAACACCTCGAGGTGTCGGCCTTCGTCGGCCGTCTGCGTGGCCAGGAACACCTTCTCGACGCGCGACGGCGCGCTGCGGATCAGCCCGCCCGCACACTCGAGCGCGGCGGTCTCGCCGACGCAGTAGCTGCACAGCACCGTGATCAGCCGCTCGCGCTCGGCCTCGCCGAGCGCGGGCTCCGGCGCGGGCGAGTGGCCGAACTCGGTGCCCTCCAGGTAGCCCTGCACCGCGCCGAACCAGAACTCGAAGGAGCGCACGCGCTCCGCGAACTCGGCCGGCGCGGTGCTGTGCAGATCGCCTTCGGCCATGGATTGCCTCTCGTCACACCGGGCGCACCGGCGTCTGGTAGTCGATGCCGATTCGCTCGAGGCGCTGCTTGAACTCCTTCAGGATCGTGTCGGCGAGCACGGCCTCAAGCTCCTCCGGCTTTGCCCGGCCCAGCTTCACGCCGTGCCAGTCCTGGCCCGCGACAGGCTGCGCGCCAGCCGCGCGCAAGCGCCGGTCGATCTCCTCCGGCGGCGGCTGCTTGCGGAAGCGGTCCGCGAAGGTGGCGAGCATGTAATACGACATCTCGCGCTGGAGCCTCTCGACGTCGCGCTTGCGCTCCGGGTGCTCGCGGATCAGCGAGCCGATGCGGTTCTCGCCGAAGCCCACGTGGCGGCGCTCGTCGGCGATCGTGCC
>CAYWRY010000013.1:0-55808 GCA_964460485.1 uncultured Spirochaetales bacterium
GCGAGCTCGCGCGTGAAGTGGATGTTCGCGCTCTTCGACTTCCCGTAGACGCGCATCGCCGCGTACTTCTTCTCGCTGTGCAGGTCGGAGAGGTCGAGCGCGCCGAAGCGATGCGCCTCCGACGCCACGCTCACGATGCGCGCACCCGGCGTGGCGCGCAGCTTCGGCAGCAAGAGGCCGGTCAGGTGGAAGTAACCGAGGTGGTTGATCGCGAAGGTCGCCTCGTAGCCGTCGGGCGTGGTCTCGCGGCGCATCAGCGTCACGCCGTGGTTGTTGACCAGCAGGTGGAGCGCGTCGACGCGCTTCGCCAGCGCCTCGCCCACCCGGCGCACCTCGGCCTGCGCGGAGAAGTCGCCCCGCACGATCTCGAAGTCCGCTCTCGGCGCGGCGGCGCGGATCTCCTGGGCCGTCTCCCGCGCGCGCGCCTCGTTGCGGCCGACGAGCAAGAGCCGCGCGCCGCGCCGCGCCAGCTCGACGGCGGTGGCGCGCCCGATGCCCGACGTCGCTCCGGTGATCACGGCGGTCTTGCCTGCGAGCGACGTCATGGGGAGGCCTCCCGAGGCCGCGGGCCGAGCATGCCGCATCCGGGGCTCGCCTACTTCTCAGGTCCCCGAATCAGGAGAGCGGCGCGATCTGGATCACGATCGCCGGCCCCCATCGCACGGGCGCGGCGCGCGAGTCGGAGCGCGCGCAATCTCGAGCGACTCGAGCGCGCGCGCTCGCCGTGTTCCGCAAGGGCCACGCGCCGATTCTCGGCGTGAGCGCCGCGCTACTGCTGATCGCCGTCGCCGGCGAGAGCGCCTCGCTCGACGCGCTGCCGGGCGTTTCGGCCTAGTGCACGAGGCGGGGCTCGCCGAGGCCGAACGGCGCGATCGCCGCGTCGAAGGGCTCGCCGCCCGGCACGACCATGCGATACGTGCCGCGCATGCTGCCGACGGGCGTCTGGAGCGGGCAGCCCGACGTGTACTCGAAGGCGTCGCCGGGCTCGAGCACCGGCTGTTCGCCCACCACGCCCGGCCCGCGCACCTCCTGCTCCTTGCCGTTGCCGTCGGTGATGATCCAGTGGCGCGACACGAGCTGCACGACGCGGTCGCCCTCGTTGGCGACGCGCACGTGATACGAGAAGAACCACTGCCCGTCGTCGGGGGCCGAGCGCTCCTTCTCGAAACGGGACTCGACGCTGACGCGAATGCCGCGCGTCACGGCTTCCGAACGAAACACGCTCACTCCATCTGCCACACGTTCGAGAACGCGAGCACGCTCGCGACGAGGGCGAGCATCATGCCACCCAGCGCGGCGGTTCCCCAGAGCGGGCCGATCGCGTCGCCGAGCGCGCCCGAGAGCAGCGCGCCCAGCGGCCCCGACGCCACCATCGCGAGCTGGTGCACCGCCATGATGCGCGCGCGCTCGGCGAGCGGCGCGCGCTCCTGGAACAGCGCGCGGCCGGTGGTCATGAAGATCCCGCCGGCGAGGCCCCACACGAAGGTGAGGGCCACGATCGCCGAGAACGGCACGTCCGCCCCGCAGCCCGTCACGGTGAGCGCTCCGACGGTCTGCGCGAGGGCGAGCGCGCAGCCCTTGCGGCGGATGCCGCGGAAGAAGAGCCAGCCCGAGGCGAAGATCGTGCCGGCCGGGAACGCGAACAACAGGATCGCGATCTCGTCGACGCCGCCGCGATACACGTCGCGCACGAGGATCGGGAACAGCACGTTGTAGGCGCCGCTGAAGAAGAGGCCGACGCCCGCGATCAGCGGCCACACCGCGCGCAGCTCGCCGCCCCACACGAAGCGCGCGCCCGCCAGGAGCTCGTGGGAGGAGAGCGGCGCGCGCACCACCGCGCCGCCCGGCGGCCTGCCGGGCAGGCGGAAGCAGAGGGCGGCGCCGGACGCCACGATCGCCGCCTGAATCGAGAGCGCCCCGGTGCCGCCGATCTCGTCGGCGTTGCGCGCCAGCAGCATGCCCGCGCCCTGCGCGAGGAACTGCGCGGTGATCACGCCCGCGACGGCGCGCGTCAGGTCGGCGCCGGCGACGCGCGAGAGCAGACTGTCGCGCGACGGGTTCGAGAAGCTGTTCACGAGGCCGGTGAAGAGCGCCGTGGCGATCAGCAGCTCGACCGAAAGCTGGCCCTCCGAGATCGCGAGCGCGATGGCGAGCGGCGCGAGGCCCGCCGCGAGGTGCAGGCTCGCGAGCAGCCAGCGCGCGTCGACGCGATCGGCGACCGCGCCGCCGAAGGGGAGCAGGAAGATGGTCGGCAGCATGGTCGCCATCTGCACCACGCCGGTGCGCGTGGCGCTCGACTGGAGCACGTTCACCACGAGCCACGGCACGAGCACCTGCTGCATGCCCCAGGCGCCGAACCACGCCGCCGCGCCTGCGAGCAGCCACGGGTATCGCGGGTCGAAGCGCTCGCCGGTCGGCATGGGCCGCGCACGATAGGGGAGCGCGCGGAGTAGAGTGCCGCGCAGCGGTGGCGAGGAGCGCATCCATGAAGCTGGGCCTGCAGATCCCGAACTTCACCTGGCCCGGCGGGCCCGACCGGCTCGCGCCGAAGCTGCGCGAGATCGCGCAGACCGCGGACGAGGGCGGCCTGTCGAGCCTGTGGGTGATGGATCATTTCTTCCAGATCCCACCCGTGGGCGCTGCCGAGCTCGACATGCTGGAGGGCTACGCGGCGCTCTCGTATCTCGCCGCCGCCACGCGCCGCGTCACGCTCGGCACGATGGTCACGGGCGTGACCTACCGGCATCCCGGCGTGCTCGTGAAGACGGTCTCCACGCTCGACGTGCTCTCGGGCGGGCGTGCCGTGCTCGGCATCGGCGCCGCGTGGTTCGAGCGCGAGCACCGCGGCCTGGGCATCCCCTTCCCGCCGCTGGGCGAGCGCTTCGAGCGCCTCGAGGAGGCGCTCCAGATCGCTCAGCAGATGTGGTCGGGAGGCACGGGGCGTTACGAGGGCAAGCACTATCAGCTCGCGGAGACGCTGAACGTGCCGCGCCCGCTCACCATCCCGCGTCCGCCGATCCTGATCGGCGGCGGCGGCGAGCGCCGGACGCTGCGCCTCGTCGCCCAGTACGCCGACGCGTGCAACCTCCTCAGCGAAGCCGGCGTCGACGCGCTGAAGCACAAGCTGACCGTGCTGCGCCGGCACTGCGACGACGCGAAGCGTGACTACGCGAAGATCGAGAAGACCTCGCTCGGCACGCTCGTGCTCGGCGACGACTCCGCCAGCGTCGAGGCCGCCATCGCGACCTGCCGCGGGCTCGCCGCCGCCGGCATCCAGCACGCGATCTTCAACATGCCCAACGTCGCGACCGTGAAGCCCGTCGAGTTGCTGGCGAGGAAGATTCTGCCCGCCGTTCGAGGACTGTGAGCGAAGCGCGCGCGGCGTCAGCTCTCGCTGGGCGATCCCGACGGCTCGGAGGGGCCGGGGCCCCCGTCGCCGCCGCCTTCGGGTCCGCCCTGCGGCGCCCCGTCGCCGAAACGATCGCGCCAGCGGCGCCCGCGTCCGCCGCGGCGGCGCCCACGCCGGCGCCGGCGGTAGCCGCCGCCGTATCCGCCGCCGGGCCCGCCCTGCCAGGGCGCGCCGCCGTCGGGCGCGCCGCCGGGCTCTCCGTGGGGAGCGCCGGCGCCATGCGCCTCGGCCGCGATGTCGTCCATCGAGATGCGCTCGTACTGCGCCGGTCCCGCGCGCGCGGCGTCGCCTCCGGCCTCGAAGGGCGCGCCGTCTGCGGGGAACGGCTGCCCGTCCGGGCGCGGCGCGCCGCCCTCGCGCGGCTCGAAGCGTTGCCCATCGCGGTTCCGGCCGCGCCGGCGCCGCCGCCGGTTGTTACGGCGTCCTGCGAACTGGCCGTCGCCCGCGCCGCCGCCCTGCGCATGTTGCGGGCGCTGCCCCGGCTGGCCGTGGCGACCGCGCTGGCTTCGCCCCCGACCCCGCCCGCGACGCCGCTCCTCGCCGCGCGGCGGCGCGAGCGGCTCCCAGAACGAGTTCGGTCGATCCGCCTGGCCGCGGCAGCGATCGCACATCCCGCACGCCTCGCCGTCTTCCTCGCCGAAGTACTCGCGCAGGAACCAGGCGCGGCAGGCCGTGCCGTTCGCGTACTCGGCGACGGCGTCCAGGCGGCGCGCGTCCTGGGTTCGGAGCGTCTCGAATTGGCCGGCGAGCAGGCGCGCGCGCGGCTCGAACTCCTCGAGCGGAACCACGACGTGCACCTGCTCGGGGTCCCACTTCACCAGCTCGGCTTCCTCGAGCAGCGAGAGCAGGGCGGTCGCGGTGCGCGAGCCGAGCTCGCCCGACAGGCCGAGGCCGTCGACGCTCGGCACCTTGTCTTCCTTCGCCCAGGCCAAGAGCGCGGAGGCGAGGCGGAAGAGCTGCTCGGGCCGTACGCGGCTGCGCGCGAGCAGCGCCTCGTGGATGGCCCGGTCTTCCGGCGAGTAGAGCATGATGCAGTTGGCACGGCGCCCGTCGCGGCCCGCGCGCCCGGCCTCCTGCACGTACTGCTCGAGCGAGGCCGGCGCCTGGTAATGCATCACGTAGCGGATGTCGGGCTTGTCGATGCCGAGGCCGAAGGCGTTCGTCGCCACCATCACGGTGCGGCGACCGCGCGACATGAAGCCTTCCTGGTTCTTCGCGCGTTCGGAGCTGCTCATCTTGCCGTGATAGCGGTGGGAGGGAACGCCGAAGCGCTGGAGCACGGTGTAGAGCTCGTCGACGTCGCGCGTGGTCGAGCAGTAGATGATGCCCGGCCGCCGCACGCGCAGCGCGAGCCGCACCAGCGCGCGCAGCCGCGCGCCGGAAGAGCAGTGCAGCACGTCGAAGGCGAGGTTCGAGCGGTGCGGCGAGGTGGCGACCACCTGCGGGCTGCGCATGCCCACGAAGCGCACGATGGCGAGCCGCACCTTCTCGGTGGCGGTCGCGGTGAGGGCCAGCGCCGGCGGCGCGCCGAGCAGCTTCAGCCGCTCGCCGATCTTCAGATAGGCGGGGCGGAAGTCGTAGCCCCACTCCGAGATGCAGTGCGCCTCGTCGACCGCGGCCATGGAGATGCCGCCCTTGGCGAGCGCCGCGCCGGCGTCGGGGGCGCCGAGCGTCTCGGGCGTCGTCATCACCAACAGCCGCTCGCCCTTCGCGATTTCTGCGAGGACGTTCTCGCGCTCCCTGCCGCGCACGGTGCCGTCGAGCTTCACGCACGGCACGCCGAGCCGGCGCATCTTCTCGTACTGATCCTTCATCAGCGCGAGTAGCGGCGAGAGCACGAGCACGGGCTTCGGCAGGATCAGCGAAGGGATCTGGTAACAGGCGCTCTTGCCGAATCCGGTCGGCAGCACCATCAGCACGTCGTCGCCGCGCAGCAGCGCGTCGATCACGCGCTCCTGCTCGGGGTGGAGCTGCGAGATGCCGAGCCGCTGGGCCGCCTTGTGCATCGCCGCGAGCCGCTCCTCGGGCGTCTCGAGCGGAACGGGGCCCACGAACAGCGGCCCCGCGTGGGCGACGATCTCGTCCTCGACGACCTCGTCGTCCTCCTGCGAGAGCGAGGCCGCCAAGGCGAGCAGCTCGTCCTCGCCCTGCCGGTCGGCCGTCACCTCGCGGCGAATCGCCTCGAGCATCTCCTCGTCGATCGGACTCACGCGCTCGGGCTCAGGCAGCTCTTCGCTCGGGAGCGCGGACTCCTCTGCCGCCGCCGGCGGCGCCTCGCCAGCCGGCGCCTTCGCGACGCGGCGGCGGCGCTTCGGGGCGGGCGGTTCTTCCGCCTCGGGTGTGGCCTCGGCCGCCGAGGCGAACGGCGCGCCGTCGTCGGGCGCGGGAGCCGCTTTCTTGCGTCGCGTGGTGGGGCGCTTCCGGCCGGATTCGGTGGAATCGGTCAATCGCGTTCCTTCGCTGCGCGCACGAGGAAACCCTCGGCGCGCAAGACGCAGCGGTTTCGGCCTGGACCGCCGGGGTTCGACCCGGCCTGGTCCTCGCACCCGCTGCGGGTGGACTCGCGTCGTCCGTCTGGACGCGCCGCGAAGTGACCGAGGGGTAACGCAGGGATTTGCGAGCCACCACGGGGTAGGCGAAGAAAGTTTGGGGCGTTTGGGTGGCGTGGCCGGCCGGGGCGGGCCCATCTCGGGCCGGGGGGGCCCGCACATCGCCTGGAGGCACAGGCGCCCGCCGTTACGTTGCGCGGTCTTCGCTGCACCCACAGCACGAAAGCCGTGACCGCCGCCACTTCGGGGAGCCCATGACCGACTCGATCGTCCGCGAGAACCTCACCACCCTCGGCAAGCACCTGCGGGCGCAGCGCCTCGGCGGCCTGACCGAGGTGATCGAGGCGATCGCGCTCGCCGGCAAGGCGATCGCGCGCAAGGTGCAGCGCGCGCGCATCGACGACGTGATCGGCGTGGCCGGCGCGCTGAACGTCCAGGGCGAGGTGCAGCAGAAGCTCGACGTGCTGTCCGACGCGCTGATGCTCGAGTGCCTGCGCGCCTGCCCGAGCTGCGCGGTTTACGCGAGCGAGGAGCAGGAGAAGCCCGTCGTGCTGCGCCCGCGGAGCGCCGGCGGCGAGTTCGTCGTGCTCGCCGATCCCCTCGACGGCTCTTCGAACATCGACGTGGCGGTCTCTGTGGGCACGATCTTCAGCGTGCTCCGCAACCAGCGGGACGACGCGAGCACGGCCGAGGCGGTGCTGCAGCCGGGCGCCGCGCAGGTGGCGGCGGGCTACGTGCTCTACGGCACCTCGGTGCTGCTGGTGCTCGCCACCGCGCAGGGCACCGACATGTACGCCCTCGACCCGGGCATCGGCGAGTTCGTGCTCGTGAAGCAGAAGCTCGCGGTGCCCGCCGAGAGCAAGACCTACTCGATCAACGAGGCCTACGTGAACGACTTCGCTGACAGCCTGCGCGCGTACCTCGACTACGCCCACGGGGCGGGCTACGGCGCGCGCTACATCGGCTCGATGGTCGCGGACGTGCACCGCACGTTGCTGAAGGGCGGAGTGTTCATCTATCCGGGGACGAAGAAGGCGCCGAAGGGAAAGCTCCGGCTGATGTACGAGTGCAACCCGATGGCGTACGTGTTGGAGCAGGCGGGCGGGGCGGGGTCGACGGGGACGAAGCGGATTCTCGACGTGGTGCCGGACGGGCTTCACGATCGGGTGCCGGCGATTCTGGGGAGCCGCCGGGAAGTCGAGCAGGTCACGCGCCACGGGTGAAGAGGCGGCCGGAGCGGCGGCGTCGAGGACTCGCCGCCGCGTGCTCGTTCGTGAGTCCGGCCGCGGGGCGTGCCGGCGGCGGATCAGCGCGATGGCTCGCTGGCGGCGCCTTTGGGCGGGTGGACCGCGCATGTGTGGCGACCCCACGCTGACCCGCGGCATGGCGCTGCCGGATGCACGGCGCCGAGCTGCGCGTGATTCGCGCTCCGCCGCCGCCAGCCCGCCCCGCGGCCCCCTCGGCGCCGCGAGGGCCCTCGTGCATCACACTGATTAGGGAGGTGTGCAGCCAGGGTGTCGTCGAGGCCCCCTGGCTGGGCGCTGCGGGCGTGCGGAGCCCGGTGATGGATTCGGGAGCTCGAGGCGCGCGCGTTCGGAGCGGCCGGGTCGGAGACTCCCGGCCGAGGAGGCGGAGCCGCCGGGTCGAAGACCTCGGGCGGCGGAAGTAGCGTGAGATGGGGCGGAGGAGACGCGATGCGTTTGGCGAATCGTGGCGGGCGGGCCGTGTTGTTGTCGCGCGACATGACGCGCGGCGTGGATCTGGAGACGGCGTCGGCGGGGAGGTTCGGGCCGGATCCGATGCTCGCGATCGGGAGCTTCGAGGGGGTGCGAGAGTTTGCGGCGGCGGTGGACTTTTCGGGGGCGGGGGCGGTCGAGGCGGCGACGCTCGGGCCCTGCTCGCCGCGGCCGCGGGCAGTATTCGGGATCGGGCTGAACTACCGGGATCACGCGGCGGAGGCGGGGCTGCCGGTGCCGAAGGAGCCGCTGGTCTTCACGAAGTTTCCGAGCTGCCTGGTGGGGCCGCGCAGCGACGTGATCGTGTTCGGCGATCGCGTGGATTGGGAGGCGGAGCTGGTCGTCGTGATCGGGCGGCGCGCGGAGAGCGTGACCGAGGCGCGCGCGCTCGAGCACGTGGCCGGGTACTGCTGCGGGCAGGACGTCAGCGACCGCAAGCTGCAGTTCGCGAGCCAACCGCCGCAGTTCTCGCTCGGAAAGTCGCGCGCGACGTTCGGGCCGATCGGGCCGGCGCTCGTCACGCTCGACGAGATCGCGAATCCACTCGACCTCGCCATCACCTGCGACCTCGACGCGGAGCGCATGCAGTCGTCGCGCACGAGCCAGCTCATCTTCGGGGTCGCGGAGCTGGTCGCGTACCTCTCGCGGCACTGCGAGCTGCTGCCGGGCGATCTGATCTTCACCGGCACGCCCGGCGGCGTGGGCTCGGTGCGCAAGCGCTACCTGAAGCCGGGCGAGACGATCCGCACCGAGATCGAGAGCGTCGGCGCGCTCGTGAATCGCTGCGTGGCGCCGAGCGCGTGAGCGCCGCGCTCGTCTCCGATCGCGACGACCCGCGCATCGCCGACTATCAAGCCGTGCGCGACGGCGACCTGCTCGCCGAGCGCGGGCTGTTCGTGGCGGAGAGCCGCCTCGTGGTCGAGCGGCTGCTCGCGTCGCGGCGCTTCGCCGTGCGCTCGCTGCTGCTGAACGAGGCGGCGCTCGCCGCACTCGCGCCGGCGCTCGCGGCGCATCCCGGAGCGCCGGAGCTGTTCGTGGCGTCGCGCGAGCTGATCTCGTCGCTCGCCGGTTACCGCGTGCACCAGGGCTGCCTCGCGCTGGCGGAGCGCGGCGCGCCGCTCGCGCCCGACGCGCTCGTCGCGGGCGCGCGAGCGGGTCTGTTGGTGGCGCTCGAGCAGCTGGCGGATCCCGACAACGTGGGCAGCGTGTTTCGCAATGCGCGGGCGTTCGGGGCGGACGGCGTACTGCTCGCGCCGGGCGGCGCCGATCCGCTCTATCGCAAGTCGATCCGGGTCTCGACCGGCGCGACGCTCCAGCTCCCGTTCGCGCGCTGCGCGGCCTGGCCGCGCGAGCTCGAGAAGCTGCGCGCGGCGGGCTGGACGGTGCTCGCCGCCGTCGCGCAGCCCGATGCCGTCGACGTCCGCGAGCTGGGCTGCGCCAGCGCGCCGCCGCAGCGCGTCTGCCTCGTGCTCGGCGGCGAAGGGGCCGGGCTCGGCGCGGCTGCGCGCGCAGCGGCGGACGCGTGCGTCACGATCCGCATGCGCGCGGGCTTCGACTCGCTGAACGTCGCCGCGGCCAGCGCGATCCTGCTGCACCACTTCTCGCGCGCCGAGCGCGCGCAGTAGGCCGCGACGCAGCGATGCGCGTACTCGTCGCCGGCGCGGGCTACGTGGGCGCGGAGCTCGCGGGCATCCTCGCGCGCGCGGGCCACGAGGTGTTCGCGCTGCGCCGCTCGCCGCCCCGGGGCGAACGGGTGGAGGCGCTGCCGGGCGGAGGCTCGCTTCGCTGGCTGGCGTGCGATCTCGCGGACGCGCGCGCACTGAATGCGCTCGCGTGCGGGTCCGTCGACGCGCTCGCCTACTTGCTCGCCGCCGACGAGAGCGACGACGACGCCTACCGCCGCGCCTACGTAGACGGGCTCGCGAATCTGCTCGGACACCTGCGCGCGGCCGGTGCCCCGCGCCGCGTGCTGTTCGCGTCGAGCACCTCGGTTTACGCGCAGGACGACGGGAGCTGGGTGGACGAGGCGTCGCCGGCGGAGCCGCGCGAGTTCTCGGGTCGGCGCGTGCTCGAAGGCGAGGCCGTCGCCCGCCACGCCGGCGTCCCGTCGATCGCGCTGCGCTTGGGAGGGATCTACGGGCCGGGGCGCGTCTCGCTCGTCGATGGGGTTCGCAGCGGCGCAGCGGCGGTCCCGGCTGCCCCGCACTACACGAACCGCATCCATCGCGACGACGCGGCCCGCGCCTGCGCGCACCTGCTCGCGCTCCCCGAGCCGGCCCCGGCCTACCTCGCTGTCGACGACGAGCCCGCCGACCGCGCCGAGGTCCTGCGCTGGCTCGCCGCCCGCCTGGGCGCCCCGCCCCCGAGCGTCCAAGGCACCTCGAGCTCTGCCACGACCGGCAAGCGCTGCCGCAACACGCGACTCAGGGGCACGGGATTCTCGTTTCTCTACCCGACGTACCGCGAAGGCTACGAATCCCTAATCACTACCTCCTGACCGTTGCACCCTGACGCCCGCGAACAACGCTCCGCCCCCCTTTCCACCTCGAACGAGAAGTGCCGGGAGCCGCGCCTCGAAGGCGCGGCTCCCGGCACCCTCCTGCAACCAAAGTGTGCTCGGGAGTCCTCGACCCGAGTAAAAGCCGCGCGCGGGGGGCGGGGGTCGCGGAGCGAACCCCAGGCGCAGGCCGCGCGCACGGCAATCCCAGCGGCGTCGACCTCGCGCGTCGCAAGGCAACCGTCAACGCGGCCAAGCGGGTGAGCGAAGCGAGCCCCCGTCCCCCGCGCGCGGCGTCGCCCGATCGAGCGCCCTACCCGCTGAGCACCCGCGGCACCACCCACCAGCACCACGCAGACACGATCAACGCCGCCAACAGATCGAGCACAGCTCCGGTCCGAGCCATCACGGGCACACTGACATACCCCGATCCGAACACGATCGCGTTCGGGGGCGTGCCGGCGGGGAGCGCGAAGTCGCACGACGAGGCGAGCGCGGCGGAGACGAGGGCGACGTTCGTGTGCGCGGGCGCCACGCTGGTCACGAGGATCGGCAGCATCACCGCGGTCGTCGCGACGTTCGACGCAAACGCGGAGAGCGCGACCGTCGCGAGGCTCGCGAGGACGACCTGCGCGAAGGGCGGGAACGCCCGCAGCGCGGCCATCTGCACGCCGATCCAGTCGGAGAGACCGCTCGCCTCGACGGCGGCGGCCATCGAGAAGCCGCCGCCGAGCAGCACCAGGGCGTCCCACGGGAGCTGGCGGAAGGCGCGCGGCGGGAGCACGGGCGCGCCGCTCACGCGCCACAGCATCAGCGTCGCCGAGGCGGACAGCGCGATCGCGGCCTCGACGTGCGCGCCTCTCAGCTCGAAGGCGCTGACGAGCGGCTTCAGCGCGTCGGTGAGCGGCTTGCCTGCGATCCAGAGCCCGGCGGCGGCGACGAACACGACGGCGACCGCACGCTCGGTGGGCTTCAGCGGCCCGAGCTGGGCGGCCTCGGCGTCGAGGGCCGCGCGGCCGGCGGCGCCGGGCGGCGCGTCCGCGCGGCCGAGGCGCCAGAGCGCGAGCCAAACCACGGGCGCGAACGCGAGCACGAAGGGCAGGCCGATCGAAATGAACTCCAGGAAGGAGATCTCGACGCCGCGCTCCGCGAGGAACCCGGAGAGCTGCGCGTTGGGCACCGTCCCGATCTTCGTGCCCATGCCGCCGACGTTCGCGCCGTAGGCGATCGCGAGCATCAGCGCGCAGCCGAAGCTGGCGAGCCGCCGCCCCGCTTGCCGCTCCAGCTCGTGCTGCACGGCGAGGCCGATCGGCAGCATCATCGCCGCGGTCGCGGTGTTCGAGATCCAGAGCGAGACGAGCGCGGTCGCGGCGAGCACGCCGAACAGCAGCCGCGCGGGCTCGACGCCGACGCGCCGCATGATGCCGAGCGCGACGCGGCGATGGAGGTTCCACTGCTGCATGGCCGCCGCGATGCCCATGCCGCCGAGGAACAGGAAGATGTAGGGGTCGACGTAGGGCAGGAACGCGCCCAGGGCGTTGGCGCCGAAGTCCTCGCCGTGGACGCGCGAGAGCGGGTAGATCACGAGGGGGATGAGCGCGGTCCACCACAGCGGCACCGCTTCGCCGATCCACCAGATCGCCATCCACGCCGTAACACCCGCCGCGAGCGCGGGCAGCGCGCCGTGCTCGCCCACGTGGCGCAACGGCGAGTCGAGCAGCGCGAGCGAACCGAAGGCCGCGAGCCCGAGCGCGAACGGGATCGGCTTGATCGTCACGCGGCTCGGCACGCGCGCATTCTATGGAGGCGAGCTGGCGAGGGCTACGGTTCGCCGCCATGTCCGCCGCCGATTCCGCCGCCGCACGCGCCGCATTCGCGAGGTCGCTGCTCGACAAGAGCCCCGAGCTGTCCGAGCGGATCGTCGCCGCGTTCGCGGCGGTGCCGCGCGAGGACTTCGTGGGCCCCGGGCCTTGGCTCACGCTGCCGGACGCAGCGGGCTATCGCTCCACGCCCGACGCCGACGTGCGCCACGTTTATCAGGACGTCGCGATCGCGCTCGATCCCGCGCGCATGTTGAACAACGGCTCGCCGGGCTTCCTCGCGCGCGTGATCGCCGCGCTCGACGTGCGAGAGGGCGAGCGCGTCGCGCACATCGGCTGCTCGACCGGCTACTACACCGCGATCCTCGCGCAGGTGGTCGGGCCGAGCGGCCGTGTGCTCGCGGTGGAGCTGGCGCCGGATCTCGTCGAGACCGCGCGCAGGCTGCTCGCGCGCTGGAAGCAGATCGAGGTGCGCCACGCGGACGGCGTCACGCAGCCCACCGAGCCGGTGGACGTGATCTTCGTGCACGCGGGCGTGACCCACCCGCAGCCGCGCTGGCTCGAGATGCTCGCGCCCGGCGGCCGGATCGCGCTCTCGCTCACCGCGATCCTCCCGCCCACCCGCATCCGGCGCATCATCCGCGACCACGCCGGCTGGGTGCTGGTCGCGAAGCGCACGCCGCGCGGCTTCTCCGCGCGCTTCCTCGAGCTGATCGGCGTGCAGGCGCTGCTCGGAGGCCGCGACAGCGCGGTGCAGGCGCGCCTGCGCGCCGCCTACTCGCGCGAGCGCGGCGAGCGCCCACCGGTCGCCTCGCTGCGCCTCGACGCGCACGCGCAGGAAGCGGACTGCTGGCTGCACGAAGAGAAGTTCTGCCTGAGTCGGCGGGAGCTTCCGTAACAAGCTCGGAGACATCGCGAGGACTCGAACTCGCCGCCGCCTCCGCTCGACGACCCAACGAAGCTCGGGCGCCTCGATGGCGCCCGAGCTTCGCCCTCCCCACGAAGGAAGTCCGCGCCCCCGGGTTCCACCGCGAAGCGCCGGCGCGAGGGGCGGGCGGGGCGGGGGGCGCAGCGCAGGCCCGGTCCGAGGCACGCTCGTCGCAAGCCCACGCGCCCCACTGCGCGGCGTGAGCGCGAAAGCGCGCCCAATCGCAGCGCCCTCTCCTCCACTGCCGACGCACGCCGCGGAGCCAAGGGCCGGAGTCGCGCCCCCCCCCCCCCCCCCCCCGCCCACCCACCCCCCCCCCCCCCCCCCGCGGCCGCGCCCCCCCCCCCCCCCCCCCCCCCCCCCCCCCCCCCCGCGCCGCCTCCGCGCTCCTAGTCCGCGGGAGCGAACTTCTCGAAGCGCGCTTTGTCGTTCGCCTTCATGTAGGCGTCGCGGCCGGTGATGGCGCCGCTGGTGGCCAGCGCGAACAGCGCGTCGTCCATCGCCTGCATGCCCTCGGCCTTCCCGCCCTGGATCACCGAGGCGAGCATCTGGATGTTGCCCTCGCGGATCAGGTTCGGAAGGCCCTGGGTGCGCAGCAGGATCTCGTGCACCGCCATGCGGCCCTTGCCATCGGCGGTGGGCAGCAGCAGCTGCGCCACCACCGCCGCGAGCGATTCGCTGAGGCTGAGGCGCACCTGGGGCTGCTCGCTCGCGGGGAACGCGTCGATGATGCGGTCGATGGTCTTCGCGGCGTTGTTGGTGTGCAGCGTGCCGAACACGAGCATGCCCATCTCGGCCGCGGTGATCGCCAGCGCGATCGTCTCCCGGTCGCGCATTTCGCCCACGAGCACGACGTCGGCGTCTTGCCGGACCGCGGCGCGCAGCGCCGGCGCGAAGCCCTTGGTGTGGAGGCCGACCTCGCGGTGCGAGAGCACCGATTGCTGGTTCTGATGCACGAACTCGACGGGATCCTCGATCGTCACGATGTGGCGCGAGGTCTCGCGGTTGATCTTGTCGATGATCGCGGCGAGTGTGGTCGACTTGCCCGAGCCGGTCGGACCGGTCACCACCACGAGGCCCTGGCGCAGGTCGGCGAGCTTCGTGATCGCCGGCGGGAGCTTCAGGTCGGCGGCGGAGAGGATCTTCTCCGGGATGATGCGGAACACGGCGCCAGCGCCGTGCTGCTGAGCGAAGTAGTTCGCGCGGAAACGCGCGACGCCTTCGAGGCCGTAGGCGAAGTCCGCGTCGCTCGTCCGCTCGAACTCCAGCCAGCGATGCTCGGTGGCGACCTCCTTCATCATCGCCCGCAGCCGCGCGTCTTCGAGCGACGGCCAGCCGGGGATCTCCGCGAGCTCGCCGTTCACGCGCACGCGCGGCGCGCGGCCCGCCGCGAGGTGCAGGTCCGAGCCCTTGTTGTCCTTCAGGTAGCGGAGCAGTTTGTCGAGTTCGGCCACGGCGTCACCCCTTGATCCGCTTCGGGTCGTCGGCGTTGCGCAGCGCCTCCTCTTTCGTGATCGAGCCGCTCGCGAGCAGCTTGTTCAGCGAATCGTCGAGCAGGGTCATGCCCGCGCTCGCGCCCATCTGCATCACCGAGAAGAGCTGGAAGGTCTTGTTCTCGCGAATCAGGTTGCCGACCGCCTTGTTGTTGACGAGGACTTCCAGCGCGGGCAGTCGACGCGTGCCATCCTTGGTCGGCACGAGCCGCTGCGAGATCACCGCGCGCAGCGACTCGGAGACCATGTTGCGGATCTGGTCCTGCTGATCCGCGGGGAAGACGCCTACCAGGCGGTTGATCGTGCGGATCGCGCTGTTGGTGTGCAGCGTGCCGAGCACGAGGTGGCCGGTCTCCGCGGCGGTCAACGCGAGCGAGATCGTCTCGAGGTCGCGGAGCTCGCCGATCACGATCACGTCCGGGTCCTCGCGCAACGCAGCGCGCAGCGCGCGCGCGAACGACTCGGTGTGCGGGCCCACGTTGCGCTGGTTCACTCCGCAGGCCTTCGGCGCGTGGAGGAACTCGATCGGATCCTCGACCGTGAGGATGTGCTCCTTGCGCTCTTCGTTGATCAGGTTGACCAGCGCCGCGAGCGTCGAGGATTTCCCGCAGTTCGCGGGGCCGGTGACGAGCACGAGCCCCTGATGGAAGTTGGTGAAGCGCGCGAGGCCCATGGGCAGGCCGAGGCCGTCGAGCGTGGGGACTTCCGTCGGGATCACGCGGAAGACGCCGTCGTGGCCGCGCTGCTGCCGGTAGAGGTTCACGCGGAAGCGCCCGATGCCGGGCGCTTCGTAGGCGAGGTCGAGCTCGCCGCGATCCTGGAACAGCGTGGCCTGCTCGGGCGTGAGCGCGGAGAGCACGAGGCGCTCGGACTCTTCCGCCGCGATCGCGCGCTCGCCGACCGGCACGAACTTGCCGTGCAGGCGCAGCCGCAGCGGCTGGCCGGCGTGGATGTGGACGTCGCTCGCGCCTCGCTCGACGCCGACCCGCAGCAAGTCGTGGAGCGAGCCTCCGCTCGCCGGCGGCGCCGGGCGCGGCGCGCTGCGCGCGGCGGCCGCGGGCTTCGCGGCGACCTCGGGGGCTCGCGCGGCCGCGGCCGCCGCGGGCGCGCGCGCAGCCGCCGCCGGTGTCGCCGTTCGCGGCGGCGCCGCGACTTCGGGCTGCGCGTCGGCGGAGGACACCGCCTGCATCGCCTTCTGCTTCGCGACGATCTGGTCGCGCGCCTTCAGCACCTGCGAGAGCTGCGCCTGGCTCAGGAAACCGAGCTCGCAAAGCAAAGTGCCCAGGTTCTTCTCGCCGCCGCCCTCGGCCTGCTTGCGGGTCGCGATGGCGAGCTGGTCGTCGGTGATCAGCTTCAGGTGGACGGCGATGCGTCCCAGGAGCGGTTGCGGCGGAGCGGCAGCCATGGCGCCCTACATCGGAGGCTCCCGGGTGCGAACTTAGGCCCGCGCGCCGCGCGCCGGGCCCGGGGCGGCGCGCTACCCGCCGCCCCGGCGGGCGGAGGGCCCATTCCTTAGAGTCCCGCGCCCTATGCACTTCGAGACCGACGACCTCCGCATCCAGAGCCTGCTTCCGCTGCTCCCCCCGGCGATCCTGATGGACGAGCTGCCGCTCACGGACCGGGGCTCGGAGGTCGTCGCCCACGGTCGCGAATCGATCGCCCGCATTCTGCGCGGCGAAGACGATCGGCTGATCGTCGTGACCGGCCCCTGCTCGATCCACGACCCGGACGCCGGCCGCGAGTACGCGCGGCGGCTGCGCAAGGTCGCCGACGAGCTGGAGCGGGACCTCTGCATCGTGATGCGCGTCTACTTCGAGAAGCCGCGCACCACGGTCGGCTGGAAGGGCCTGATCAACGATCCGCACCTCGACGAGAGCTTCGCGATCAACGACGGCCTGCGGCTCGCGCGCAAGCTGCTGCTCGACGTCGCCGAGCTGGGGCTCCCGGCGGGCTGCGAGTTCCTCGACACCATCATCCCTCAGTTCATCGCCGACCTCGTGTCCTGGGGCGCGATCGGAGCGCGCACCACCGAGAGCCAGGTGCACCGCGAGCTCGCCTCCGGCCTCTCGATGCCAATCGGCTTCAAGAACGGCACCGACGGCAACGTGCAGATCGCCATCGACGCGATCCGCTCCGCGGCCAACCCGCACCGCTTCCTGTCCGTCACGAAGCAGGGCGTGGCGGCGATCGTCGCCACCAAGGGAAACCTCGACACCCACGTGATCCTGCGCGGCGGCGCGAGCAGCCCGAACTACGACGCGCCCGCCGTGAAGCGCGTCTGCGAGGCGCTCGAACGGGCGAAGCTGCCGCGCCGCGTGCTGATCGATTGCTCCCACGCGAACTCCGGGAAGGACCACTTGAAGCAGCCCGCCACCGCCAGCGCGGTCGCCGCGCAAGTGGCCGCCGGCGAGCGCGCCATCGTGGGCGTGATGCTCGAGAGCTTTCTCGAGGACGGCCGACAGGACTACGCGCCCAACATGCCCTTCGGAAAGAGCATCACGGACGCCTGCATGTCCTGGGACCGCACGCTGCCCGTGCTCGCCGAGCTGGCCCAGGCGACGCGCCGTCGCCGCGCGGGCGAGTAGCCGGCTCCGCGCGACGAAGCGCGCGGCCGCGCGCCGCGCGCTACTTCGCGGGCGCGGACGTGGGCGGCGCGTCGACGACGCCCGCCGCGTTCTTCGCCGCGAGGCGCGCGAGCAGCTCCTGCGGGCCGCCCTTCGCGATCACGTCGGCAAACTGCTGCCGGAAGTTCGAGACGAGGCTGATGCCCTCGATCACCACGTCGATCACCTGCCACTGCCCGGCGAGCAGGCGCATGCGGTAGTCGACGGTGGCGCCGTCGAACTGGCCGCCCTCGATTGCCGTCTGCACGGTGACGTCCTGGTTCACTTCGCTGCGCGCGCCCAGCGTCACGACGTCCTCGTTCGCGTAGCGCGCGATGCGCGTGCCGTAGCTGGCCGACAGGTATTCGGTGAACTCGCTCACGAACTGCTTCTGCTCGGCGGGCGAGAAGCGCTTCCAGTCGCGCTTCAACACCAGCTTCGACATGGTCGTGAAGTCGAAGCGCCGTTTCGCGATCGCCTCGATCTCGTCGCGCCGCGCGCCTTCCTCGCCCGGCGCGCGCAGCACCTTCAGCACCTGGTCGATGGTGCCCTGCATGGCGCTGCGCGCGTCGTCCGCCGGTGCGGAGGACGCGGGGCTCGCGAGCAGCAGGGCGGCGGCGGTGAACGCCGCGAAAACGCGCTTGTCACGAGTCGGCATCGGGGGTCTCCGCTCCTTCTTCGTCCTCGAGCTCGTCCAAGTCGTAGAGATCTTCGTCGGCCGGCGCGGCCTGACCGTCGCGCACCGCGCGCTCGCGGCTGCTCAAGTAGGCGTCGCGCACGAACACGTAGTAGTCGACGGCGTCCTTGCGGGCCTGGTCGATCTCCTCCAGGTATTGGGCTCGGGTGTTGACCACCCGGACGACCGAGAGCCCGAAGACATTCACCCACGTGGTCGGATTCGTGGCGATGTCGAAGGGCGCGGCGAGCGTGTCGCGCACGCTGTTCGGCCCCGCGCCGGGCAGTACCACGTAGGGTCCCGGGCCGGCTCCCCAACGCCCGAAAGTCTGGCCGAAATCCTCCTGATGCTTCGGGATGCCCATCTCGCTGGCGGCGTCCACGAGCCCACCCATGCCCGCCAGCGTGTTGACCACGAGCCGCCCGAGGTCCTGGGTGGCGGCGATCGGCTTGCCCTGCAGCAGGTTGTTGAAGAACGTGCGCGGCACGGTGAGGTTGTCGAAGAAGTTCCCGATCATGAGCTGGAGCAGACTGGGCGCGACCACGTCGTAGCCCTCGGCGACGGGCTCGAGCACGATCTTGTCGAGCCCCTCGTTGAAGCGGAACACCCGCTCGTTGGTCTCGCGCCACGGATCGGGGCCGTTCGCGGTCGAGCATGCGCCGAGTGCGAGCACGGCGAAGGCCAGCAGCGGGGCCCGGCTGCGTCGCGGCCTGATGTGTTTGCGCATGCGCGTCACTCCTCCGTCTTCTCGAGATCGTTGCCGTGGACGAAGTCGCCCACCAGCCGCTCGATGCTGAGCGCGCTCTCCGTGAACGCGATCTCGTCCCCGCTCTTCAGCAGCGAGTCCTCCGCGCCCGGCTCGAGCGCCACGAACTGCTGCCCGAGCAGTCCCTCGGTGCGGATCGCGGCGGAAGTGTCGGTGGGCAGCTCGTACCTCGCGTCCACGTCCAGCAGCACCACCGCGCGCAGATCCGGCGTCAGCTCGATGCGCTTCACGCGGCCGACTCTCACGCCCGAGACGACGACGGGCGCGCGTTCCTTCAGCCCGCCGATCTCGGTGAACTCGGCGCTCAGCTCGAGTCCGCCCGTGCCGTTGCCCTCGATCCCGCCGACTTGCAGCGCGAGGTAGGCGAGCGAGCCGAGGCCGGCCAGCACGAACAGGCCGACGATCAGGTCGCGCGTCGCTTTTGCCATCGGTCTCTCCCGAGCCTTGGTCCTTTGGTCCTAGAACTTCCAGAGCGAGGTGACGACGTAGTCCGCCATCAGGATCCACACGGAGGCGGTCACCACGGTGGACGTCGTCGCGCGGCTCACCTGTTCGGCGCTGCGCCCGCTGGTGAAGCCGCGATAGGTCGCGATCAGGCCGACCAGGGCGCCGAACACGAGCGACTTCAGCGCCGTGCCGAGGAAGTCCTTCTCGAAGTCGACCTGGTCGTTCAGATTCTGGAAGAAGATGCCCTGGTCGAGGCCCAGTAGCTGGACCGCGATCAGGAAGGCGCCGCCCAGCGCGCAGCTGATGAAGATTCCGTTCAGCAGCGGCATGCACAGCAGCATGGCGAGCGCCTTGGGACCGACCACGAAGCGGATCGGGTCCATGGCCATGGTGCGCATGCCGTCGAGCTGCTCGCTGGCGTTCATCACCGCGATCTCGGCGGCCATCGCGGAGCCCGCGCGGCCCGTGACGAGCAGCCCGGTGAGCACCGGACCGAGCTCGCGCACCAGCACGAGGCCGACCACCCCGCCCTCCGAGGTCTCCGCGCCGAACACCACCAGCACCCAGAACAGCTGGAGCCCGAGCACCATGCCGACGGTGAGGCCGGAGAGCGCGATGATCGGCAGCGAGAGCACGCCCGTGTCGTAGATCTCGCGCACCAGCCGCGGCATCAGCCAGAACGAAGGGCGCAGCAGGCCCTTCGCCGTCGAGGCGCCGAAGCTCGCGATGCGGCCGAGCTCGAGCACGAGGTTCGTGGTGCTCGCTCCCAGCCACTCGATCGGCGCGCGCAGCACTCAGGCCTCCGCTGCTGCGCGCTCGGCGAACGCGGCGTCGCGCACCGTCACCGCGCCGGCCTCGAGCGAGGCGTCGCTCACCAGCGCATGCTCCGCGCAGCGCGCGGCGAGCAGCACGTCGCCCAGCACGGGCGCCAGCCGCGCGGCGGTCCCCGGCGCAGCGGCCAGCGTGAGCCGCAGCGTCTCGCGCCCGGCGGACGCGTTCGCGTCCGCCTTCGCCTTGTTGATGGCGAGATAGGCGGCGACCGCCGCCTCGAAGCTCGCCGCGTCCAGCGGCTCGGCGACGCCGGCGAAGTCCGCGTCGCTCGGCCACGCGGCCGCGTGCACCGACGGCTTCCCCGTCTCGCGCGCGAACGCCCAGCTCCAGATCTCCTCGCAGATGTACGGCAGCACCGGCGCGAACAGGCGCACCAGCACCGAGAGCGCGAGGCGCAGGGTCGTCACCGCCGAGGCGCGGCCCGCCGCGTCGCTCTCGCTGCGCGCGCGCGACTTCGCGAGCTCGAGGTAAGTGTCGGTGAAGCGCTTCCAGAAGAAGGACTCGGTCGCCTCGAGCGCGCGCGCGTAGTCGAGCCGCTCGTAGGCGGCCGTGCACTGCGCGACGAGCCTGCGCAGCTCGCCCACGAACGCCCGGTCGAGCTCGTGCGCGATCGGCCCGGGCTCGGCGCTCTGCGCCAGCGCGAACTTGCTGGCGTTGAACAGTTTCGTGACGAGGCGCTTGCCCACCTTCCAGACGTTCTCGTCGAGGGCGGTGTCGACGCCGAGCCGCGCGCTGCCGGCCCAGTAGCGGATCGCGTCGGCGCCGTAGCGCTCGATCGGGTCCATCGGTGTCACCACGTTGCCGATGCTCTTCGACATCTTCTTGCGGTCGGGGTCGAGGATCCAGCCGGAGATCGCGATGCGGCGCCAGGGGATCTGGTCCTCGTGCAGCATCGCCTTCGCAATCGTGTAGAAGGCCCAGGTGCGGATGATGTCGTGGGCCTGCGGGCGCAGGTCGGCGGGGAAGAGGCGCGCGTGGCGGTCGGGGTCGTCGAGCCAGCGGCTCGCGATCAGCGGCGTCAGCGAGCTGGTGAACCAGGTGTCGAAGACGTCCGCCTCGCCCACGAAGCCGCCGGGTTGGCCGCGCTGCGCCTCGCGGTAGCCGGGCGGCACGTCGATCATCGGGTCGACGGGCAGCGACCTCCGGTCGGCGACGATCGGCCGCTGGTGGTCGGGCCGGCCGCCCTCGCCGAGCGGATACCAGACGGGGATCGACACGCCGAAGTAGCGCTGGCGCGAGATGCACCAGTCGAAGGCGAGGTTGCGCGTCCAGTCCTCGTAGCGCTTGCGCATGTGCTCGGGATGCCACTCGATCGCGGCGCCCTTGGCGAGCAGCGCTTCCTTCTTGTCGAGCAGGCGAACGAACCACTGGCGCGTGGGCAAGAACTCGAGCGGGCTGTCGCCCTTCTCGTAGAACTTGACCGCGTGCTCGATGGCTTTGGGCTCGCGCACCAGCGGCGCGGCGTTCCCCGTCGCGCTCGCCGCCGGATCGCGCAGCAGCTCGACGATGCGCGCGCGCGCCTGCTTCACGTTCCTCCCGGCGAGCTCGGCGTGCGCGCGGTTCGCGGCGTCGGGCGCCAGGGAAGGGAACGCCTCGCCGCCGAACGTCACCGGCTGGACGCGCCCGTTCTTCCCGAGCAGCTGGCGCAGCGGGAGCTTGTGATCGCGCCACCACTCGACGTCGGTCTGATCGCCGAAGGTGCAGACCATCAAAATGCCGGTGCCCTTCTCGGGATCGGCCTTCTCGCTCGGAAAGATCGGGACGGGCACGCGGAACAGCGGCGTGATGGCGCGCTTGCCGAACAGGCTCTGATAGCGCGCGTCGCCCGGGTGCGCGGTCACGCCGACGCACGCGCCGAGCAGCTCGGGACGCGTGGTCGAGATCGTGAAGGCGCCGCCGCCTTCCACCGCGAACTCGAGATCGTGGTAGGCGCCGGGGCGGAGCTTGTCCTCGACCTCGGCCTGCGCGACCGCCATCTGGAAGTCCACGTCCCACATGAAGGGCGCGTCGCTCTGATACGCATGGCCCTTCTGGAAGAGATCGAGGAACGAGAGCTGTGCGATGCGGCGCGCAGTGGCGTCGATGGTCGCGTACTCGGAGCGCCAGTCGACGGAGAGGCCGACGCGCTTCCAGACCTGCTTGAAGGCGACCTCGTCCTCGGCTGTTACGCGCGCACACAGCTCGATGAAGTCCGGGCGCGAGAGCTGGATGTGCGGGCCGCTGCGCAGCTTCGCGTTCGCCGGCCCGCTGGGGATCAGCTCCACGTTCGTGCCGCGCGGCAGCTCCGGATTGCAGCGCACGTGCAGCAGGTTCTGCGCGCGGCGCTCGGTGGGCACGCCGTTGTCGTCCCAGCCCATCGGGTAGTAGACGCTCTTGCCGCGCATGCGCTGGTAGCGCGTGATGATGTCGGTCTGGGTGTAGGAGAACACGTGGCCGATGTGCAGCGAGCCCGAGGTGGTGGGCGGCGGCGTGTCGACGACCCAGGTCGCCTCGCGCGGGCGCGTCGGATCCCAGCGGTAGATGCCCAGCTCCTGCCAGCGCGCGTCCCAGCGCTTCTCCGCCTCGGCGGCGTCGAAGTGCTTGGGCAGCTCGTCCGGGTCGATCGTGGCGCGGTCGGACATGGCGTCTGCGGGATCCTGGGCAGGCGAAGAATCGGCACACACTAGCGGCGCGAGCAGGCCCCGGAACCCCGGTTTCGCTGCGATTGCGCCACCTTAGGCGGGATGGGCGCGAGCGCGCGCGACTACGTGACGATCGTTTCCGGCGTCCCGCGAGCGGGCACCTCGCTGCTCATGCAGGTGCTCGACGCGGGCGGCATTCCCGCGGTGACCGATGGCGTGCGGGCTCCCGACGCGGGCAACCCGCGCGGCTACTACGAGCACGCGCTCGTCGCGAAGCTGGGCCGCGAGGCGCGGGGGGCGGAGCTCGTGCGCGCGTCGCGGGGCCGCGCGCTCAAGGTGATCCACGCGCTGCTCGGGGTGCTGCCCGCGGACGTCCCGCTGCGCGTGCTCGTGGCGGAGCGGGCGCTGGCGGACGTGGTCGCCTCGCAAGCGGACATGCTCGGCGAAGTGGCCCATCGCAGTCAGACCCCAAAGGGCCAGTTGGCGCCCGAGCGCCTCGCTGCGATCTACGCGGCGCAGCTCGACGAGGCGCTCGCGCAGCTCGCCGCGCGGCCGGCATGCGCGGTGCTGCGCGTCGACACCAGCGCCCTCGTGCGAGACCCCGTGGCCGGCTGCGCCCGCATCGCCGCGTTCCTCGGCGGTGGCCTGGACGAGGCCGCCATGGCGCGCGCGATTTCGCCCGCGCTGTACGGGCGCGCGCGCCGGTATGCTGGCCGCCCCATGGACGCCGCCGCTCGCGAATTGTTGGGGCCCCTCGCGCTCGCCGTGGAGCACCGCACGCCGGGCAGCTCGGGCGGTCCCACGCTGCGCGCGAATCGCGTGGCCGACGGGCGCGAGCTGTTCCGCTTCGACTGCTTCGTCGAGGGCGCCCACTGGCACAACGACCCCAACGGACGCGACGAGATCACGCCGATCCCCCTGCACGTCGACGCCATCGACTTCGCGCTCGCCGAGCTGCGCCGCGACCTCGCGGGCTACGCGGCGCGCGCCGGCCTGGGGGAGGCGCTCCCGCCGGCCGGCGAATGCGAGGCCGCGCTCGCGCGCGTCGAGCTCGCGCTGCGCAATCCGCCACCCAGCTTCGACGCGCTCAGCGAGCCCGTGCTGCGCGCGCGCAGCGGCGAGAAGTGGCACCTGTATGGCCCCGACGCGCTCGCGCTGTGGGTCGCAGACATGGACTTCGACGCCCCCGCGCCCGTGCGGCGCTGCCTGGCGCGCGCGCTCGCGGTGGGCGACCTCGGCTATCCGCAGTACGCGCCGATGACGCGGCTGCCCGATCTCGCCGTCGCGCGCATGCAGCGCCGCTTCGGCTACGCCGTCCCGCGCGCGCAGGTCGAGCTCGTCAGCGAGGTGGTGCAGGCGATGCACGTCTCGCTCGTGCAGCTCACCCGGCCCGGCGACGGCGTGATCACGCAGACGCCGATCTACCCGCCGTTCCTCGGCGTGATCGCGGAGCACGGCCGCACGCTGCTCGCGAACGAGATGCGCCGCAGCGAGCGCGGCTACGGGCTCGATCTCGACGACCTCCGCGCGAAGGCGAAGCGGGCGCGCCTGCTGCTCTTGTGCAATCCGCACAACCCGACCGGCCGCGCGTTCCGGCGCGAAGAGCTCGAGGCCGTGGCGGCGATCGCGCGCGAGCACGACCTCACCGTGGTCAGCGACGAGATCCATGCGGACCTCGTGTTCGCGCCCCACCGCCACGTGCCGTTCGCGTCGCTCTCGGACGACGCCGCGGCGCGCACGATCACGCTCTACGCGGCGTCGAAGGCGTTCAACATCGCCGGCCTGCGCTGCGCGGTGGCGATCTTCGGCACGCCCGAGCTGAAGAAACGCTTCAACGGCTTCCAGCGCCACTTGCGCGGCGGTCTCAACGCCCCCGGCATCCTCGCCACCGAAGCCGCGTGGACCCACGGCGACCCGTGGCTCGCCGACTGCCTCGCCTACCTGCGCGCCAACCGCGACTTCGTCGCCGACTTCGTCGCGCGCGAGCTGCCCGGCGTCGTGCACTTCGCGCCCGAGGCGACCTATCTCGCGTGGCTCGACTGTCGCGCGCTCGAGCTCGCGCCCTCGCCCCACGAGTTCTTCCTGAAGCGCGCCCTCGTGGCGCTCAGCGAGGGCCCGAACTTCGGTCCGCCGGGCGAGGGCTTCGTGCGCCTCAACTTCGCCACGTCGCGGGCGATCCTGGCCCGCGCGCTCGAGCAGATGGCGAAGGCCGTGCGGGGCTGACGCATGCTCGACGAGCACTCGCGCCTCGGGCTGCTCGCGCTGTTCGCGCTGCTCCAGGGCGTCGTCTGGCTCGCGCACCGCGCGGGCAAGCGCCGGCACCGACCCGACGCGCCGGCGCTCGCGACCGAGGCGTCGAGCGCGCTGCTCGCGCTGCTCGGGCTGCTGCTCGCGTTCACCGTCTCGATGTCGGTCTCGCGCTTCGAGCAGCGCAAGGCGCTCGTGATCGAGGAGGCGAACGCGATCGGCACGGCGGCGCTCCGGACGCAGCTGTTGCCCGCGCCGTTCGCCGAGCAGAGCGCGGCCCTGTTCCGGGAGTACGTGATCGGGCGCTTGCGCTGGGGCGAAGCGGCGCGCGACGCCAGCGTGGAAGCGGAGCTGGCCGCCGCCGACGCACGGCGGCACCGGGCGCTGTGGGCCCACGCCGTCGCGGCGGGTGAGGTGCGCCCCGGTCCGGCCCACGCGCTCTACGTCAGCGCCCTGAACGCCGTGATCGACGTGCAGGCCGCGCGCGTCCATGCGCGAATGAATCGCGTTCCCGAGAGCGTCACCTTCCTGCTCGCGGGCGTCGCGCTGCTCGCTCTCGCCGTGGCGAGCGCGATCGCGGGTGGCAATGGCGCACGCCGGGCACGCGACTTCCACGCGCTCGCGCTCGCGATCTGGCTCGTGATCGCGTTGATCGTGGATCTCGACCAGCCGCGCCGCGGCTGGGTGCGGGTCAGTCAGGACGCGCTGCGCGCGGCGGCGGATGGCCTCGACGCGCCGCCACACTGAGGGCTGCTCCGCACGGCGACCGGGACCTCAGCGCCGCAGCTCGCGCATCACGGTCTCCGCGAACAGCGCCGCGGGCTGGCGCGTGTCGCGCCCGAAGAACTCGATCACGAAGCCGGTGCAGCCGAGCTTCACGTGGCGCTGGATGCGCTCGATCACCTGTTCGGGCGTGCCCCAGATGCCGTGGCTCTCGAGCGCGGCGCCCATGTGGCCGCCGTAGATCTTGCTCGCCTTGGCGAGCGCCTCCTTCGCGGCGGTCTCGTTCTCCGCGATCACCACGTTGCACTGCTGGGAGATCGCAATCGTCGCGAAGTCGCGTTTCGCCTCGTCGCAGCGGCGACGCAGCGCGTCGACTTTCTGCGCCAGCTGGCCCTGGAACACGGCCATGTTGTTCCAGGTGTCCGCGTACTTGGCGGCGATGCCCATCAGCACTCGCTCGCCGCCGCCGCCCACCAGCACGCGCGGCCTCTTTGCCGGCTTCGGCTCGCACATCACGTCCTTCACGGCGTAGTGCGTGCCGGCGAAGGTCGTCTTCTCCTGGGTCCACATCCCGGTCATGATCGCCAGCGACTCGTCCAGGGCGCGCAGCCGCTCGCCGAGGCTCGGGAACTTGCAGCCGTAGCCATCGAACTCGGCCTGGAACCAGCCGGCGCCGAAGCCGGGGAACGCGCGGCCCGGGGCGATCTGCTCGAGCGTCGCGATCTGCTTCGCTAGCACCGCGGGGTTCCGGAAGAAGGGCGGCGTGACGAGCGTGCCGAGCTGGACGCGCTCGGTGATCGCGGCCACCGCCGTGAGCTCGGTCCACGCCTCGAGGATCGCGTTGGCCGGAGACGGCACGCCGTACAGGTGATCGCACACCCAGAGCGAGTCGAAGCCGAGCCGCTCGAAGGCGAGCGCCGCTTCGCGCGCCTCGGGCCAGGTGCGCTTGATCTGGGGGAGGGTGACGCCGAAGTGGAGTTGGGGGCTCATGGCGCTCCACGGTATGAGGTGGCGCGTGGCCCGGGCAACGAGATTTCGCGCGCGCGCCGCCGACGCGCGGCCTCGGGTGCCGTTTCGAGACGGCAAGCACGCAATGGCTCCATGCGCCCGCAAGCGGGGCGCAACTCGGGCGGAAAGCGGGCGCGCAGAGGGTCAATCGCGTGCGGGCGCCGGCCGATACCTGAGCTCATGGCGAAGCCCCAGTCCGACGAGCCCCGCGCCCCGCTGAGCCTCGAAGAACTGCTCGAGCTGCTCGTCAACGCGAAGCGCATCGAACCCCAGAAAGCGCAGGAGGTGGCCGGCCGCGCGACCACCCTGCGCAGCCAGGTGCTGAAGGAGCGCGTGGGCTCGGTGCGCTCCCAGGCGGCGGCCCGCTACGAGGCGTCGCCCGCCGAGCTGGTCGCCGTGCTGCGGCTCGCGGACGCGGGCAACCCGAAGCGCACGCTCGACGAAGACGCGATCGCCGAGACGATCGCCGCGGCCGCCGATCTCCCCTACCTAAAGATCGACCCGGTGCGCGTGGACACCGAACTGGTCACCCGCACGCTCTCGCGTCCGTTCGCGCGTCGCCACGTGGTGATCCCGGTGGCGCGCAACGGCGAGGCGCTCACGATCGCCCTCAGCGATCCCTTCGACGGCGAGCTGCGCGAGAACCTCGAGCAGCTGCTGCGCGCGCCGCTCAGCTACGTGGTCGCGAGCAAGCGCGACATCGTGCAGATCATCGACCGCGTGTTCGGCTTCCGCTCCAGCGTGACGCGCGCGACGGAGCAGCTCGGGGCCAGCAGCGGCGTCGCGAACAGCGCGCTCGGCCAGCTCGTGCAGCTGCGCACGAACGACGAGCTCGCCGCGAACGACGACGAGCACGTGATCGCCGCTGTCGACTACCTGCTCAACTACGCCTTCGACCAGCGCGCCAGCGACATCCACCTCGAGCCGCGCGACAGGGACGCGGTAATCCGCTTCCGCATCGACGGCATCCTGCACGAGATCGAGCGCCTGCCGCCGCAGGTGCACGCCGCGGTGGCCTCGCGCATCAAGGTGCTGGCGCGCATGGACATCGCCGAGCGCCGCCGCCCGCAGGACGGCCGCATCAAGACGCTGCGCGGCGACCGCGAGGTGGAGCTGCGCGTGTCGAGCCTCTCCTGCGCGTTCGGCGAGAAGGTCGTGATCCGCGTATTCGACCCGATGGCGCTGATGACCGACCTCGCGAACCTCGGCTTCCACCGCGAAGACCGCGAGCGCTACGAGAAGTGGATCACCGCGCCGTCGGGGCTGGTGCTCGTCACCGGCCCCACCGGCTCGGGCAAGACCACGACGCTCTACTCGACGCTCCGCTACTTGTCGGGCCCCGAGGTCAACATCACGACGGTCGAGGACCCGATCGAGATGATCGACCCGCGCTTCTGCCAGGTGCAGGTACAGCGCCAGGTCGACGTGACCTTCGCGACAGCGCTGCGCGCGATCCTGCGCCAGGACCCCGACATCATCATGGTCGGCGAGATCCGCGACACCGAGACGGCGCAGATGGCGGTGCAGGCCGCGCTCACCGGGCACCTGGTCTTCAGCACCGTGCACACGCGCGACGCCGCGGGCGCCGTGACGCGCCTGGTCGAGCTGGGCGTCGAGCGCTTCCTCTTGGCCAGCGTGCTGCGCGGCGTGCTCGCCCAGCGCCTCGTGCGCCAGGTGTGCGCGGACTGCGCGGTCGAGGGCACGCTCTCGGCGCAGCAAGTCGAGGCGCTGGCGCTGAAGGTGCCGGTCGAACGCCGCGACGAGCTCAAGGTGCGCTGGGGCGAGGGCTGCCCGAAGTGCCGCCACACCGGCCTCTACGGTCGCTCGGGCGTGTTCGAGCTGCTCGACGTGCAGCGCCGCGTGCGCCAGCTGATCACCGAGGGCAAGGACGCCAACGAGATCGCCTACGCCGCGCGCGTCGAGGGCATGGCCACGCTGCGCGAGGCGGCGATCCGCAAGCTCGCCGACGGCGCGACGACCTTCGAGGAAATCGTGCGCCTGACCGCGGATGCCCAGTGACATGCGCGCCCGTCCCTTGCTCGCTCCGTCTCGCGCGCTCACGGTGAGCTCGCAGGATGATTCCTCGGCGCCCCTGAGTCGCCGGCACACGCCTGCGCGTGAATCGGCGCCGAACCGAACCCAATGAGCCGGGCCGTCGACAAGGAGCTCTCGCTGCTCATGCGCGCGGGCTACAAGCTCGTCGCGCTGGAGAGCTTCGAGGAGGAGCGCGCGGTGCGCGCCGCGGCGCGCGCGGCGGAGGCGTGCGAGCGCGAGTTCCACACCTGGTCGCTGGCCGGCGGGCTCGACGGCGATGGGAAGGGCGCGGGCAGCTTCGAGGCCTGCATGCGCGCCGTCGACGCGCTCGAGAAGCCGGCCGTCGTCGCGCTGCTCGACGCGCACATGGTGGTGGCGGAGCCGCTCGGCCTGCGCCGGCTGCGCGACGCGCTCGGCAAGCTGGGCCAGCGCCGCCAGAGCCTCGTGCTGGTCGCGCCGGTGCTCGACCTGCCGCTCGAGCTCGAGCGCGAGGCCGGCCGCGCCGCGCTGCCGCTGCCGAACGCCGCGGAAGTCCACGCGCTGTTCGAGAAGGTGCTGGCCGCGACGCCGAACGCGAAGGCGACACCCGAGCTGTTGGCCGAGTGCGTGCGCGCCGCGCTCGGCCTCACGGGCAACGAGGCCGTGCGCGTGTTCCGCAAGGCGTGGCTGGCGAGCGGCTCGCTGGGCGACGAGACCGTGGCGACGGTGGTGCGCGAGAAGCAGAAGGCGCTGCGGCGCACCCCCGCGCTCTCCTTCCACGACTCCCAGGACGACCTCTCGGGCATCGGCGGCCTCGGCGAGCTGAAGCGCTGGCTGCGCGAGCGGCGCCGCGCCTTCAGCGAGGAGGCGCGCAAGTTCGGACTGCCCGCGCCGCGCGGGCTCTTGCTGCTGGGCGTGCAGGGCTGCGGCAAGTCGCTGTGCGCGAAGGCCGTCGCGCGCGAGTGGAAGTTCCCGCTGCTGCGCCTCGATCTCGCCGCGGCGTTCGGCGATCCCGCCAAGAGCCCCGAGCTGACCATGCGCGAGGCGATGGCCGTGGCCGAGTCGCTGGCGCCAGCGGTGCTGTGGATCGACGAGATCGAGAAGGGCTTCGCCGCCACCGACCGCGACCCGCGCGCGAGCCGCGTGCTCGGCGCGTTCCTCACCTGGCTCGCGGAGAAGCAGGCGCCCGTGTTCGTCGTCGCCACCGCCAACGACGTGACGGCACTGCCGCCCGAGCTGCTGCGGCGCGGCCGCTTCGACGAGCTGTTCTTCGTGGACCTACCGAGCGAGGACGAGCGCGCCGAGATCCTCGCGATCCACCTGCGCAAGCACGGCCGCGATCCGCTGCTCTACCCGCTCGCGCAGCTCAGCGCCCAGTCCGCGCGCCTGTCGGGCGCCGAGCTGGAGCAGGTGGTGACCGCGGCGCTGAACACGGCGTTCGCCGAGCGCCGCGACCTCACCGAGAACGACCTGGCTAACGCGATGCAGGAGACGGTGCCGCTCTACGAGACCTACGAGGAGCGCATCAAAGAGCTGCGCGACTGGGCCCGCACGCGCGCGCGGCCCGCCACCCTCGACGGCCGCATGGCCGGACTGTTCCGGACTCGCTGATGGCGGCGAATCGCGCGGGCGGGGAGCTGCCCGCGCTGCTGCGCGCGCGCGTCTCGCTCGCGCTGGCGAGCGCGGCGGCGATCGGCTTCCTCGTCGCGCTCGCTCTCGGCAGCGACGCCGCAGCGCGCCGCGAGTCGGCGACCCAGCGCGCGATCGCCTTCTACGAGCAGCGCCCCTACCTCGACGCGCCCGTCGAGCTGATCTTCGCCGTCGCTCAGCGGCAGGGCGAGGGCGCGGAGCTGACGGGGGGCGAAGCCGAGGCGCTCGCGGCGTCGTTCAACCAGGACGAGGCGGCGATCGCCCGGGAGCAGGCGGAGCTCGACGCGCTGGTGGCCGAGGCGGAGGCGGCAGAGCGCGATGCGCCCGCGCATCGCCTCGGTCTCGCGCGCGGCGCCGCGACGCTCGCGAGCGCGTTCGTCCATCCCCTTCTCCACGCGAGCTGGCTCCACCTGCTCTGGAACCTGGCGCTGCTCGCGACGCTGGGGGCTCGGCTCGAGCTGAGGGTCGGGCGCGCGCGCTACGCGGGCCTCGTGCTCGGGTCGACGGCGCTGGGTGCGCTCGTCCACCTGGCGGCGAGCGGATCCGACGCGGCGCCCCTGGTCGGGCTGTCGGCTGCGACCGCCAGCGCCGCCGGCGCGCTCGCGGTGCGTCCCGGCGGAGCGGGCCGCGATCCTCTCGCGCCGCCGGGGACGCGCACGCCGCGCTCCGGACTGCGCCTGCTCGTGATTCTCGCCGCGCTCGCCTGCCTCGGGCTCGCCGCGCTCGGCGCGGGCTCGCTGAGCTTTTCTCCGTTCGCGCTCCTCGCGGGCGCTGGGCTCGGCGCGGCGGCGATGGTCGTGTTCGCGCGCCGCGGCTGGGTGCAGGACGGCGGCGCGGGCGCAGTGTCCCCCGAGGTCGCTCAGGCGATCGCGGCGATCCACAGCGGGAACGGCGCGGCCGCGCTCCCGCCGCTGCGGGGGCGCCTCGCCGCTGCCGACGATCCGCTCGCCGCGCGCGCGCTGGGGCTCGCGCTGCGGGGCCGCGGCGACGCGATCGAGACGCTCGGCGAAGTGCTCGTCGCTTCCGTCGGCGCTCGGCATCGCGAGGCGGCGATCGCCGGGTGGCGCGAGCTCGCTGCGCTCGGCACCGCACCGCGCGGCGCGAGCGCCGCCCTGCGCGCGGTCGCGAGCTGGCTGCGCAGCGCCGGCAAGCTCGGCGAGGCGCGCGTCGCCGCCCTCGCAGCGCTGGAGGGCTCCGACCTCGAGAGTCTCGTGAAGGTGGCGAAGGAGGCTCGGCGCGGGGACCCGGTGCTCGCGCTGCGTGCGGCGCAGCGCGCGCTCGCCGATCCGGCGCTCGGCGACCGCGATCGCCAGCCGCTGCGCGAGCTCGCAGAGCAGGCGCGCAAGGACGCGCGCAGCGCGGGCATCGTCGTGCTGGATCCCCAGCGCGAGGCCGAGGCCGCCGCCGCGCGCGGCGCGCAGCCTGTCGCGCCGCCAGCCGCTGTGCGCCCGACTCGCTCGCCCCTGGCCGCTGCGCCCGCCCTCGCCGAGCACGACGCCGGCGCCCTCGACCTCGCAGGGCCGGGGCTCGCGCCCGAGCGCGAGCCGCGCGCGCCCGCGGCGAGCTCCGGTCGCGACACCTCCGACGAAGCCCAGCGCGCGTTCTTCGACCGCGACGCGATCGACCTGAGCGCCGAGCCCTCCGCGCCACCCGAGCTGCCCGACCCCGAGACCGCTGGCGACGCGGCGCTGCTCGACGCGCTGCACGACGCGCTGAACGCTGGAGAGATCAGTCTCGAAGACGAGCCCGCGCCAGGCGAGTCCGCGGGCCTCGAGGTCACGGCGGAGGAGTCCGACTTCGCGCCCGCCGAGCCGGCGTACTCTCTGGATTCGCCGCGCGAGAGCGCTGCCCCGCCCGCTGCGTTGGAGCGCACCGTCGTCGGCTTCGACGCCGCGCCGCCCGCGGCCGAGGCCGTGCCCGTGCGCGCATCCGCTCCGCGCGCCGACGACTTCGCCTTCGGCGACGCGGACGACGAGCTCTTCGAGGCCGATCCCGAGCCCCCGCCGCTGCGGAGGCTGCGCGTCAGCGAGGCGAAGCCCGAGCGCCTCGGCCGCGAAGCGATCGTGCTCGAGATCGCGGGCCGCGGCCGGGCGAAGCTCGGCTATGGGAAGATCGACGCGGTCGCCGCCGCGGGCGTGAAGGGACTGTCGGCGAGCGGCAAGGCGGTGCTCGTGATCGACCTCGCGATCGGGTATGAGGCGGGAGAGGGCGAGCTGCGCGTCGTGCGCATGCGCGCGGACGGCTTCGACCCGCGCGCGCTGGTGCCCGGCCACACCTCACCGCTCGCCGCGCTGCGCGCCCTCGTGAGCGATCTGCGCCGCCTCACGCGCGCCGCCGCGCTGCCGCGCGAGGTCGAGTCGAACGCGCCGTTCCGCATCTATGCGGACCTCGCGACCTACGAGCGCGAGACCTTCGGCGCGGAGCGCAAGCCGAAGTAGAAGCCGCGCGCGCTAGCAATCAGGCTCGGGCGCGCGCCCGCGCCGCTGCCACCAGCCCGCCGTAGACGGCGCGGGCGTGCTCGGGCTCCATATCCTCCGGATGCCACTGCACGCCCAGCGCGAAGGGCGCGGTGACGGGCGACTCGATCGCCTCGATCACGCCGTCCTCCGTGTGTGCGCTCGCCGCGAGCCCGCGGCCGGGCGACGCGACGCCCTGGTGGTGGCGGCTGTTCACGAAGATCTCGCCCACCCCGCCGAACAGCGCCGCGAGGCGCGAGCCGGGCGCGATCGAGAGCCGGTGGCGCTCGTGGGGCGCCAGGCGATGGGGCGCCGCGCACGGCACCTCGTGGGGAATGTCGTAGACGAGCGTGCCGCCGCTCGCGAGCGTCAGCAGCTGCATGCCGTAGCAGACGCCCAGCACCGGCACGCCGCGAGAGAGCGCGGCGCCCACCAGCGCGAGGTCGGCGGCGATCTGCTCGGGCGCGGCAACACGGAACGCGAGGTGTGCTGGGTACGCGGACGGCATCGGCGGCGGGAAGTCGTCGCCGCCCGGAACGACCAGCGCGTCGATCTCCGCGAGCGCCGCGTCGACGGCAGACTCGCTCGCGGTCGCGGCGCCGCTCGCCACGAAGCGAGCGCCGCCGCCTGCCGCCGCGACCGCGGTGGCGTAGGCCGCGTCCGCGAACCAGGTGCGCCGGCCGGCGCGCAGCTGCGTGTCGAGCGTGAGCGTGATGCCGATGCGGGGCCGCACGGAGTGCCACGGTAGCCGCGGCGTTCGCTGCGCCCGATGCCGCGGGTCGATCGCGCGCCGAGGGCCGGCATCCGCGCGCAGGCGCTCAGCCCCGGTCGCTCTCACGGCGGGGAGCGACCGGGTTATGCTGCGCCGCCTTTCAACCCCTGGAGGACACATGGCGATCAAGGTCGGAGACAAGGTTCCCTCGGCGAAAGTCAAGGTCGTGACGCCGGACGGCGCCAAGGACGCCGACATGGCGGAGCTGCTCTCGGGCAAGAAGGCCGTGGTCTTCGCCGTGCCGGGTGCATTCACGCCGCTGTGCTCCGCGCAGCACCTGCCGGGCTTCGTGAACAACGCCGCGGCCTTCAAGGCCAAGGGAGCGCAGGTCTTCTGCGTCTCCGTGAACGACGGCTGGGTGATGACCGCTTGGGGCAAGGACAAGAGCGTCGGCGACAGCGTGACCCTGGTGGCCGACGGCAGCGCGAACTTCACCAAGGCGATGGGCCTCGAGATGGACGGCACCGGCTTCGGGCTCGGCATCCGCTCTCAGCGCTACGCGTTCATCGCGGAGAACGGCGTGATCAAGCATCTCGCGGTGGAGGCGCCGATGAAGTTCGAGGTGTCGAGCGCCGAGGCCGTGCTGAAGGCGCTCTGAGCGACGCGAGCGGCCGGCCATGCGCACATCCGAGGGCGGCGCAGCGCTCGGCAGGGAGGCCGAGCGCCCGGGGGACGCGCCGCGGGCGCACGTCGGCGGATCGTCTTCGGAAGTCGGTCGGCCTCCGGCCGGCGTGCGCTACGCGCCGGCCCTGACCCTGCGCGAGGCCCGTGCGCTCTACTTCCAGCACGGGGGCTTCGACGAGCGGACCTACGCCGAGCGCTGGGTGACCTTGCGCGTCGCCGGCCTGCCGCTGCTCGGCTTCCCCAACAGCGCAGCGCGCGTGCGCGCGTTGCGCCTCCACGACCTCCACCACGTACTGACCGGCTTCGACACGAGCTGGACCGGCGAGGGGGAGATTGGCGCCTGGGAGCTGGCCTCGAGCTGCCGCGACCACTGGGTGGCCTGGGCGCTCAACTTCTCGGCGGCGCTGATCGGGCTGTGCATCGCGCCGCGCCGCGTCGCGCGCGCGTTCCGGCGCGGACTGCGCGAGCGCAATCTGTACGACGTGGAGTTCTCCGATGCGCTGCTGGACGAGACGCTCGGCGCCGCGCGCGAGAGGCTCGGCATTGTCGCGGCCTAGCGGGTGGGCGCTGCGCCGTCTCGCGCCGCCGGCGCTCGCCGCGGCGACCGCGCTCGCCTGTGGCGGCGGCCAGCCCGCCATCACCGAGTGCGCGGCCGCCGGCCCGCTCACGCCGATGTGCCAATTCCACAATCCCGAGGACCTGGCCGTCGTGGGCGACTGGATCCTCGTCAGCCAGCTCCCCTCTGGCGAGAAGCCCGGCAGCCTCGTCGCGTTCCGGCCGAGCGACGCCGCGATCCGCCCGCTGTATCCGCTCGAAGGCGAGACGCGCGGCCAGGGCGCCTGCGCCGACGGGCTCGCGCCGCCCGCCGAAGACTTCGCGCCTCACGGCATCGACCTAGCGGGCACGACGCTGCTGGTGGTGAACCACGGCAGCCGCGAGGCGATCGAGGAGTTCGCGCTCGGCGCCGACGGGCAGGGCCCGACGCTCGCGTGGCAGCGCTGCACGCCGCTGCCGCAAGACGCGAGCGCAAACGACGTCGTGGCGCTCAACGCGGGCGGCTTCGTCGCCACCAAGATGTTCCAGCGCCCGCAGCTGCTCGGCATGCTGAAGCTCGTGCTCGGCGCCGACACCGGCGCGCTGCTGCGGCACGCGCCGGGCGCCAGCGAGTGGGAGACCGTGCCCAACACCCAGGGCCGCGGCCCCAACGGCGTCGAAGAGGCGCCGGACGGGACGCTGTTCGTGGCCGAATGGGCGGCGCAGCGCCTCGTGCGCGTCGCCGCCGACGGCAGCGGGCGCACCGAGATTCCCCTCGACTTCTCGCCGGACAACCTGAGCTGGGCGAGCGACGGCCGCCTGCTGGTGGCGGGCCAGCGCGCGACGGTGCTCGAGGTGCCGCGCTGCGCGTCGATCGACAGCGGCACCTGCCCGCTCGCGTCGGTGGTGGTAGCCGTCGACCCGCGCACCCTCGGCGTCAGCGAGCTGGTGGACGAGGACCCGGCCGCGACGATCGGCGCCAGCTCCGTGGCGGTCGAGCACGCCGGCGCTCTCTGGATCGGCACCTTTGCCGGCGATCGGATCGTCCGGCGCGACGGCGTCCACTGAGCCGCACAGCGCGCGGCGAGGAGCGTGAGATGAAGAGCCTCGCGGGCGAGCAGTACATCAGCCTCGGCACCTTCAAGAAGAGCGGGCAGGAGGTGCTGACCCCGGTCTGGTTCGCCGAGGACCCGAAGGACGCGAAGCGCCTCTGGGTCTACACGAACGTGAATGCCGGGAAGGTGAAGCGCGTGAACAACAACGGGCGTGCGCGCGTCGCGCCCTGCAACGCGGTCGGCAAGCTGAAGGGCGACTTCGCGGAGGCGAAGGCGCGCATGGTGAAGGCGGGCGACGCGGACTGGCAACGCGGCTGGGACGCCCTCCACGCGAAGTACTGGATGCTGAGCGTGGGCCTCTTCGTCTCGCGCTTCACCGGCCGCTACCGCGAGCGCGGACTCATGGCCGTCGATCTGACCTGAGCGAGCGGCGCGCGCGGCGAGGCGCAGACCGTCGGCAACGGCGGCGGCAACCTCCTCCCGCACGTCGCCGCGGCGATCGAGCGCGGTGGACGCGTGGCGATCAGTCTCGACGACTACGCCTACCCCGAGATCGGCCGGCCGACGAACGCCGAGCTGGTGCGCGAGGTCGTGCGCCTCGCGAGCGGCTGCGGACGCGAGCTCGCCACGCCCGCAGCGGTGCGAGCGGCGCTGGGAATCGCCTAGCGGGCCGCGCCTTTTTCGCTGTGACGCGACCGCATCCGTCACAGCGCCCGGATACGTTGCCGCGCGTGACGCAGGCGAGCTTCGACTTCGGCGCGACTTCTCAGGACGGCGCGGGCGACCCGCCGCGTCACGTCACGGAGCGCGTGCTCATCGCCCCGGGGCCGCGCGCCGCCGAGCGCCTGCTCCTGGAAGCGATCGCGCGCGAGGCGGCGGCGGCGCGCGCGAATCCGCGGCTGCTCGCGCGGCCGGTGCGCGTGATCGTCCCGTCGCGCAGCCTGCGCGAGCACGTCGCGGCGCAGCTCGTGCGCGAGCACGGGGGGCTCGCGGGCGTCGTGGTCCAGACGCTGCGCGGATTCGCCCGCGACCTGCTGCGCCGTGCGGGCGAGCCGGACGTCGGACGCGGCGGCGAGCTGCTGCTGCCGGTGCTCGTGCGGCGGCTCGCGCACGAGTGGGACGCGCTGCGCGAGGTGCTCGGAGCGCTCGACGAAGGCTATTCGCCGGTGGTCGAGACCGTGCGCGATCTGCTCGACGCCGGCTTCGACGAGCACACGGCGGCGTCGGATGCGCTCGACGCGCTCGAAGACGCTGCGCCCGTGCGGCGGGCGCGTGCGATCTGCGAGCTCGCGCTGCGCGTGCGCGCCGAGCTCGCCGCGCTCGCGCTTCCGGCGCCCGGGGCGCTGTTCGAGCGCGCGACCGAGGCGCTCGAGCGGGACGAGTCGCTCGCTTGCGCGCGGGCGATCTTCGTCCACGGCTACGCCGACGTCACGGGCGTGCAGCTCGGGCTGCTGAAGCAGCTGACCGCCGCCGCGGGCGCGCGCGTCATCCTCGACCATCCGCCGGATCCCACCGGCGCGGGGGGCGTCGGCGCCTTCACGCAGCGCCTCCGCGAGCGGCTCGGGGCGCCCCCGCTGCCGTCGGAACCGCCCACGCTGCCGCGGCCGCCGGCGCTGCTGCGCGCGCCGGGCGCGCAAGCCGAGGTGCGCGAGGTCGCCGAGCGGCTCCGCGCCTTGCTCGACGGGGAGGGAGCACCCGCGCCCGAATCGATCGGCATCGTCGCGCGCGACCTGCGCATGTACCGTCTCGCGCTCGCGACGCATCTGCGCCGGCTCGGAATTCCGTTCACGGGCGGCCCTGGCTTCGTGGATCCGGCCGGTCGCCGGCTGCGCGCGCTGCTCGCCCTGCTCGAGGAGCCCGCCCGCGCTTCCGCCGATTGCTGGCTCGATGCGGCCGACCTGCGGCGCGGCGACCGGCTCGAGCTCGCAGACCTCCGGCTGGCGCTGCACACGCTCGGTCGCGGCCGCGTCGCCGACGTCGCGGCGCTCGACGTCGAAGCCGCCCTGGGGCCTCGCGCGCGCTACCGCTTGCCGGTGCGCACGCGCCTCGCGGCCGACGCCGACGATGCGGGCGAAGCGGCCGCGGATGCGGACGAAGAGGCCGAGCAGATGGCGCACGCGACGCGGGAGCCGGTGGCGGGGATCTCGCGCGCCGCGCGCCGGAGCGTCTCGCGCCGGTCGCTGGAGTGGGCGCGCGACGACGCGCGCGCCGCGCTGGACGGCTGCGCCGCGCTCGAAGGCGCGCCCTCGCTCGGGGCGCAGCTCGCCGCGCTGCGGCGGCTCACGCTGGAGGCGCTGCGCTGGCGGCCCGACACGCCGGGGCGCGCGCAGCTCGACGCGGCGCTGGCCGGCCTCGCGCGCGAGCTGCCGGCGGATCTCCCGCTCCGTGCGGCCGAGCTCCGCCTGCTGCTGGGTCGCGCGCTTCGCGACGTCGGCATAGCGGCACTCGGCGGCCGCGGCGGCGGCGTGCAGGTGCTGAGCGCGACGGCCGCGCGCGCGCGCACCTTCTCGCATCTGTTCGTGCTCGGCATGGAGCGCGACGTGTTCCCGCGCGTCGTGAGCGAGGACGCGCTGCTCCCCGATCGACTGCGGCGCCAGCTCGCCGCCGTTCTGCCCGACATCCCGATCAAGACGCGCGGCTACGCCGAGGAGCGCTTCCTATTCGCGCAGCTGTGCGCGGCGGCCGAGTCCGTGACCCTCTCGTGGCAGGAGACCAGCGACGACGGCAAGGAGCGGCCCGCATCTCCGCTCGTGCAGCACCTGCGCATCGCGCACGCGATGAAGGAGGCGCCGGCGGCGCCCCCGCTGTGGAGCGAGCGCGCGGCACCGCGGCCGGCACACGAGCATGCGCTGCTCGCGGGGCTGGCGGGCGACCGCACCGGCGCGGCGCACGCCACCGCCCTGGCGCTCGCGCCGCTGCTCGGCGACGCGCCGGCGCGCGCCGCTGCCGAGGCGCGCGGCGCATCCCTCGCGTTCCGCGACGAGCTCGCGCCTCCCCGGGTGCTGGGTCCCCACCTCGGCCAGATCGGCCCGGTGCTCGCGGGCACGCGCACGCTCTCGGTCACGCGGCTGGAGGCGATCGCGCGGTGCCCGTGGCGCGCGTTCCTCGAGAAGCTGCTCGGCCTCGAGCCCCCGCCCGACGCGCTCGCGGCGCTCCCCGAGCTGAGCCCGCTGCTGCTCGGCAACACCGTGCACGGTGCGCTCGAGGAGATCGCGAGGCGGGCCGGCGTGGCGGCGAACCAGACGCTCGCCGAGGCGGTCGCCGAGGAGCCCCACCTGGTGCCGTGGCCGAACGCGGCCGATCTCGCCGCGATCGTCGGCCAGGCCGCGCGCGCCGCCGCGAACGACCAGGGCATCCTGCTGCCGGGTTTCGCGGAGCTGCTCGCCCACCGCGCGCAGGCCGTGCTCGCGCGTGCGCGCGCGATCGACTGGCCGCAGGGCGCCCGCGCCGGCGTTCGCGGCGTCGAGGTGCGGTGCGAAGTCGAAGTGCCGCTGCACGGCGATGCACCGCTCGCGCTCACGTGCCGGGCGGATCGCGTGGACCAGATCGGCGACCGGCTCGTGCTCACCGACTACAAGACCGGCAAGCCGATCTCCGACGCGAAGAGGGAGACGAAGCGGCGCGATCACCTGCTCGCGGCGATCGGCGAGGGCAAGCGCTTGCAGGTCGTCGCCTATGCGCGGGCGGCACGGTCGGCTGCCGCGGGCCGATACCTGTTCCTGAGTCCCGGTGTCGAGGACGCGCTCGTCGACGTTCGCGTCGAGAGCGACGCGAGCGCGGAGGTCGCGGCCTTCGAGGCGGCGGCGCAGCGCGCCATCCGCGCGTGGCGCAGCGGCGAGCTGACGCCCCTGCTCGTGGCCGACGACGCGGAGAGCGAAGGCGAGACCTGCAAGTACTGCGAGGTGAGCGAGGCGTGCTGGAAGGACGATCCGGGCGCGAAGCGCAGGCTCGCGGCGTGGCGGGAAGCGCAGCGCGCCCCGCGCGCGAACCAGCCCGGGGCGAAGAAATGAGCGAGACGAGGCTCGCCGATGCCGACGCGCGCCGGCTCGCGCAGACCTGCTTTGATCGCCCGCTGCTGCTCGAGGCGGGCGCGGGGACTGGCAAGACCGCCGCACTGGTCACACGCGCCGTGGTCTGGGCCGTGGGTCCCGGCTGGGAGCTCGCGCGCCGCGATCGCGGCGAGGCGGAGGCCGCCGCAGCAGCGCTCGCGGGGGTCGTCGCGATCACCTTCACGGAGGCGGCCGCCGCCGAGATGGCGACGCGCATCGCCCGCGATCTCGCGACGCTCGCTGCCGGCGAGACGCCCGCCGCATACTTCGGCGAGGCGCCTCTGCCGCCTCCGGACGTCCGCGCCGCCCGCGCGCGGGCGCTGATCGGCGCGCTCGACCATCTGACGGTGCGCACCATCCACGCGTTCTGTCGGCGCCTGCTCGCCGCGCATCCCCTCGAGGCGGGGCTGCATCCCGAGCTCGAGATCGACGCGGACGCGGTGCGCGCCGATGCGATCGCGCGGGACGTGATCGAGGCGCGCCTCGCGTCGGCCAGCGGAGTCGGGCTCGATGCCGATCTCGCGGCGCTCGCCGACGCGGGCATCGGCCCTAAGGCGCTCCACGCCGCCCTGACGAAGCTGCTCGAAGAAGGCGCGCGAGAGGACGACCTCGCGGAGGAGCTGCTCGGCCCGCGCGTGGCCAGCGAGCTCGCCGCAGAGCTCGCTGCGCTCGCGAATGCGATCCTCGCGATCGAAGGCCGCAGGCTCGAGGGAAGCGCAGCGAAGAAGGGCGCGGCGACCTGCGCGAGGCTCCGCCTGCTCGCGCAGAGCGTCGCCGCGCGGCCCGCCGGGTCCCACACGCTCGCGGACCTCGAGGCGCTCGCGCTCCCGAGCCTCGACGTCGCGCTCGCGACGCTCGGGAAGTGGGCGAAGGGCGACCTGGGGAAGGCCGAGCGCGAATGCTTCGGGGAGCGCGGCGGCGAGATCGCGGCCGCCGCGCGGGCGCTCCGCGAGGGCCTGCAGCACCTCCAGCGGATCGACGCTGCCGCGCTTTCGGCGGCGCGCCGCGTGATCCAGGCGCTGCTCGCCGAGTGCGCGCGGCGCATGCGCGCCGCCGGCGTCGCGACCTTCGGCGCGCTGCTGCGCGACGCCCACCGGCTGCTGACCGAGCGCGCCGACGTGGCCGCGCTGGTGCGCGGCGAGATTCGGCAACTGCTCGTCGACGAGTTCCAGGACACCGACGCCCTGCAGTGCGAGCTGATCGAGGCGCTCGCGTTCGGCGAGGGCGCGCGGCCCGCGCTCTTCCTCGTGGGCGACCCGAAGCAGTCGATCTACGGCTGGCGAAACGCCGATCTCGCGGCTTATCAGGGCATGCGCGACCGCGTCGTCGAGCAGGGCGGTCGCGTGGCGGAGCTGGTGGTGAACCGCCGCTCGCTGCCGGCGGTGCTGGACGAGGTGGACCGGCTGATCGCGCCCGTGATGGTCGAAGCCCGCGGGCTGCAGGCGGCCCATCGGCCGCTCGAGCCCCACCCGGAACGAGTCGCGCGCGCCGCGCCCGGCGAGCCGGCCGTCGAGCACTGGCTCAGCTTCGCGCGCGCGCCGGACGGCCAGATCGCCGCCAAGAATCCCGTCGGCCGCGCGAATCGCCTCGAGGCCGCCGCGCTGGCGCGCGACCTCTTGCGCCTGCGCGCGCGGGGCGAGCAGCTCGGCGGCGTCGGCGTGCTACTGCGCACCACGAGCGGCTTCGAGCCGGTGCTGAGCGCGCTGCGCCGCGCCGGCATTCCGTTCGTCGTCGAGCGCGAGACGAAGCACGGCGAGCGGCGCGAGCTGGTCGAGGCGCGCGCGTTCCTGCGCTGCGTGCTCGATCCGCACGACCAGCTCGCCCTCGTCGCCGCGCTGCGCGCGCCCGCCGTCGGCCTGCCCGATGCCGCGCTCGTCCCGCTCTGGCAGCGCGGCTTCCCTCGGCTCGTGGCCGAGCTCGACGGAGCAGACCCGGTGCGGCTCGCGGCGCTGCGCGACGTCGTGCACGCCGCAGCGGAGGCGATGCCGCGCGTTCCCGGCGCCGAGTGGCTCGCCGGCTTCGAGGCGGCGGCGCTCGCCTTCCTCCGCGGCCTCGCCGAGCTGCGCCAGTGCTTCGCCTCCGCGTCGCCCGAGCGCTTCGTCGAGCGGCTGCGCGAGGTGTGGCTGCTCGAGGCCGCCGAGGCTGCGCGCTTCCTGGGCGCGCATCGCGTCGCGAGCGTCGACCGCTTGCTGCGCGATCTCGTCGCGGCCCTCGAGGACGCGGACGGCTCGGCGGCGAGCCTGCTTTCCGCGCTCCGCCGCTCCGGCACGATCGCGCGCGAGCACGAGGAGGGCCGCCCCCGCGCGCTCGCGGGCGACGCCGTGCAGGTGATGACCATCCACCGCGCAAAGGGCCTCGAGTTCGAGCACGTCTACCTGCTGCAAGGCCACCGCGAGGATCCGTTGCGCGGCGCGCCGGAGAAGGAGACGCGCATCCACCGGGGCCGCGGCCGGCGCGCGTTCGAGCTGCTCGACATGCCGTCGCCCGGCGCTTGGCGCGCGGGCGCCGAGCAGCGCGTCGTGGAGAAGTGCGAGCGGGTGCGGCTGCTCTACGTCGCGGCCACGCGCGCGCGCGAGCGGCTCGTCATCTCGTGGTCGCGCAAGGCCGGGGCTGCGCCCGAGCCGGATGCGGCGCGTTCCTTCGCGGACCTGCTCACGAGTCGTGGCGATCCGCACCGGAAGGCGAACGAAGCGATTCGGGCGGGAGGCCCGATCCTCGACGCGCACGGCGTGCGCTGGCGCGCCCTCGACTGGGAGGCTGCTGCCCCGCTGCCTCGCGCGCTGAGCGCGGCCCGCGCGGTCGACGCTGCGCGCGTCGAGCGCGACGACCGCGCCCTCGCCCGGGCGCGCGCGGCCGCCGCCGCGAGCGAGTCGCTGGCCTGGCACGCGACGGCCTCGGAGCTGGCGCACGCGGCGCAGGACGAGCGCGAACCGGCCCTCGCGCGCGAAGACGAGGGCGCCGAGGAGCCGACGCTCGCGCTCGACCGCGAGCCGGCGAGCCGCGAGCGCCGCGTCGCGATGGCCGCGGGCACCGCGGTGCACGCCGCGCTCGAGCGCGCAGACTTCGCGCACGAGGCGAGCGCCCTCGCCGCGCACGGGGAACGCGAGATCGCGCGGACGCTCGCCGCGCTGCAGCCCGCGGACGAGCGCGCTGCGGCGGAGCGCCGCGCGCGCGCGATCTGGCTCGGTGTCTGTGCGGGCCCGTTGCTCGCGCGGCTGCGCGCCTTAGGACCGCGGATCCTCGCGCGCGAGCTGCCGGTGCTGCTCGATCCGCGCGAGCTGCCGCCCGGCGACGGAGCTCCGGTGGGCTTCGTCTCGGGAGCGATCGATCTGCTCTACCAGAACGAGCGCGGCGAGGTCGTCGTCGCCGACTACAAGACCGACGACGCATCCGACGCGGAGGAGCTGCGCGAGAAGGCTGCCCACTACGCGCCGCAGGGTGCGGCCTACACGCGCGCGGTGCAGCGCGCGCTCGGCCTCGACGCAAAGCCGCGCTTCGAGCTGTGGTTTCTGCAGGCCGGCGCGTGCATCACGGCGGATTGAGCGCGCGAATCGGGGCGCAGGGCGGCGCGGAGCCGAGACGCAAGCGCGGGGCTCGTCAGAACCGCAGCAGCTCGACTTCCATCTGCGCGAGATCCACGACGCCCACGGCGTTGTGGCCGTCCAGCATCCCCGCGCACTCCCCCGGGTTGAAGAGCAGCGCGCCGCCGCGCCGCTCGAGCGCGAGGCGGTGGGTGTGGCCGTGCAGCACGAGGTCGTGGCCGGCCAGGACGGCCCCGTCGATGTGGTACGGGTCGTGGATCACGCCCACGCGGCGGCCGGCGGCCTCGAAGGAGAGGTGACCCTCGACGAGCTGCATCGCGAGGCGCTGCGCGACCGGCGCGATCGCCTCGCGCTCGTCGTTGTTCCCGTACACGCCCACGAGCGGAGCGTGCAGGCGCGCGAGCACCTCGAGCGTCCTCGCCTGCGTGATGTCGCCGGTGTGCACCACGCGCTCGACGCGCGCGGCGTTCACGAGCTCCACGATGCGCGCCACGTTGCGCAGGTTGTTGTGGGTGTCGCTGACGACGGCGATGCGAATCGGCTGACTCCGCTCGGCGGCCGGGCCTTGCCCGGCTTCGCCGTCCTGCGACGCTCTCGGGGCCGCGGCAGGGTAGGGGGGTTCCGCGGGAATGCGAGCGCGCGCGCGGTGCGGCGAGCGCGGCGGGCGCTGGCGTAGGCTGCTCTCCCATTCTCAGGAGTGCGCGTGGCGAGCTACGAAACGATCCTGGTCGACAAGAGCGAGCGCATCCTCACGATCACCTTCAATCGGCCCGACCGCCTGAACGCGCTCAACGGGCCGATGCTGCTGGACACGCTCGCGGCGCTCGACGAGGCAGACGCCGACGACGACGTGCGCGCCGTGATCTTCACCGGCGCCGGCCGGGGCTTCTGCGCCGGCGCCGACTTGGGTGGCGGCGGGCGCACCTTCGACCACAGCGAGCGCGAGGAGCGCCACGAGCACCGCGACGGCGGCGGCCTGCTCACGCTGCGCATCTTCGAGTGCCGGAAGCCCGTGATCGCCGCCATCAACGGCCCCGCGGTGGGGGTCGGCTCGACCATGACGCTACCCATGGACGTTCGCATCGCCAGCGACCAGGCACGCTTCGGTTTCGTGTTCGCGCGCCGCGGCATCGTCCCGGAGGCGGCGAGCTCGTGGTTCCTGCCGCGCGTCGTGGGCATCTCCCAGGCCATGGAGTGGGTGGCGACGGGGCGCGTGTTCTCCGCGTCGGAGGCGCTCGCGGGCGGGCTCGTCTCGCGCATCGTCCCCCACGACGAGCTGATTCCGACGGCCCGCGCCCTCGCACGCGAGATCGCCGACAACACCAGCGCGATCTCGGTGACGCTGGCCCGCCAGATGCTCTGGAGGATGCTGGGCGCCGATCACCCGATGGAGGCGCACAAGCTCGACTCGCGCATGATCCACGCGCTCGGCCAGTCGCCCGACGCCTACGAGGGCGTGCAGAGCTTCCTCGAGAAGCGGCCCGCGCAGTTCAAGGGCCGCGTGTCCACGGACCTGCCGCAGCCCTATCCCTGGTGGCCCGAGCGCAACTTCTCCGAGTCGCCCGCGAAGCGGAAGGCGAGGCCGGCGGGCGCGCGGAAGGCGCCCAAGAAGGCGGCGGGGGCAAGGGCGGGCAAACGGCGCTGACGCGCGCCGCGGGCGTCGGTCAGGCGGGCCGCGGGCCGCCCCTCGGATCGTGCGCCGCCCCGAGGTCGCGCTCGTCGCTGACCCGCGCGAGCGGCAGCTCGACCTGGAAGCGCGCGCCGCGAGGGCTCGGCAGGAGGCTCAGGCGCCCGCCGTGGCGCTCGACGAGCTGCGCGCTCACCGCGAGCCCGAGCCCGGTGCCCTCCCCCGCAGGCTTCGTCGTGAAGAACGGTTCGAAGATGCGCTGCGCGAGCTCCGGCGGAACGCCGGGGCCGGAGTCCGCGACCTCGAGCACCGCGCGCCGGTCGTCGGCGAACGTGGCGATGCGCACGACGCCGCGCTCGCCGGTGCCGCGCGCCGCCTGGATCGCGTTGATGACGAGGTTCGCGACCACCTGCCCGAGCAGATTGCGATCGCCGCGCACGGGCGGCGTGGGGGCCAGGCGCGCGTCGAGCGCGACGTCGTCGCGCGCCTCGAAGCGCAGCGTGGGCAGTGCGGATTCCACCACTTCGTGGAGGCTCACGGCGTCGAAGCGGGCGCTGCCCTGGCCGGACATGCGCATCAGCTCGTCGACGATGCCGCGCAGGCGCGCCACGCCCTCCTCGGTCTCGGCGAGTACCTCGTCGAGCTCCGGGTCTTCGTCGCCGTTCTTCGCGAGGTCCTCCAGGTAGCTGAGGTTCGAGCGAATGAAGGCCACCGGGTTGTTGATCTCGTGGGCGAGACCGGCCGCGAGCGTGCCGAGCGCCGCGAGCCGCGCGCCGTGGGCCAGCCGCAGATCCGCCTCGCGCAGCTCCCGGGCGCGCGACTCGGCGGCGCGCTGCAGCAGCTCCGCGCTCTCCTCGACGCGCTGCAGCGTCACCACGAAACGCCGCAGCATGAGCGCCGTGTAGACGATCGTGGCGACGGTGCAGGCGTAGCCGAACACGTAGGGCGCATCGATCCAGGCGCCGGCGACCAGCAGGTCGCCGGCGACCGCCGCGCCCGTTGCGAGGATCGCGCCCAGCACGAGCTTGCGTTCTCCGCCCGCGCGCGCCCGCCAATAGCTGCGGGCCACGAGCCAGGCGGTGCCGGGCAGGAGCGCGAGGGGCGCCAGGTGACCCGCGAGCGTCAGCTCCACGTCGACGTACGCGAGGCCGAGGAAGCCAGTCCCGCGCACGACGGTGCCGCCCGTCCACCAGAGTCCCGGCACGAGGCACAGGACCGCGATCGCGAGGGACACTCCCGCGCTCAGCCAGTGGTGGCGATGCATCGCACCGCCGTACACGCGCTGCGCGAGCCACACGTTTCCCGCTTGCGCCGGTCCTGCGGCGAGCAGCAAGCCGATGCGCGCCCAGACCGCCTCGGTGCGCGAGTCGGCGGTGTAGACGAGGGTTGTGGCGCCGATCAGGAGCACGCCCGCCGCGGCGGCCGTCGCTAGCGCGAGATGGCGTCGCTCGGCGGGGCGGTAGGCCCAGATGCCGAGGTTGAGCCCGACGGTGAACACGCCGAGCACGAACGGCACCACGAACGCGATCACCGAGACCGTCATGCGGGCGCTCCCGGCTCGGGCGCCGCGCGGAGGTCGACGGTCACGCGCGTCCCGCGCGCGCCATTCTCGATGCGGATCGTGCCGCCATGGCGCTCGACGAGCTGCTTCGTGACCGCGAGCTGGACGCGCCGCTCGCGCTCGCGCCCGCTCGCGTCGGAGAGTTCGAACAGGTCGATCGCCACGTCGCCCGGCAGCGCCGGCGCGTTGTCCTCCACGACCAGGCGGGCGCAGCCCCCGCGGTCCTCGGTGGTCAGGTGGATCAGCGCCCGGCGCCCGGGCTGCGGCGCCTCGGGAAAGGCGTGGATCGCGCCCACCAGCAGGTTGAGCGCGATCTGCGAGAGCATGGCGGCGTCGCCGCTCACCGGCGGCGTGCTCGCGAGGTGGGTCTCGATGCGCGCGCGCCTGCGCAGCTCGTAGCCCGCGATCGGCAGCACGCCGGCCACGATCGTGGGCAGATCGTGGACGCCGCTGCGGCCCTCTTCGCGGCGCGCGAGCTGCAGCAACTCGGCGACCACGCGGCGGACGCGCTCGACGCTGCGCTGCGCGTCCGCCAGATGCTCGGCGAAGGCGTTCGGGCGCGTGGTGTCGCGCCACGCGTTGCGCAGCTCCTTCACGTGGGCGTCGATCGCCGCGAGCGGCGCCTTAACCTCGTGCGCGATGCCGCCGGCGAGCGCGCCCAACGTCGCGAGCCGCGCGCCGTGGGCGAGCTCGAGGTCCTTGCGGCGCAGCTCGTCGGTGCGCGCGTCGACCAGCGCGTGGAGCTCCCCCGCGTTGCGCTCCACCTGACGCTGGGAGTGCGCGAGCCGGCGCAACAGCAGCCAGCCGAAGATCCCGCCGAACACGACGAAGCCGAGCGGCTGCAGCCAGGGCGTCCAGTAGAGGCCGAGCCCGACGCACATGTCGTTCACCATGCACGCGCCCCAGAAGCCGAGCGCGCCGGTGATCGCGAAGCCGCCGTCCATGTCGCGCGCGCGGCGCGCGTAGCCGACGACGATCGTCACGATCATCAGGCCGAACACCGCGTACACGGCGCTCGCGAACAGCGTGAGCTCGGGCCGAACGTAGGGCTCGCCCAGCGGCGGGACGATCGTGGCGGCCTCGCCGTCGAAGAACAGGCTCGGGCGCGCGTAGGTCGCCGTGGTCACGACGGCTGCGTAGGGGATGCAGGCGCGCAGCATGGTGTGGCGGATGCCGGCGAACAGCTCGCTGAAGCGCACGAAGCCGGTGGCGAAGGGCAGCGCGCCGCCTAGCGCGAGCAAGAGGGCGCTCTGTGCCTGCGCTGCCGTGCGCGCCTCGTAACAAGCGGCCAGCCCCATCGAGATCCACACCACGCCGATCGAGGCAACGCCGATCCAGAGGTGCGCGGGCTCCCGCGGTCGCATCCAGTAGATCCACAGGTTCAGCGCCGCGGTGCCGAAGGCGAAGACCGCGAGGCCGACTGTGACGGTGGCCACGAGACTCATCGGTCCCCGAATCGGCACGCGGCCGGTTCTCCCTGAGCGAAAGCCGGGTTCCGGGAGGCGTTGCCGATCGGGCTCCACGCCATGCGCGTGCAGCACGGGGTCAGGTTTCGGCGGCGACCTGCCGAAGCGGGAACCGTCGCCAGCCGAGAGGGAGGGAGCATGCGCAAGCTCGTCTTCGCGCTGCTGTTCGCATGCGCCGCCGCGAGCGCGGTCGCCGAGACGCCGCCGCCTGCGGGCACTCCGCCCGTCGACCCCACGAACCCGAACAACGCGTCGAACCCCGAAGGCGCGCCGGTGCCGCCGGAGAAGTGGGAGATGCGCGACGACCAGCGCGGGCATCGCGGCGAGTGCAAGAAGCTCACGAAGCAGATCGCGCGCTACGAGCGCGACGCGGACTGGGCGGAGGAACGCGACAACGAGCTGTGGGAGCTGGCGAGCCGCGAGCGCGTCTACCGCCTCGCCGCAGAGCGCCAGAGACTGTGCCCCTCGAAGCGCGGGCCCACGACCGAGGAGCTGCTGGCGAAGGCGGCGATCGTCGCGGCGCGGCTCGCGGCGCTCGCGTACTCGCACGGCGCCTTCTAGCGCGCACGCCGCCCCGTCGCGCGGCCACGATCCCGGGAGCCGGGCGCGCTCGCCCGCCGGGCGCCCGACGCCGAGCGGCGGCACCGCGGAGCCGCCGCCCGCGTTGGCGTAGAGTTCGCGCCCACTCGAGGTGAAGCGTGAAGCTGTACGACAACGCGTCGGCGCCGAATCCGCGCCGCGTTCGCATCTTCCTGGCCGAGAAGGGGATCAGCGTCCCGACCGTACAGGTGGACATCGCGAAGGCGGAGAACCGCGGCGACGCATTCCGGGCGAAGAATCCGCTCGGCCAGGTGCCCGTGCTCGAGCTCGACGACGGCACCTGCATCTCGGAGAGCGTCGCGATCTGTCGCTACTTCGAGGAGCTGCAGCAGGAGCCGCCGCTGTTCGGCGCGGGTGCGAAGGAGCGCGCGCTGGTGGAGATGTGGAACCGGCGCGCGGAGCTCGAGCTGACCCAGCAGGTGTTCTTCTGCTTCCAGAACACCCACGACTTCTTCAAGGGCCGCCTGCCGCAGGTGCCCGAGTACGGCGCGGTGGCGAAGCGGCGCGCGGAGGCGGCGTTCGCGCTGCTCGACGGCGTGCTGGCGGAGCGGCGCTTTCTCGCGGGCGACCGCTTCTCGATCGCGGACATCACGGCGCTGGTGGGCGTCGACTTCGGCCGCGTGGTGAAGATCCGCCCGGCGCCCGAGCAGAAGCACGTCGCGCGCTGGCACGCGGAGGTCGCGGCGCGTCCGAGCGCGAAGGCCTGAGCGCGCGGCCGAATGCGGCCCGCTTCCCGGTCGTTCAGCGCGGGATCGTCAGCTCGAGCACGCGCGGCGCGAAGATGTCGCGGCGGGCGAGGCCGCGCTCCACGCGACGGCCGGCGGGCCCTTCGACGGCGATCACGTAGGCCATCACCGCTGGCTGCGCGCCGCAGTGCGTGCGGTACGCCATGTAGTCGACGCCGATCCGGTAGGTGCCGACGGGCGGGGCGTCGAAGTGGATCTCCTCGATGCGCGGCGCCGGGGTGTCGCAGCGCGCGTCGGCGACGAGGCGGCCGCCGCTCAGCGCGCGCTCGTTCGCGAAGTAGATCGTCTCTGCGAGCGGGTCGGTCACGTACAGGTCGAGGTCTCCCTCCGCGCCGAAGGCGAGGCGCACGCGCAGCGCACCGGCCGGCGCGGGGGGCGCCTCCGCCAGCGCCGCTTCGAGCCGCGCGGCCTCCGCCTCGAGCGCCGGCGTCCACTTCGCCACCGGGGCGCGCTCGCGCGCGAGCGCGCTCGGCGCGGCCAGCGCGGCGCCGAACGCCAGCAGCGCGGCGAGGGCGCGCCGTGCGGGACTATGTTGTGCGGAACGCCATGCGCTCTGTGCGGAGGGCCTCGTCATGACGCGATTCTGGCGCATCTCGCTCGTGTCGGTCGCACTCGCCGTCTCGGGCGGCGCCGCGGCCGATCCCGTCGCCACGGCAACGAAGGCGACGGCGCCGGCTCCGCAGCCCGCCGCAGCGCCGGGCCGCGTGTCGGGCAGCGTCCACGACGGCGCCGGCACGCCGATCGCCGGCGCCATGGTGAGCTTCCTGCGCGGCGATCCGCTGCGCGTCACGACCGTCTTCACGGACGACGCGGGCGCCTTCGCGGCGAGCGGCGTCGCACCTGCGCCCGGCGCGCTCGTGCGCGTGCGCCGCATCGGCTTCCGGGATCTGCGCGAGCCCGTCGACCTGGCGTCCGCGCCCCTCGACTTCACGCTGGCACCGGAAACCGATCCGGAGGCGGCGGCCGCGCAGCTGCCGGCGAACCGCTGGCTCGGCCTGCTGCTCGAGAAGTTCGACGACGAGGCGCAGCGCGAGGAGTTCGTGCGCCAGTGCACTTACTGCCACCAGCAGGGCAACGCGGCGACGCGCATCCCGCGCGAGGACTGGCAGTGGGAGAAGGTGCTCACGCTGATGGCGCGGCTGGGCGGGACGCTCTCGCCCGAGCTGCGCGCGAAGGTGCCGGACCTGTTCCGCAGCGCCTACGACCCGAAGACGGCGGTGCCGCGGCTCACGGCCAAGCTGGGCACGGCCGAGTTCGCGCCTGCGCCGTCGCGCGAGGTGCGGCGAGCGATCGTCGACGAGTGGGAGCTCGGCGTTCGAGCCTCGATGCAGCACGACCTCGCGGTGCATCCCGACGGCCGCGTCTACTCCGTCGACATGCTCCAGGACAAGCTCTACCGGCTCGATCCCGCGAGCGGCGCTGTGCGCGCGTTCCAGATTCCCGACGACGGAGTGCCGCTCGGCGGCGTGATGGCCGGTGAGGACGCGCCGCCGATCCCGAACGCCACCGCGCATCAGGGCCCGCACTCCCTCCAGATGGGCCCGGACGGTGCGGTGTGGATCACGCTCGCGCTCGGCAACCGCATCGCGCGCTTCGACCCCAAGACGGAGAAGTTCGAGCTGCACGCCCTGGGCGAGGGCTTCTATCCGCACACCCTGCGCATCGACCCGCGCGGCCGCGTGTGGTTCACCATCGCGGTCTCGAACCACGTCGGCATGTACGACCCGGCCGCGCGCAAGATGGAGATCATCCGCGTGCCGGCGGGCAGCCTGATGCAGGAGGTCGCGCTGCGCGCGCTGCCCTACGTGATCGCGGCCGCAGATTGGCTCGATGTCGACCTCACCAGCCTGGCGAGCGAGGGCGCCGCGGGCTCGGCGCCGGTGCCCTACGGCATCGACATCGCGCCCGACGGCGGCGTCTGGTTCAGCCAGCTCAACCAGCATCGCCTCGGCCGCATCGATCCCGAGAGCTTCGAGATCGAGATGATCGACACGCCGTTCACGGCGCCGCGGCGCCTGCGCTTCGACTCGCAGGGGCGCCTCTGGATCCCCGGCTTCTCGTCGGGGCTCGTGGCGAGCTTCGACCCGAAGACGCGCGCCTTCGCCGAGCACCGCATCCCCATCGAGCCGCTCGGCAGCGAGACGCCCTACGCGCTGCACGTCGACCGCCGCAGCGACACCGTCTGGATCTGCGGCACCAACAGCGACTCGCTGATCCGCTTCGAGCCGCGCAGCCAGAAGTTCACGGTCTACCCGCTGCCGACGCGGGTCACCTACACGCGCGAGATCGACTTCGACGCGCAAGGGCGGGTGTGGACGTCGAACTCGAACCTGCCCACCTGGCAGATCGAGAACGGCTACCCGCGCGTGCTGCGCCTCGACCCGGCTACCGCGCCGGCCGCCACGCGCGTCGCCGAAGCGGTCCGCTGAGTCGAGCAGGGGAGCCCGTGCATTCCTCAGCGAGCGCGAAGTCGCGCGAGACCGAACGCGCGACGGCGTCGGGGCGGAGCGCCGTGCGGGTCGCCGCCGCGCTCGCGCTCGCCCTCGCGCTCGCGGGCTGCGACGCCGCGAACCCCGCGGAGAAGCTCCATCGCTACGAGCTGGAGGGCATCGTCGAGGACGTCGAGGCCGAGCACCGGACCGCGTTGATCGACCACGAGGAAGTGCCGGGCGTGATGCCGGCCATGACGATGAGCTTCGACGTCCCAGACCCGGCCGTGTTCGCGAAGCTCGCGCCCGGCCAGCGCATCGCCTTCACACTGGAGATCCGGGACAAGAGCTTCCGCGTCGTGCGCGTGCAGGTGCTCGACGAGCAGGCAGCTCCCGGCCGCGCGGGCGCGATCTCGTCGGTGGTGGAGGATCTTGCGCCCGAGTTCGCCCTCACCGACCAGAGCGGCGCCGAGGTCACGCTGGCGAGCCTGCGCGGCAAGACGCTGCTGATCGACTTCATCTACACGCGCTGCCCGGGCCCGTGTCCGATCCTCACGGGCCGGCACGCCCAGGTGCTGCGCGGGCTCTCGCCCGAGCTGCGCGAGCGCGTGCACTTCGTCTCGATCACCGTCGACCCCGAGCACGACACCCCGGAGGCGCTCGCCAACTACGCGCGCGTGCGGGGCGCCGACACCGCGCACTGGTCGTTCCTCACCGGCGAGCCCGAGCGCGTGCGCGACGTGCTGAAGCGTTATGGCGTGTTCGCCCAGCCGAGCGCCAACCCCGGCGAGGTCGACCACGTAGTCGTGACGCTGCTCGTGGACGCGCAGGGCCGCGTGGTGAAGCGGCTGTTCGGCGTCGAGGACGGCGTGGCGAGCGTGGCCGCGGCGCTGGCAGAGGCCGCGGGCGCGTAGGCATGCAGCTCTCCGCGCGCGCGGTCGAGCGGCGCCTCGCGCGCGAGCCGCGCGCCGTGCTCGCCACGCTGCGCGTGGACGGCAGCGCGGCGCTCGTGCCGATCGTGTTCGCGCAGGCGGACGGCGCGCTCTGGTCGCCGGTGGACGGCAAGCCCAAGGCGCGGCTCGAGCTAGCCCGGCTCGCGAACGTGGCGCGCGACGCGCGCGTCGCGCTGCTGCTCGACGGCTGGGCGGACGACTGGTCGCGGCTCTGGTGGCTGCGCGTCGAGGGCGCCGCGTCCGTGGTGCGCGAAGGGATCGCCGCCGGCGAGGCTGCGCTGCGCGCGAAGTACTCGCAGTACGCGGCGACGCCGCTCCACGCCGGCGCGCCACTGCTGCTGCGCGTCCAGATCGAGCGCGTCGCGAGCTGGGCGGCTTCGGCTGCGGCCGTGCGCGATGCGGAGGGGGAAGCATGAGTGGGAGCGAAGTCGCGGCGGGGCGGCGCGTCGCGTTCCTGTGCCTCGGTGCGATGGGCCGCCCGATGGCGGGCCACCTCGCCCGGGCAGGCCACGCCGTCGCGGTCTACAACCGCACGCGGGCGAAGGCCGAGGCGTTCGCTGCCGAGCTCGGCGGACGCGTCGCCGCGACGCCGCGCGCAGCGGCCGAGGGCGCCGAGCTCGTGTTCGCATGCACCGGAAACGACTCCGACCTCCGCGAGATCACGCTCGGCGCAGCCGGTGCGTTCGCCGCGCTCGCGCCCGGCGCGCTGTTCGTGGACCACACCACCGCTTCGCCCGCCCTGGCGCGCGAGCTCGCGGCGCGAGCGGCGGAGCGCGGTGCACACGCGCTCGACGCGCCGGTCTCGGGCGGCGAAGAGGGCGCGAAGCGCGGTCAGCTCAGCATCATGGTGGGAGGCGACGAGGGAGCCTTCGCCCGCGCGGCGCCGGTGCTCGCTTGTTATGCGAGAGCCGCGCTCTGGATCGGCCCGGCCGGGGCGGGCCAACTCACCAAGGCCGTCAACCAACTCTGCATCGCCGGCGTGCTCGCGGGACTCTCCGAGGGCCTCGCGTTCGCGGAGCGTGCGGGCCTCGACCTGGCGCGCGTGATCGAGGCCATCTCGAAGGGCGCCGCCCAGTCGTGGCAGCTCGACAACCGCGCGCGCAGCATGGCCGAGCGCCGCTACGACTTCGGCTTCGCCGTGGACTGGATGCGCAAGGATCTGGGCATCGCCTTCGCCGAAGCCGAGCGCATCGGCGCGCGCGTCGAAGCGGCGCGCGCTGTGGACGCGCTCTACGCGCGGCTGCAGCGCGAGGGCGGCGGGCGGCGCGACACCTCGTCGCTGATCGAGGCGGTCCGAGAGCATTGAGCCGAGGCCGGCTGCGCGCCGCTGCTACTGTGCGCGCCCTTCTGGCACTGGGGGCAGCGCGGCCATGGCGGACTTCGTCTTCACGATGCACGACCTGCGGAAGGTGGTTCCGCCGGATCGCGTGATCCTCGACGGCATCACGCTGGCGTTCCTGCCCGGCGCGAAGATCGGCGTGCTCGGCCCCAACGGCTCGGGCAAGAGCTCGATGCTGCGCATCATGGCCGGCGTCGACAAGGAATTCCTAGGCGAGGCGCGCCCGCATCCCGCGCTGAAAATCGGCTACCTCGCGCAGGAGCCGCAGCTCGACGAGAGCAAGGACGTGAAGGGCAACGTCGAGGAAGGGGTCGGCGCGGTGAAGGCCTTGTTGCGCCGCTTCGAGGAGATCTCCGCCAAGTTCGCCGAGCCCCTGGAAGACGACGCGATGAACGCGCTGCTCGAAGAGCAGGGGCGTCTGCAGGACCAGATCGAGGCGGTGAACGGCTGGGAGCTCGACCGCACCCTCGACATCGCCATGGACGCGCTGCGCCTCCCGCCGGGGGACGCCGACGTGCGCAAGCTCTCTGGCGGCGAGCGGCGCCGCGTGGCGCTGTGCCGGCTCTTGCTCTCGAAGCCGGACATGCTGCTGCTCGACGAGCCCACGAACCATCTCGACGCCGAGTCGGTCGCCTGGCTCGAGCACTTCCTCCAGGAGTACGCGGGCACCGTCGTGGCCGTCACCCACGACCGCTACTTCCTCGACAACGTGGCCGGCTGGATCCTCGAGCTCGATCGCGGCCGCGGCATCCCGTATCAGGGCAACTACACCGGCTGGCTCGAGCAGAAGAAGGCACGCCTCGCGGTCGAGGAGAAGCAGACCGGCGCGCGCCAGCGCACGCTCGATCGCGAGCTGGAGTGGATCCGCATGTCGCCGCGTGCGCGGCAGACGAAGAGCAAGGCGCGCATCCGCGAGTTCGAGGCGCTGCGGCAGCAGGAAGAGCAGCGCCTGCCCGAGACGGTGGAGATCAACATCCCCGCCGGCCCGCGCCTCGGCGACCTCGTGATCGAGGCGAAGAATCTCGCGAAGGGCTACGGCGATCGGCTGTTGATCGACGATCTCAGCTTCAAGCTGCCCGCCGGCGGCATCGTCGGCGTGATCGGCGCCAACGGCGTCGGCAAGTCGACGCTGTTCCGCATGCTGGTCGGCGAGGAGAAGCCGGACGGCGGCGCGATCCGGCTCGGCGAGACGGTGAAGCTCGCTTACGTAGACCAGAGCCGCGACGCGCTCGCCCCCAACAAATCGGTGTGGGAGGAGATCAGCGGCGGCGCCGATCGCATCGCGCTCGGCAAGCGCGAGATCGCCTCGCGCGCCTACGTGGCGTCGTTCGGCTTCAAGGGCGCCGACCAGCAGAAGCGGGTCGGCGACTTGTCAGGCGGGGAGCGCAACCGCGTCCATCTGGCCAAGCTGCTGAAGAGCGGCGGCAACGTGCTCTTGCTCGACGAGCCGACCAACGACCTCGACGTCGACACGCTGCGCGCGCTCGAAGACGCGCTGGTCGGCTTCGCCGGCTGCGTGGTCGTGATCAGCCACGACCGCTGGTTCCTGGATCGCATCGCGACGCACATGCTGGCGTTCGAAGGCGACTCGCACGTGGAGTGGTTCGAGGGGAACTATCAGGAGTACGAGGCCGACTACAAGCGGCGGAAGGGCGCGGAGGCGGATCAGCCGCATCGGGTGCGGTTCAAGAAGCTGGAGCACTGAGGCCGGGCTGAGCCGCGGAAGAGCATCGAGGCGGCGCGGGGGTGGGCGGGGTGGTCGCGACTCCGGCCCTTGGCGCCTGAGGCGTGCGGAGTTGGGTGGAGGAGAGCTCGCGACCTTTGGGCGCGCTTGCGCGCTCACACCGCGCAGCGGGGCACCGGAGAGTGCGGCGGGATTGCCTCGGACCGGGCCTCCGCTGCGACTCACGCCCGCCCGCCCCCGCGCCGGCGTTGTTGGCCGTCGACCTCGTTTTGGGAGGGAGGGTCGAATCGAGAGCGCCATCGAGGCGCTCTCGATTCGATTGGGTTGGAGGCGATCGCTTCGTCGGTTGCCTAG
>CAYWRY010000014.1:0-51914 GCA_964460485.1 uncultured Spirochaetales bacterium
GGCCTGTTCGGCGGCGCCGGCGTCGGCAAGACGGTGGTGATCCTCGAGCTCATCAACAACATCGCCAAGCAGCACGGCGGCTACTCGGTGTTCGGCGGCGTGGGCGAGCGCACGCGCGAGGGCAACGACCTCTGGCACGAGATGATGGACTCGAAGCTCGCCGACGGGACGACGGTGCTCGACAAGGCGGCGCTCGTGTACGGCCAGATGAACGAGCCGCCGGGGGCGCGCGCCCGCGTCGGACTCTCGGCCCTCACCTGCGCCGAGTACTTCCGCGACGAAGAGGGCAAGGACGTGCTGCTCTTCATCGACAACATCTTCCGCTTCACGCAGGCCGGCTCGGAAGTGTCGGCGCTGCTCGGCCGCATCCCGAGCGCCGTCGGTTACCAGCCGACCCTCGCGACGGACATGGGCGCGCTGCAGGAGCGCATCACGTCCACGACGAAGGGCTCGATCACCTCGGTGCAGGCGATCTACGTGCCCGCCGACGACCTCACCGACCCCGCGCCGGCGACCGCGTTCACGCACCTCGACGCGACCACGGTGCTCTCGCGCGCGATCTCGGAGAAGGGCATCTACCCCGCGGTGGACCCGCTCGACTCGACGAGCCGAATCCTCGACCCGCTGGTGGTCGGCGAAGAGCACTACCGCGTGGCGCGCGGCGTGCAGCAGACGCTGCAGAAGTACAAGGATCTCCAGGACATCATCGCGATCCTCGGCATGGACGAGCTCAGCGAGGACGACCGCCTCACCGTGGCGCGCGCGCGCAAGATCGAGCGCTTCCTCTCGCAGCCGTTCCACGTCGCCGAAGGCTTCACCGGCACGCCGGGCGTCTACGTGCGGCTCGAGGACACGATCCGCTCGTTCAAGGAGATCCTCGAGGGCAAGTGCGACGACCTGCCCGAGCAGGCCTTCTTCATGGTCGGCACGATCGAGTCGGCCCGGGAGAAGGCGAAGACGCTGGCGTAGCGAGCCGAGCGGAAGATCCCACGGAAAGGGCGGTTTCCCGATCGAGTGCAGCTCGGGAGGCGCGCAGCGAGCCGAAGGCGAGCGGAGTTCGAACCCAATGTTCCATCTCACCGTGGTCACGCCGGAGGGCGAGGCGTTCGACAAGGACGTCGAGGCGGTCGTGCTCCCGGGCACCGAAGGCGAGTTCGGCGTGCTCACCGGGCACGAGCCGTTCATGACGGGCCTCCAACCCGGCACGATGCAGATCTCGGCGGGCGCGGAGACGCTCTACGCCGCCGTGGGACGCGGCTTCGCGGAGATCCACGAGAACCTCGTCAGCGTGCTGGTGGGGAGCTGCGAGTTCGCCCACGAGATCGACCGCACCCGGGCCGAGATCGCGCGCGACCGCGCGCTCGCGCAGCTCCAGGAGATGCGCGCGTCTGCCGAAGGCGAGGCGGCCTATCGCGAGCTGCAAGAGGCCTACTCGCGCGCCGTCGCGCGCGTCGCCGCCACCGACAAGTTCAAGGGCTGAGCGCGGGTTGGCACAGACGCGGCGCTTCCCCCGCGCGGCCCCGCAATCCGGCTAAGGCAGGCGCTCGCGGAGCCCGAAGAGCCCTCCGCGGACACTCGCGGCGGGGGGGCGGTGCGGGCGGAGAGCAGGAAGGTCAGCGGCGCGGCGCTCGTCGCGGTGCCGGAGAATGGGCTCGCCCGTTCTCTCGGCCGCGTGCTCGAGCAGCTCGGCCTCAGTCCGCTGCTGCCGGGCGACGAGTCTCCCCTCGCCCTGGCCGCACGCGAGAAGGCCGTGGTCGCGATCGTCGACCTCGACGCGGACGGCCTCGAGGTGTGCGGACGCCTGCGCGCAGACCCTGCGCTGGGCGGGATCCTCGTGCTCGGGGTGACCGCCAGCGCGCAGCTCCCGTCCGGCGCGCGCGTCGCCGGCATCAGCGATTTCGTCACCAAGCCGATCGACCGCGAGACGCTCGCCACGCGCATCCTCTTTCACCTCGAGCCGGGCGGCGAGGAGTCGCGGCGGGTGTCTGGGGCGCCCTCCGCCGACTCCGAGGAGATCCATCGCCGCCTGAGGCGTCTGGAGACGGCGCAGGCTCTCGCCGGCATCGGTTATTGGGAATGGGACGCCGCGACGCACGAGGTTCGTCTTGGACCCGGCACCGCCGCGGTGTTGCGCCTGCGCGACCCGCTGCCGACCCAGCTCGCCGAGCTGCTCGACACCTGCGTGCATCCCGAAGACCGCTCGCGATTCGAACAGGGCCTTCAGGACGCCGTGCGCGGCGAGCGCATTCCGGAGCTTCTCTCGCGCCACGGCGACCCCGAGGACGGGCGCTTCTTCAAGAACTTCCTCTCGGTGAGCCACGGCGCGCCGGGCTCCGCGCCCCTGGTCGCGGTCACGGTGCTCGACGTGACCCACGAGCGCCGCGCCGAGGAGAGCGCTCGTCGCATCGCCTTCTACGACTCGCTCACCGGGCTGCCGAACCGGCGGCTGTTCGAGCGCCGGCTCGCGAGCGCCATGCGAAGGGCGAGCGGCGACTCGGGCCACACGCTCGCGCTGCTGTTCCTCGACCTCGACGGCTTCAAGCAGGTGAACGACCGGCTCGGCCACGCGGCGGGCGACGAGCTGTTGCGTGTGGTCGGCCAGCGCCTGCTCGACTCGGTGCGCGGCTCCGACGAGGTGGGCCGCGTCGGCTCGCGCAGCCAGGGAAGCGTCTCGCGCTTCGGAGGCGACGAGTTCGCCGTGCTGCTCACGGGGCTCCACGAGGCCGAGGACGCCGCCGACTGTGCGCGCCGCGTCCACGCCCGGCTCTCCGAGCCGATCGTGCTCGCGAGCGGCGAGGCGCGCGTGGGCGTCAGCGTCGGCATCGCGCTGTATCCCCGCGACGGCGAGACGCCGGCGTCGCTCCTCAGCGCCGCCGATGCGGCGATGTATGCCGCCAAGTCCGATCGCGCCCAGATCTTCTGCTTCTATCGCGCCGACCTGCACGCCGGGGCGACGCGCGCGCGCCTGATCGCCGAGCAGCTCGCGGGCGCCGCCGAGCGCTCCGAGCTCTCCATCGTGTGGCAGCCGAAGTTCGACCTCGCAAACGGACAGATCGCCGGCGCCGAGGCGCTGCTGCGCTGGACGAGCCCGCTGCTCGGGCCCGTCTCGCCGTCGGAGTTCGTGCCGATCGCCGAAGACACCGGCCTGATTCTCGAGGTGGGGCGCTGGGTGCTCGACGCCGCCTGCCAGGAGGCGGCTGGCTGGATGTGCGACCTCCTGGATCCGCCGACGCTCGCGGTGAACGTGTCCCGCGTGCAGCTCGTGGCGGGGAACCTCGAGCGCGTCGTCTACGACGCGCTGATGCGCAGCTCCCTCGACCCGCGGCGGCTGCAGCTCGAGATCACCGAGAGCCTGATGATCGAGGGCGAGAACGCGCTCGCGCCGTTGCGCGACCTCGCCGCGATCGGGCTCACGCTCGCGCTCGACGACTTCGGCAGCGGCTACTCGACGCTCGCGTCGCTGGTGCGCTTCCCCGTTCACACCCTCAAGCTCGACCGCGCGCTGATCCGCGACATCGACTCGAACCCCGACGCCGCGCGCGTGGTGCGCGCGGTGATCCGCATGGCCCACGAGCTCGGCCGGCGCGTGGTCGCCGAGGGCGTCGACAGCTACGCGGCGCTGCGCTTCCTGCGCGAGGCCGAGTGCAACGAGGCGCAGGGCTTCCTGCTCGCGAAGCCGATGAACGCCGCGGAGTTCCGCCGCCTGCTCGAGGCCTGGCGTCCGGGCGAAGCGCTGGCGCGCTGGCGAGTCTGAGCACCGCGCTACGGAGCCACTGCGCGGAGGTCCGCGCGAGGCGCGGCCTTGCCACTCAACCCTTGACCGGGGTTGCCTTCAGCTTCGCGCGCCCTTCCTCGACCACGACGCGGAATTTCACCTTTGCTGCGCCGAACTTCGTGCGGATCGCCTCTTCCTGCTGGCGCAGCAGCGCCGCGAACTTCTCGCGCGTGAGGCCGGCGGCGCCTTGACCGGTGGTCCCGCGCGCTCCCACGTACTCCGCGAACAGCGCGTCCTCGCCGCTCGGCGCTGCCGCTGCAGCGGGCGCCGCGCCCGGCCTCTTCGTCTTGGCGGCGCGCTCGCGCTCGTGGAGATCCGCCTTGAAGAGATGCCGCTCGTAGGTGCCCTCCTCGATCTTGCGGCAGGTCTCGTCCCAGAGGCGCTTGTGCGTGAAGTAGCGCGCGCGCAGGTTGTTGAAGAGGAAGCGCAGCGCGGTGTTGCGGATCGGCGCGTTGGCGTAGTAGGCGACGACCTTGTTGACCTCGCCGCGCAGCAGCTGCGGCTCGCGCTTGCGCGCGCCGAGGAAGTACTGTTCGTACTCCACGCGAAGCTGTTTCAGCTTCACGTCGAGCATCTGCAAATCGGTCTCGATGTCGGCGCCGAGTTCGGCCATCGAGGACTGATCGGCCTCGGCGCCCGGCTGCTTTACGGCCCGCGGCTGCCGGTGCGCTGCCGATAGACTGAGCGGCGATGGAACCGCTCCTGCTCGAACCCGCGCGGCTGCTCGATCCGGAAGCGGGCGCCGAGGGCGACGGCGCGCTGCTCGTCGCCGGCGGCCGGATCGCGGCGCGGATTCCGGCCGGCGCGGCCCCTCCGAGCGGCGTGCGGCGCGTTCCGCTCGCGGGCCTTTCGCTCGCGCCAGGCTTCCTCGACCTCCACTACCACGGCGCGCTGATCTTCACGCCGCCGGCGGAAGCCGCGGCCGCGCTGCGGAGCGCGGGCGCGGCGCTGCTCGCGACGGGCGTGACGGGCTTTCTGCCCACCACGGTCACGTGGCCGGCGGCCGAGCTGCGTGCGCAGGTCTCCGCCTGGGCGAGCGCGGCCGCAGGGCAGGGCGAGCCCGAGGACTGCGCCGCCGTTCTCGGCCTCCACCTCGAGGGGCCCTGGATTCGCGCGGAGGCGGCGGGCGCGCAGCCCAAGACGGGCATCCGGCCCTACCGCGACGCGGACGCGGAGCTGCTGGATCGCGCAGAGGGCCTCGCGCGGCTCGTCACTCTCGCGCCCGAGGCCGAGGGTGCGAGCGCGCTGCTCGGCGAGCTCGCGCGGCGCGGCGTCGTGGCCTCGCTCGGACACAGCCTCGCGGACGCCGCGCAGTGCGAGCGCGCCGCGGCAGAGGGCGCGCGTCACGTCACGCATCTCTTCAACGCGATGGGCGCGTTTCACCACCGCGCGCCGGGCTTGATCGGCGCCGCGCTCGCCGACGACCGCCTGAGCTGCGATCTGATCTGCGACGGAGTCCACGTGCACCCCGCCGCGGTTCGCCTGGCGGCGCGCGCGAAGGCCGCGCGCCTCGTGCTGATCACCGACAACGTCGCCATGCCGACGGCGCCGCAGCAATCTGCCGCTCCGTCGAGCTTCGGCGCCGGCGCCGTGCGCGACGACGGCGTCGCGCTGCGGCTCGCCGACGGCACGCTCGCCGGCTCGCATCTCACCCTCGATCGCGCGCTCGCCAACGCGCAGGCCTTCGGCGCCCTCTCGCGCCTCGAAGCCGTGCGCGCCCTGACGCTCGCGCCCGCGCGCGTGCTCGGACTCGAGCGCGAGCGCGGCACGCTGCGGCCCGGCGCGCGCGCCGATTTCGCGCTGCTCGGTGCCGACGGCCGAATCGCCCAGACCTGGCTCGCCGGCCGGTGTGTCTTTCACGAGAAGGAGGCGACGTGATTTTTCGCCAGCTCTTCGATCCGGAGACCTCGACGTACACGTACCTGCTCGCCGACGAGGCGACCCGCGAGGCGGTGCTGATCGACTCCGTGCGCGAGCAGGTGGAGCGCGACGCGCAGCTCGTGCGCGAGCTCGGCCTGACGCTGCGCTTCACGCTCGAAACCCACGTGCACGCGGACCACATCACCGGCGCCTCGCTGCTGCGGGAGCAGCTCGGCTCGCGCGCGGCGGTGGGCGCTGCGACGGGCGTGGCCTGCGCCGACGTGCCGCTCGCGGACGGCGCCGCGCTGCGCTTCGGCGGCATCGAGCTGCGCGCGATCTCGACGCCCGGGCACACGAACGGGTGCACCTCCTACCACTGCGCGGCCGCCGGCATCGCCTTCACGGGCGACGCGCTCTTGATCCGCGGCTGCGGGCGCACGGATTTCCAGCAGGGCGACTCGCGCAAGCTGTTCCGCTCGGTGCGCGAGCGGCTGTTCGCGCTGCCCGACGAGACCCTGCTCTACCCGGGCCACGACTACCGCGGGCGGACCGTCACGACCGTCGCCGAGGAGAAGCGCTGGAACCCGCGCCTCGGGCTCGCGAAGAGCGAGGACGAGTTCGTGGCGATCATGGCTGCGCTGAAGCTCGACTACCCGCGGCGCATGGAGGAGTCGGTGCCGGCGAACCTGCTGTGCGGCACGGGCCGCGTGCCGCCGGTGCGCGCTCCGGCGGTCGGCCCGCTCGTCGCCGCGCAGTCCGGACGTCAGGACTCCGAAGTGTTGGACTTCGTGATCTGACGCGCATGGCCCTCTGGGGTCACAGAGTGGCCCTTTGGGGTCTGACCCCAAAGGGCCACTCCCCGATACATCTCACCGAACATGCGCGGCGCGCCCTCGGCCAGGAAGCGGTCGAGTTTCTCCAACGTGAAGCCGCCCTCGCGCACGATCGCGTCGATGCGGCGGTTCACGTTGCAGCCGCACGCGATCACGCGCTGGATCGGGTTCCAGCGATCCTGCCAGCGCGCGGTGGCCGGGTCGTCGCTGCGGCCGTGCTCGATGAAGTGGAGCGTCCCGCCCGGCTTAAGCACGCGGTGCACCTCGCGCAGCGCCGCCACGGGCTCGGGGATCGTGCAGAGCGTCCACGTGATCGCGGCGCAGTCGAAGCGGCCCGCGTCGAAGGGGAGCTGCCCGTCCGCGCGCAGGTGGTGCACGTCCACCGGGAACGGCACCGCGGCGATGCGCGCGCGCACCCGCTCCTGCAGCGCGTCCATCGGGTCGACGGTCGTCACGCGCGCGACGCTCGCCGGATAGTGCGCGAGGTTGAGCCCCGTCCCGAAGCCGATCTCGAGCACCTCGCCGTGCGTGCCGGCGAGGGCTTCGTCGCGCAGCTCGCCCATGGCGCTCATGAAGCGGTCGAGAGCGCGCGGGAAGATGCGCTTCTCGTAGAAGTCGTAGAGCAGTCCCACGCGGCGCCTCCGGATGCGCGAGTCTCGCGGCCCACGCTACGCCATGTCGACTACGTTTCACCTCGCCCCGCGTCCTGAACAGGCGGTTCTCATGGCTCGCGCGCGCACGGTCTTCGTCTGCAACGAATGTGGAACCCAACACGCGAGGTTGCTCGGACGCTGCTCGGGCTGCGGCGCCTGGGACGCGCTCGCCGAGGAGCCGGTGGGAGGCGCGCAGACGGGTGCGCCGGCGAGCCTGGTGGCGCCGCCGCCCACGCTGGCGGCCGGCCGCGCGCGGCCGCTCGCCGAGATCGACGCGGCGTCGCAGCCGCGGCTCGCGACGGGGATCGCGGAGCTCGATCGCGTGCTGGGCGGCGGGCTCGTGCCCGGCAGCGTCGTCCTGCTAGGCGGCGAGCCGGGCATCGGGAAGAGCACGCTCTGCCTGCAGCTCGCCGCGAACGTGGCCGCCGCGCACGGGCGCGTGCTGTACGTGAGCGGAGAGGAGAGCCTCGAGCAGGTGCGCCTGCGCGCGGCGCGCCTCGGCGCCGTTCCGCCGGGGCTGCTGGCCATCGCCGAGACGCGCGTCGAGGCGCTCGCCGCGCCGTGGCAGGACGCAAAGCCGAAGCTCGTGCTAGTGGACTCGGTGCAGACCCTGCGCACCGAGCGCGCCGAGTCCGCGCCCGGCTCGGTGACGCAGGTACGCGAGAGCGCGGCGTTGCTGGCCGGCACCGCCAAGGCGCACGGCACACCGCTCGTGCTGGTGGGCCACGTGACCAAGGACGGAGCGCTCGCCGGGCCGCGCGTGCTCGAGCATCTCGTGGACGTGGTGCTCACCTTCGAAGGCGATCGCGGCCATCCCTATCGAGTACTGCGAGCGACCAAGAACCGCTTCGGCGCGACCGACGAGCTGGGCGTCTTCACTCACGAGGAGAAGGGGCTCGTCGCAGTGGAGAACCCGAGCGAGCTGTTCCTCGCGGAGCGCCAGGCCGGCGCGCCGGGCTCCTGCGTGATGCCCGTGATCGAGGGCACGCGGCCGCTGCTGCTCGAGGTGCAGGCGCTGGTCGCGCCCGCCGGCTACGGCACCGCGCGGCGCACCTGCCTCGGCGTCGACGACGGGCGCGTCGCGCTGCTGCTCGCCGTGCTCGACCGCCGCAGCGACGTCGACCTGCTCTCGCGCGACGTGTTCGTGAACGTGGTGGGCGGCATGCGCATCACCGAGCCGGCAGCGGATCTCGCGGTGGCGATGGCGATCGCGTCGAGCCGTCTCGACCTCGCGCTGCCGAGCGACGTCGCGGCCTGCGGCGAGATCGGGCTCGGCGGCGAAGTGCGCCGCGTCGGGCGCGTCGAGCAGCGGCTGCGCGAAGCCGCGCGCCTCGGCTTCCGCCGCGTGCTGGTACCCGCGCAGCTCGCGGCCAGCGCGGCGAGCGGCGCCGAGGCGATCGGGGTGGCCGACGTCGCCGCCGCGGTCGCGTGGCTGCGCGCGCAGCACCCCGCCGCCGCGCACCCCTCCGCGGTCGAGTCGCCGCGCGAGCGTGAACGTGCCTCGTTCACGCCCGGTGACTGGTAGTTAACCGCGCGGTTTTGCAGGTTTTTTCGCGATTTTTCGTTGCCAGGCGCGGGCCGAGCGCGGTAGCCTCGCTCCCTAATGACCGACCGCGCACTCCCGCCTCCCGCCGCACTCGCCGCCGCCTTGAGACGCAGCGCTCCCGCGCTCGAGCACGTCGAGCGCACGATGCGCGAGGCGATCGCAGGCGATCACGCGCTGATCGGCGCGATCGGCGACCACGTGCTGTCGAGCGGCGGCAAGCGGCTGCGCCCGCTGCTCGTGATGCTCGCTGCCGAGCTGTGCGGCTACGACGGCCCGCGCCGGGTGCAGATCGCCGCCGCGATCGAGCTGCTCCACACCGCGACGCTGCTCCACGACGACGTGGTCGACCTCGCGACCCTGCGCCGCGGCAAGGAGGCGGCGCGCGCGATCTGGGGCAACCGGCGCGCGGTGCTGGTGGGCGACTACTTCTACGCGCGCGCCTCGGCGATGATCGTCGAGGACGGCAACCTCGACATCCTCTCGATCTTCGCGGACACGATCCGCCGCATGGCGGAGGGCGAGCTGATGCAGCTCGAGCGCAGCTTCGACCCCGAGGTGACCGAGGCGCACTACTACGGCGTGATCGAACGCAAGAGCGCGTCGCTGATCGCCGCGGCCGCCGAGGCGGGCGCGATCCTCGCCGGCGTGACGCGCGCCGAGCGGCGCCGCCTCGCGCAGTATGGCCGCGAGTTCGGGCTCGCCTTCCAGCTGCGCGACGACGCCCTCGACTACGCCGCCAGCGAGGCCGAGCTCGGCAAGAGCCCGTACACCGACGTGCGCGAAGGCAAGGTGACGTTGCCCCTGCTCCTCACGCTGAAGCGAGCGACTCCAGCCGAGCGCGACGCCATCGGCAGCGTGCTCAAGACCGCCGCCCAGCGCGCGGCAGACCTCCACGCGGAAGGCGTCGTCGGCGTCGAGCACGTGCTGGGCCGCGACGAGCTCGCGCCCGTGATCGAGCTGGTCGAGCGCCACCACGGCGTGGCCGACACGAACCGGCGCGCGCGCGAGCACGTGGCGCGCGCGGCCGAGGCGATCGCGCCTTTCACCGACGGCCCGAGCAAGAACGCGCTGCTCGCGGCGGCGGACTTCGCCGTCGGCCGCGAGACGTAGGCTCGATCCCTTCGCCGAACCGCGGCAGCCAGCGGCGCGGAGCGCCGCGCGCAGCGAGCGGCAAACCGAGCCAGACGAGCCCCGATCTCTCCCCGCGGTCCCGCGGAAGCAACCAGCATGCATCGCAACACCGCTCGCGGGCGCACGGGCGCCCTCCTCTCGGCCCTCGCCATCGGTCTCGCGCTCGCCACCGCTCCGGCGCCGAGCCTCGCCGCCGAGAAGCTCTCCGGCGTCGTGAACGTGAACACCGCCTCGGCCGAGCAGCTCTCCCTGCTGCCCGGCATCGGCGACGCGCGGGCGCGCGACATCGTCGTCGCGCGCCAGAAGCAGGGCGGCTTCAAGCGCATCGAGGATCTGCTCTCGGTGAAGGGCATCGGCGAGGCGAGACTCGCCAAGCTGCGCCCCTACGTCTCGCTGCACGGCGAGACCACGCTGCGCGCGCAGTAGAGCCGAAGGCGCCGGGACGTTCCGGGGCGCCGCTGGTGGAGGGTAGGTCGGCGCGGGCGCCATCGCGTCCCGCACCGGCCGTTCGGACGCTGGCGGCGTCGCCGGGGCGTTCCGGCTTGGCGACGGCCGAACGCGGGAGCTATCCCGCCGCGCCGTGCGTCGCTGCGCAGCCTTTCTCTGCACGCTCGCGCTCGCGGCCGTCGCGAGCGCGGGCGAAGCGCCGCGCCGCGTCGTCTCGCTGAACCCGTCACTCACGGCGATGGCGCTCGTGCTCGGCGCCGGTCCCCAGCTCGTCGGCGTGGACGACTTTTCCGCCCGCCAGGAGCCGGCGGTTTCCGGCCTCCCGCGCGTGGGCGGCCTCTACGACCCGAGCCTCGAGGCCGTCGTCGCGCTGCGGCCGGATCTCGTGATGCTCGTGCCGAGCGCCGAGCAGCGCGGCTTCCAGGCGCAGCTCGAGGCGCTCGGCATTCCGCGCCTCGTCGCGAATCCCGTGAGCTACGACGAGGTGCTCGCCACGATCGCGGTCGTCGGCGAGCGGCTCGGTCGCGCGCGCGCGGCCGAGCGGCGTGTGGCAGAGCTGCGCGCGGCGCGCGAGCGCGCGCAGGCCGCGAGCGCCGGGCGCCCGCGCGTGCGCGCGCTGCTCGTGCTCCAGCGCGATCCGCTCTTCGTCGCCGGCTCGGGCAGCTTCGTCGACGACATGCTGCGCGCCGCCGGCGCCGAGAACCTCGGCGCCGAGCTTGCCGGCGCCTGGCCGCGCGCCTCGCGCGAGTGGCTGCTCGCGGCGCGGGCGGAGCTGATCGTCGACGCCACCGACGAGCCCGAGTCCGCGGCAGAGTTCTGGGCGCGCTGGCCTTCGCTGCGCGCGCGTGTCGTCACGCTGCCCGCGAGCGCGGTCACGCTGCCCGGCCCGCGCCTCGACGCCGCGCTCGCGCTGCTGGAGCGCGCGGTGCGCGGCGATGCTGGGCCTGCGGGCGGCGCGCCATGAACGCGTCGCTCACGCCTGCGCGGATCGCGGGCGTGCTCGCGGCGCTGGCGCTCGGGCTCGGCGCCACGCTCGCGCTGGGCATCGCCGCGGGGCCGTCGGGCCTCGCGCTCCGCGAAGTGTGGGACGCACTGCGCGGCGGCGGCGGCGACGTCGCCCGCGACATCGTGCTGCGCGTGCGGCTGCCGCGCCTGCTGCTCGCCGCGGGCGTGGGCGCCTCGCTCGCTACGGCCGGCGCCGCGTTCCAGGCGCTGCTGCGCAACCCGCTCGCCGACCCGTTCATCCTGGGTGTCTCCGGCGGCGCCGCACTCGGCGCGATCCTCGTGATCGCGCTCGGCAGCGCGCTCGGTCTCGCCGCGAGCGCGGCGCCGCCCGCCGCATTCGCCGGCGCAGTCGCCGCCGTCGTGCTCTTGCTGGGCGCCGCCGGCCCGCGCGGGCGTCTCGAAGCGACGCGCCTGCTCCTGATCGGCGTGGTGCTGAATGCGCTCGCCTCGGCGGTGATCGTGTTCCTCGCGTCGGCCGCCGGGCTCGCCGAGGGCAGCCGCATCTTCCTCTACCTGATCGGCAACCTCTCCGACGCGCAGCCCGCGCTCGCGGGCTGGATCGGCGCGTTCCTCGCGCTCGGCCTCGCCGCGCTGCTCCCGCTCGCACGCGCGCTCGACGCGCTCGCCCTCGGCGACGATTCCGCCGCGCTGCTCGGCTTCGAGCCCACGCGCGTGAAGCTCGCGCTGCTCGTGGCGACCTCGCTGCTGGTCGGCGCCGCCGTCTCGGTCGCGGGGCTCGTGGGCTTCGTCGGGCTGATCGTCCCGCACGCGCTGCGGCTCGTGATCGGCGCTGACCACCGGCTGCTGCTTCCTGCGTCTGCGCTCGCGGGCGCGAGCTTCCTCGTGCTGTGCGACGCCCTCGCGCGCACCGTGCTCGGCGGCCCCGAGCTGCCCGTGGGCGCAATCACCGCCCTGCTCGGCGGGCCGCTCTTCCTCACGCTGCTGCGGCGCCGCGGGGGGCTCGCGTGAGCGCCGCTGCACCGCCCGCGCTCGCGCTGGAGGACGTGTCGCTCGCGCGCGACGGCCGCGCCGTGCTGGCAGGCGCGAGCCTCGCGCTCGGCTTCGGCGAGGTGCTCGTGCTCGCCGGCCGCAACGGCGCGGGCAAGACGACGCTGCTGCGCGTCGCGACCGGTCTCGTCGCGCCGGGCGCCGGGCGTGTCCTGCTGGAGGGCCGGCCGCTCGGCGAGCACTCGCGCCGCGAGATCGCGCGCAGGCTCGCGCTGGTGCCGCAGGACACGAGCGTGCCGTTCCCGTTTCGCGTCGAGGAGATCGTGCTGCTCGGTCGCGCGCCGCATCTCGGCGCGCTCGGCTTCGAGACGCGCGAGGACCGCCGCATCGCGGGCGCCTGCCTCGAGCGCCTCGGCATCGGCTCGCTCGCCCAGCGCAGCATCCTCGAGCTGTCGGGCGGCGAGCGGCAGCTGGCGATGATCGCGCGCGCGCTCGCCCAGACGCCGCGCATCCTGCTGCTCGACGAGCCGGTGGCGCACCTCGACCTCGCGCACCGCCTCGCGCTGGAGGAGCTGCTGCGCGACTTCGCGCGCGAGGGCAAGGCCGCGCTGCTGGTCTCGCACGATCTCGCCGGCGCGGCGCGCGTCGGCGACCGCATCGCGCTGCTCGCGGGCGGGCGGATCCTCGCCTGCGGCGCGCCGCGCGAGGCGCTGCGCCGCGAGCTCCTGCGCGAGGGCTTCGGCGTCGACGCGCAGCTCGTCGAGACGAGTGAGGGTCCCGTAGTGATGCCGCGGCGCAGGGGTTAGCTTGCGCGCCCTCTTGCGGGAGAGGGCGGGCAATGGCGGCAAAGGCGAAGAAGAGGCTGGGGAAGAAGGCAGCACCGAAGCGCAGGCCCGCAGCTGAGAAGCGGCCGGCGGCAAAGGCCTCCGCGCGCGCCCGCTCGGCGGCGCTCGCGATCGCGAAGATCGTCGCCTTCGAGATCCTCGACTCGCGCGGCAACCCGACGCTCTCGGTCGAGGTGACCACGAGCGGCGGGCACTTGGGCCGCGCCGCGGTCCCGTCGGGCGCTTCCACCGGCACGCGCGAGGCGCTCGAGCTGCGCGACAAGGATCCCGCGCGTTACCTCGGCAAGGGCGTGACGCGAGCCGTCGCGAACGTGAACGGCGAGATCGCGCGCAAGCTGCGCGGCGCCGCGCTGGGCGGGCTCGCCGAGCAGCGCGCCCTCGACGCGGCGCTGTGCGCGCTCGACGGCAGCGAGGCGAAGTCGCGCCTCGGCGCGAACGCGACTCTCGGCGTCTCGCTCGCCGCCGCGCACGCCGCGGCGGCCGCGGCCGGCGCGCCGCTCTACCGCTGGGCCGGCGGCGCGAAGGCAACGCTGCTGCCCGCGCCGATGATGAACGTGGTCAACGGCGGCGCCCACGCCGACAACAACGTCGACCTCCAGGAGTTCATGCTCTACCCGATCGGCGCGCCGACGTTCCGCGAGGCGCTGCGCTGGGGCGCGGAGGTGTTCCACACGCTGGCCGGCGTACTGCGCGACAAGGGCTACTCGACGGCCGTGGGCGACGAGGGCGGCTTCGCGCCGGATTTGAAGAGCAACGTCGAGGCGATCGACCTCGTGATGCTGGCGATCGAGAAGGCCGGCTACCGGCCCGGCGAGCAGATCGCGATCGCGCTCGACCCCGCGACCAGCGAGCTGTGGGACGGCGGGATGTACGACATCGCGAGCGAGGGCACGCGCAAGACGAGCGCGGAGATGATCGAGTTCTGGGCCGACTGGTGCGCGCGCTACCCGATCGTCTCGATCGAGGACGGGCTCGCCGAGCAGGACTGGGACGGCTGGGCTCGCCTCACCCAGCGGCTCGGCGACCGCATGCAGCTCGTGGGTGACGACCTGTTCGTGACCAACCCGGCGATCCTGCGCGAGGGCATCGCGAAGCGCGTGGCGAACGCAATCCTGATCAAGGTGAACCAGATCGGCACGCTCTCGGAGACGCTGGAGGCGGTCGCGATCGCGCAGCGCGCCGGCTACGCGGCGGTCATGTCGCACCGCTCGGGCGAGACCGAGGACACGACGATCGCCGACCTCGCGGTGGCGACAGGGGTAGGCCAGATCAAGACGGGCTCGCTCTGTCGCACCGATCGCGTCGCGAAGTACAACCGGCTGCTGCGCATCGAGGCGGAGCTCGGCGCGCGCGCGAAGTACGCCGGGCGCAGCACGCTGGCGGGAGCGAAGTGACGGAGAGCCGGCGCCGCACCGCGCTCGCGGCCGCGGCAGCGCGGCTCGCAGCAGCAGCGCTGCTCGCCGCTGCGAGCCCGGCGCTCGCACGCATCCCCGAGGCCGAGACCGTCGCCCGCGCCGCCGCGGACGCGAGCCGCGCGCAAGGGCGAACCAAGCCATTCCGCCTGGGCGTCTCCGTGCGCCCGGCTCTCGACGCGCCGCCGATCGCACGCGGCGAGCTGCTCGTGGATCCGACGGGTTCGGCGCGCATCGAGCTGCGGCACGAGGAGGGCTTCGTGGAGCGCCAGCTGCGCCGGGCGGGCGGCCTCGCGGCGAGCCGCGACGGCGCGCCGCTGGAAGACGCGCACCCGCTCGTGCCGCCCTTCTGGCTGGTCCAGACCGGCACCGGCGGCGAGCTGCTGGCGCGGGCCGGCGAGCTGGGCGCGGCGCCCGGCGCGGTCGCGCTCGCCTACGACGGGCCGCGCGATTGTTACGTGGTGGGAGGCGCGACGGGCGGACCGTCCGTGTGGATCGACAAGGAGACCTACCAGGTCGCCCGCGCCGATCTGTCCGACGGCACCCGCTACCGCTTCCTCGGCTGGGCCAGCCGCGGCGGCGCGGTGCTGCCCGGCGTGATCGAGATCGAGACGCCGCTGCTCTCGTTCGTGCTGGAAGTGACGAGCGCGGCGCCGGCGACGATCGCGGCCGACGCGTTCTCGAATGCGTGGCTGAGCAGCCCGTAGCGCGCGCCGCATTCCGCTAGCGTGCCTCGCCATGCGCTCCGTCGAGCAAACGCGCCCGCGCCCCGGCCTCTCGGTGCCGGTTGTTACGGCGCTGGACGCGCGCGGCGAGCTCCTCGAGGACGATCAGCGCGCGGTGGTGCGGCACGTCGTCCAGGACGGCTGGGGCGCCGACATCGTGTTTGCCGCGGGCACGACGGGCGAGTGGGATCGCGTGCCGGCGGAGCTCGCGCGCCGTGCGGTGCAGGTGTGTGTCGAGGAAGTGAAGAAGGCGAACGCGGCGCTCGCGGACGCGGATCGCGTCGAGTGCTGGGCGGGCATCACGGCGGCCACGCGCGGCGAGACGCTCGCGAATGCGATCGCGGCGATCGCCGCCGGCGCCGACGCGCTCGTGCTGGCGCCGCTCGCCGTGCGCGACGTGGACGACGCGGTGCGCTTCGTGGCGCGCGACGTCGCCGACCTGCTCGACGCCTCGGCGCGACGCGTGCCCGTCTACCTCTACGACAACGCCGCGATCGCGACCGACCCGGATCGCACGCACCTGCGCACGAAGCAGGTGAAGGCGCTCTCGCGCCTCGACTTCGTGCGCGGCATCAAGGTGAGCGCGCCGAAGAAAGTGCTCGGCAACTACACGCAGGCCGCGCGGAATTTCCGCGAGCGCGGCGCCTTCGGCATCTACGTGGGCGACGCGATGCTGATCTTCGAGCTGTTCCGCCCGCGCCGCGGCTTCGCGGGCCTGGTGGGCGAATCCTGGCAGCGCTTCTGGCTGGCGGGCGAGCTGCCGATCGGCGTCGTCTCGGGACCCGCGAACGCGCTGCCCCGAGAGTGGGCGCGCGCCTGGCAGGTGTGCCGCGCCGGCGACGCCGACCGCATGGCCGCGGCCGAGAGCGTGCTCGCAGCGTTCCGCGCCGCCACCAAGGCTGGAGGCGCGAGCCGCACGATCGCGTGCCTGAAGCGCGCGCTGCTGTTGCAGGGAGTGATCGCGAGCGACGCGGTCGCGCCGGGCACTCCCGCGCTGGGAGAGGCCGAGACTGCACAGTTCGACGCCGACTTCGCGCGCGTGCAGGCGCTCGCCCGCGAGCGGCTCGAGCCCACCTGGGTGACGCAGAGCGAGGGGGCAGCGTGAGCGCGGACCGTCCCGACCGCCGCACCGTCGGCATCGGCAGCATGGTCGCGGACCGCATCCACCGCGTGCCGCGCGTGCTCGGGGTCGACCAGAAGGGAATTCTCCGGCCCGGCGAGGGCGGCCGCACCGCGGAGCTGCGCGTGGGCGGCGTCGTGCTGAACCACCTGGGCTGGGCCGCCGTGCTGGGCCTGCCCGTCGGCATCTTCGGCAAGCAGGCCGACGACGCGAACGGTCGCTTCCTGCGCGACGCCATGGATCGCTTCGGCATCGCGAAGGACCTCGTGCTCGACGGCTCGGCGAGCTCCTTCGCCGACATCTACGTGGACGACGCGGGCGGCCGCGCGATCTACATGGCGCCCGGCGCCACCAGCGAGACCAGCTACCAGCACGTGCGGCGTCACCACGAGCGCACGATCGCGAGCGCGCTGCGCGTCACGACCGAGGTGTCGCAACTGCCGCTGCCCGCGGTGCTGGAGGTGTTACGGCTCGCCGAGGTTTCGGGCGTGCCGGCGCTGCTCGACCTCGACGTGCCGCCCTCCGATGCGGTGCCCGGGCTCGGCACCCAGGCAGAGCTCGAGCAGGCGCTGCGCCGCGCGAAGATCCTGAAGCCCTCGGGCGCGGCCGGGCGCGAGCTCGTGCTCACCGCCAGCGGCGACGCGCTCGCGATCGCGAAGAAGCTGCGCGAGCGCTACGGCAACGAGGCGGTGATCGTCACCGACGGCGACGCAGGCTGCGCGATCGCGACCGCGGGCGAGGCGCTGCGCGTGCCGGCCTACGCGGTGGCGCGCGTGGTCGACACCACAGGCGCCGGCGATGCGTTCCTCGGCGGCGTGCTGGTGGGCCTCGCCTGCGGCCTCGGCTGGGAGGACGTCGCGCGGCTCGGCAACGCCTGCGGCGCGGCCTGCGTCGAGAAGCTCGGCGCCTTCCCCGACGACCCGCACGCCGCGCGCGACGCGGTGCTCTCGCGCTACGACGGCGCGGCGCTCCCGGCGTGGACGAAGCGCGGCGTCGCGGCGATACCGGAGGCGCAGCCGGGCCACGAGGCGCTGGTCGCCCTCGACGTCGCGCTCGCCGAGCTCGCCGCGCTGCGCGCGCGCAGCGACGCGCGCGCCTTCGACGCCGCCGTCGCGCTGGTCGACGCCGCGCGCGCCGAGGGCGGGCGCGTGCACGTCACCGGCATCGGCAAGCCCGAGCACGTGGCTCGCTACGGCGCCGCGCTGCTCGCCTCGGTCGGCACGCCGGCGTCGTTCCTCTCCGCCAGCGAAACCATGCACGGCAGCGCGGGCCAGATCGTGCGCGGCGACGTGGTGATCGCGATCAGCAACAGCGGCGAGACGGCGGAGCTGCTCGCCGCGGTCGGCGCGGTGAAGGCGCTCGGCGCGCGCGTGGTCGCGATCACCGGCGCGCCGAAGTCGTCGCTCGCGCAGCAGGCGGCCGTCGTGCTCGACGCCCACGTCGGCCACGAGGGCGGCGGGCTCGGACTCGCTCCGCGCGCCAGCGCCGCCGCCGAGCTGCTCGTGATCGCCGCGCTGAGCGCCGCGCTCGAGCACGCGCGCGGGCTGACGCGCACCGCTTACCACGCGCTGCATCCGGGCGGCGCGCTCGGAAGGAAGAGCGCGGGCGGCTAGTCTGGCCGCCCCTCAGCGCGCGAGCGCGTCCCACGCGAGCTTCCCCCCCGCGCCGAGCACGACGAGCGCGAGCAGGCGCTTGATCGCGGGCGCCGGGAGGTGATGGCTCCCCAGCGTCGAGCCGAGCGCGCCGCCCGCGGCTACGGCGCCGAGCAGCGCGAATGCCGGCTTGGGGAACGCACCGCCGCGCGCGAGGCTGCCAGCGAGGCCGGCAATCGAGTTGGCGAGGATGAAGAGCACGCTCACCGCCGCGGCGTGCTTCGTGCTCGCCCAGCGCATGAGCAGCAACAGCGGCGTGAGGAAGACGCCGCCGCCGGTCCCGGTGAGGCCGGCGAGCAGTCCGAGCGCGCCGCCGCTGGCGATCGCGACGCCCAGCGCGGGCGGGTGCGTCGTCGCCGCGTCGCGCGGCTCGATCACAAAGCGGAAGGCCGAGAACACGAGCACGGCGCCGACCACCAGTCTGAACACGTCCGCCGGGAGCGCGACCGTACCGCCCACGAACGAGAGCGGCACCGCGAGCGCCGCGAACGGCCAGAAGAGGCGCCAGCGGAAGTGCCCCGCGCGCGCGAACTGCACGCTGCCGATCGTCGCCACCAAGATGTTGAGCGCGAGCGCGGTCGGCTTCATCACCTCGGGCGCGATCCCGAACAGCGACATCACCGCGAGGTAGCCCGACGCGCCGGCGTGCCCGACCGAGGAGTAGAGAAGCGCCACGCCGAACACGCAGAGCGCGAGCCAGAGCACGATCTCGTTCGGCATGCCGGCGTGTCAGCTGTGCGCGTCGTTCAGTGCTTCGCGTCCGGGAGGCGCACCGTCAGCACCGGGCACGGCGCCTTCTGCACCACGCGCTCGGCAATGGAGCCGAGCAGCAGGTGCTTGAGGCCCGAGCGGCCGCGCGTGCCGATCACGATCAGGTCGGCGCGCTGCACGGACGCCTCGTCCTCGATCACGGTGGCTGGGTAGCCCTCGCGCGCGATCACCTCGACGGGGACCTTCGCCTCGCGCACGCGCTGGGCGAACCGCTCGAGGTTCTGCTCCGCCTCCGCCTTCACCGAGGCCCAGAACTCCTGCGGTAGGTAGGCGCCTTCCAGCTGCTGGAACTCGACGGGCAGGTGGTAGGCGTGCAGGAGGATCAGCGTGCTGCCGTGCTCCTCGGCCAGGTGGATCGCCCACTGGATGACCGGCTCGGCGTGGGCCGAGAAGTCGATCGGCACGAGGATGCGGCGGACGTCGATGTGCATGCGGGAATCCTGCGCACGGGCCGAGCGGGATTGCAAGCGCCCCGAGCCACGGGTCCGTGGCCGGCCGCACGCGCTTCGAGAAGGGTCGAGGCCGTGTCGGGGCGCCGAAAACGCGAGGCCGAGCAAGGCTCGGCCGCCGAGTGGAGCGCACGGCGCGCAGCGTTGCGGCGCCGGAGGTCGGCCCCTACCGTGCGCGCCTTCCCGAACCCGGACTGGGGCCGTAGCTCAACTGGGAGAGCGCCGCGTTCGCAACGCGGAGGTTGGCGGTTCGATCCCGCTCGGCTCCACCACGTTCGCCCGGAGTCCGAGCGGCCGGCCAGAGGCTCCCGCGCGAGATCCGCGTTCCCCACGATCGCGCCCGGATTCGATCTCCTACGGCGCGGGCCGGTCGCTCAGCCCATTCGCCACGAGGAAGCGGCAGCGCCGCCTCGCGAATCGCCAGCCTTCCGCGGCCCGCCGCAGCTCGTCCGTGTAGAGCACGCTGCGCGAGGCGCCGGTCGCGCGGTCGACGAACAGCAGATTCTGCGTCGTTCGCGCGCGGTCGGCGTCGATCATCTCGATCACCGGAGGGCCGCCGAGATGGAGGCCGCCGGGAGCAGCCGCCAGCATCTCGCGCAAGCCCGCGTGCCCGTCGAACGATCGGCCGTACACCTCGAAGGACGCGTCCGGCGTGAACAGCGCGATCCAGCCCTCGACGTCGTCGACGTCGAGCGCCACGCAGTAGCGGGCGAGCAGATCCGCGATCGCGACGTAGTCCTCGGGGCTCGGCTTCAAGGTTGTCTCCGAGCGGGTCCGGGGCGGGGCCCGGATCGAGCGGCGGCACCGTATGGCCGCGCGTCCCTGCCTTCAAGCGAGCGAGGCGAGCGAGCCCGGCGGAAGCGCGCGCCCACGCCTGCGCGTTCGAGCGCTTCGGGCGTCGCGGGCGACCTCCGCGGCCGTCGACGGGAGTACAAATACTACAGCGTTGTTGACTTTATGGACCCCTCGGCGTACAAGACGAGCATGCCCGTTCCCGGCTCCACTCCTCCCCGGCGCGAACGCCGCTCCGACTTCGTCGACACGCGCCGCCGCATCGTGGCCGCCGCGCGCGGGCAGATGGCCGAGCGCGGCCCCGAGAGCATCACCGTCTCGGCCGTCGCGCACTTCGCCGGTATCAACCGCACCACCGCCTACCAGCACTTCCGCACGCGCGACGAGCTGGTGCGCGCGGTGACGGAGGAGGTGATCGCCGAGGTCGCGGCGCTGCTCGAGCGCTGCCGTCCGGTGGTCGAGCACATCGACGCGATCGCCGGCTACTTCCTCGAGCATTCGGAAGTGGCGCGCCTCGCCCTCTACTGGCTCCTGTCCGACGGCCCGCTCCCGCGCGCCGGCAAGGAGCTGTTCCTCCAGGAGACGCGGCGCGCGGTGGAGCGCGACGGCGCGCGCGCAGACGCCGACCCGGAGATGCTCGGCCATCTGCTGATGGGCGTGGCGGTGCTGTGGCCGCTGCACGCGCGCATCGAGTTCGAGGACGAGCCCGCGCGGCGCGAGGCCACCGCCCGCCTCGCGCGCGAGCTGAAGCGCGTGCTGCTCTACGGCGTGCTGCGTCCCGAGCGGTGGCCGCGCCTCGTTGCGGAAGTTGGAGCCGGGCCCGCCAGAGCGCGCCGCCGGCGGAGGAGCCGATGAGCGCGATCGCCTTCGACCCGTTCGACGACGGCCAGCGCGACCATCCTTATCCCGCCTACGCGGAGCTGCGCCGGCACCAGCCGGTGACGCGCGTCGAGAAGACCGGCGCCTACGCGGTCGCGCGCTACGCGGACGTGGCCTACGTGCTTCGGCACCCGGAGCTGTTCTCGTCGAGCGCGATGCAGACGGCGTTCTCCCGCGCGTTCGGCTCGGGTCTCGGCCAGAACCTTCAGCCCGCCGACCTGGCGCGCATCGCGGAGCTGGTGAAGTCGCTGCCGCTCTCGCCCGAAGAGCAACTGCGCGCGCCTTCGCTGATCGCCTCCGACCCGCCGCGGCACGGTCCGATGCGCAACCTGGTGAACCGAGGCTTCACGCCGCGGCGCATCGCCCAGCTCGAGCGGCGCGTGCGAGCGATCGCGCGCGAGGCGCTCGCCGCCATCGAGGGCAAGCCGGAGCTCGACCTCGTCTCCGATTACTTCGTGCCGCTGCCCGTCACCGTGATCTCGGAGCTGCTCGGCGTCGAGGCGGAGCGCAAGGACGACTTCAAGCGCTGGTCCAACTGCGCGGTCGCCGGCGCGACCGGCGGCGCCGGAGAGCTCGGGCCCGTGCGGGTGCTCGAAGGCATCGCGGAGCTCTCGCACTACGTCGTCGGCGTCGTCCAGCGCCGCCGGCGCGAGCCGAGCGACGATCTGATCTCGACGCTGATCCGCGCCGAGGAAGGCGAGACGCCGCTGACCCCCGGCGAAGTCCTGATGTTCGTGATCTTGCTGCTCGTCGCCGGCAACGAGACCACGACGAACCTGCTCGGCAACACGCTGCTCGCGTTGCTGGAGCATCCCGACGAGCTCGCGCGCGCGAAGGCCGATCCGCGGCGGATCCCGGCGCTCGTCGAGGAGGCGCTGCGTTACGACGGGCCGATCCAGTTTCTCTTGCGAACGGCCACGCGCGACGCCCTGCTCTCCGGCGTGCGGATCCCGGCGGGCTCCCTCGTGATGCCGCTGCTCGGCTCGGCCAATCGCGACGAAACGCAGTTCGCCGACGCGCACCGCTTCGACCCGTCGCGGAACACGCAGGGCCATCTCGCCTTCGGCCTCGGCATCCACTTCTGCCTCGGTGCGTCGCTCGCGCGCCTCGAGGCGCGCGTCGCGCTCGAAGAGCTGCTGCCTCGCTTCGCGCGACTCGAGCGCGTCGAGGAGCGCGTCGAGGAGCGCGTCGAGTACATCGACTCGTACCTGGTGCGCGGCCCGAAGCGGCTGCCGCTGCGCGTGTCGCCCGCCGAGTAGGAGGAGCGCTCGCGCTGCGCTCCTCAGCGCCGCGGGCGCTCCAGGGCGCGCCGTGCACCGGCGCGATCCGTGATCGCTCGCAGCTCGCGCAGCACGCCGCTCTCCACGCGCGCGAGGCCGACGCAGCGCAGCTCGGCCGGGCGGCCGATCGCCGCCGCGTCCACGCCCGCGAGACCGCCGCGGTAGCGGCCGCGCTGCGTCACGTGGAAGGCGACGCGGTCGCCGGCGGAGAAGAGGTCGTTCACCTGCACGGCGTCGATGTCGAGGAAGGCCGGTGCGAGCGCCTCGTACCAGGAGCCGTCGAGCACGACGCGCGGCGCCGCGCGCAGATCTCCCTTCGCGAGCCAGCCGCGCACCGCCGCCTCGGCCGCCGGGTTCGTCGGCTCGGCGCGCGTGCCGATCCACGGGTCGAGGTGCGGCGGCTCGAGGGGAGCGGGTACGCCGCTCGCGAGCTGCTCTTCCTGGGCGAGAAAGTCTTGCTCGACGAAGTTCTCGAGCAGCTGGGCGCCGTTCCAGCGGTAGAGGCCGATGCCGCCCCACGCGGCGAAGCGCCCGCCCGCGTCGACGGCGCCGCCGTGCTCGCTGAAGCGCATCGCGAGGCGCGCGCCGTTGGTCACGAGCTCGTGCACTTGGAGCTGGAGGCCGGGGAAACGGGCGAACACGCGCGTGACCGCCGGCTTGTACGCGGCGTCGCGCGGCAGGTCGAAGCCGCTGATGTGCACCACGTAATCGGGCGACATGATCTCGTCGCACACGCTCTGGTCGTGGGAGTTCGTGTAGTCGATGCAGTAGCGGCGCATCAGCGCGACGAAGGGATGCATCCTGTTTGGGCTCCGCTCGAGCCGCGTTCGATTCTGAGGCTCAGTGCTTCTCCACGAACGCGTCCAGCAGGGGCGGCACGCGTAGCGACGCGGGGATGCGCTCGGCGCCGATGCGGCGGTCGAGCTCCTCGTGCACGTAGCGGATGCGGCGCTCCTGGTACTGGAGGCGCAGCACGTCGAGGGCGCCGCACTGCATCGCCTTCTGGGCCGAGGTCTGGCTCGCGAGGTCCTCGAGCAGCACGCGCCAGTTGCCCTCGAGCATCGCGTCGATGCGCGCGGCGGTCTCGTCGCTGCGCGCGATCGGGGAGAAGAAGTGCACGACGTAGGCGCAGCGGCCCACGCCGTCTGGGAAGGTCGCACTCAGGAAGCCGAAGTTCGGGCCGCCGAGTACGACGCTCAGGTTCGGGAAGACGTGGAAGGAGTAGATGCCGAGCTCGGCGAGCGTCGTGTCGCCAGCGAAGCGCGGCAGCGGGAGCGCGGCGGGCAGCGGTTTGCGGAAGCGGATCAGCATGCGCGAGTGGCCCTGGGGCAGCAGCCATTGCCCCGTGCGCTGCTCGTCGAGCAGCGGGCCCGCGCTGCGGCGGTGCACGAAGGGCACGTGGTAGGTCTCGATGTTGCCGTCGCCCGGCGCCTTCCAGTTGCAGGCCACGTCGACCTGCTTCGTCCCCGCGAAGTGGACGCGCGGCGCGCCCTCGCCGATCACGGGATCGAGCTCGCTCGCCACGGGCTCCAGGTGTTCGCGCAAGCTCGGGCCGCCGGGCGCGAGCTTCACGAACACGAACGGGCCCCAGGCGTCGCACGCCACCTCGGCGAGCCCGGGACATCCGTCCGGCCCGCCGCGCGGGAAGTTCTTCGCCTCCGGGACCCCGAGCAGGCGGCCGCCCAGGTCGTAGGTCCACGCGTGGTACTTGCAGACGAGCCGCTTGCCCGCCGAGCCGCTCGGCGCGTCCACCAGCGGCCCGCCGCGATGGCGGCAGGCGTTGTAGTAGGCGCGGATGCGGCCGTCCTCGCCGCGCACCAGGAAGACGGGGTGCCCGAGGCGGTCGAGCGCCTCGATCAGCCGGAAGTCGCCCGCGGTGGGCAGCTCGTCCGCGTGCGCCACGAATAGCCAGCACTTCGCGAACACGTGCTCGCGCTCGAGCGCGAGGAAGCTCGGGTCCACGTAGCGCGCGGCGGGCACGTCGATGCAGGCGGGGAAGCCGCTCGGGTAGGCGGTGCGCTCGCTCTCCGCGTCGGGGAGGCGTGCGATGGCTTCCGTGCGAGCGCGTTCCATGCCGGCTCCGGCCGCCGCGCCCCGAGCGGCGGCGGCGTCGAGATCGCGAAGTAGCCCCGTCAAGTGCCCGCTGCAACGCGCGCGGCGCTGGCTGCGAGCTCGGCGACGAGCAGCGCGACAGCGGCGCCCAGCAGCAACGCGCCGTCCACGACGAGCGCGCCGTAGCGCTCGCCGGAGCGAAACGCGGCCACCGCGGCGCCCGTGGCGAGCGGCAACGCCGCCAGCGCGCGCGCCTCCCACGGCCCGAGGGCGGCGAGCGCGAGCGCGCCCGCGCAGAAAGCCGCGGCGAGCGGGCGCGCGCGCCGCGCGCCGAGGCGGCCGGCGATGCCCTCGGCGTCGCGCAGGTTCGAGAGGATCACGTTCGCCTGCAGCGTCGCGGCCACGATGGCGGCGACCTGCGCGAGCCGCGCGAGGTCGAGGGGTGCGTGCGCGCTCGCGGCGGCGGCGGGCAGGCCGACGCCCACCGCGGTCCACGAGCCGGTGAGGTAGAGCGGCTTCGCCCAGAGCAAGCGCTTGAGTCGCCGGTGCGCGACGCCGAACGCGGCGACGCCCGCCGCGACCGTAACAACCCGTGCGCCCGCCGAGAGCCCCGCCGCGAGCGCACCCAGCGCGGCGAGCACCGCGGCCGCGAGCAGCGCGCGGCGATGCGCGGCGACGAACGCGCTGCGCAGCGGTGAAGTGCCGGAGTCGCGGGCGAGGTCGCGCACCCGATCGAGCGAGTAGACGACCACCGTCCCGCAGAATGCGAGCGCGAGCACGGCCGGCTCCGGCGCGAAGCCCAGTGCGCGCGAGGCGGCCGCCGCGAGCGCCGCCGCCGCGCCCGCCACGAGCGCGCTCGAGAACGCGAGAGCGTCGAGCCAGTCGCTCGGGGAGTAGGTTCGCATCGCAGCCGCGTGCTCCGGGCGCAGCCTACGAGAGCTTCGCCTTCAAACGCGGCATCACGTCGCGGGCGAAGCGCTCGAGGCTCGCGTCCAGCGCCTCGGGCGCGATGCCGGGCGGCGCCGCCCACGTCACCACGTCGGTGAAGCCGAATTTGGCGATGAACCCGCCGAGCTGCTCGGTGACGCTCTCGGCGTCGCCTACCATCCAGGTTTGCGGGATCGCCGTCTCCTCGCCGCTCATGAACGACACGGCGTCGCCTGATTCGCGGATCCAGCCGGCGTAGATGCGCGCCTTGTAACGCTCGGCTTCGCGGATCGCGGGCCAGTCGCGCGCCTTGTCGTCGGTGATCAGCCAGGGGCGGATGATCCCTACGCGTCGCTGCGACGGATCGCCGCCCGCCCGCGCGACCTCCGCGCGCCACGGGTCGAGCACGGCGCGCCGGTCGCCCTGCGGCAGCAGGTGCAGGCCGAGGCGCGCGCAGCGCCGCGCCCCCGCCTCGCTCATCGCCGCGAGCCAGAGCGGTGGGCCGCCGGGCTGCACCGGCCGCGGCCGCACGCACGCGCCGCGGAAGCGCCAGTGCTTGCCGTCGAAGTCGAAGGGCTCGCCGGTGAACGCGCGCCGGAGGACGGCGATGCCCTCCTCGGTGAGCGATACCCGCGCGCGCCGGTCCACGCCGAACGCGGCGAACTCGTGCGGCGCGTAGCCCATGCCGACGCCCAGCTCGATGCGCCCGCCCGACAGGTTGTCGAGCACGGCGAGATCCTCCGCGAAGCGGAGCGGATGCTGGAAAGGCATCAGCACGATGTCCGACGAGATGCGCACGCGTGAGGTGCGCGCGGCGATGGCGCCGGCGACGGGCACGAACGAGGGCAGGTAGCCGTCCTCGACGAAGTGGTGCTCGGTGAGCCACACCAGGTCGAAGCCCAGCCGGTCGACGCGCTCGACCTGGGCGAGCACGCGCGCGTAGAGGTCGGCGTTCGAGAGCCCGCTCCCCGGTGGATTGCGGAAGTCGTAGGCGACGCCGAAGCGCAGCGGGGGCGGCATGGGCTCTCCAGAATCGCCTCGCATCTTGGAGCAGCCCGGCAGAGAATGCCGGAATGCTCCGCCGCGCCGCGCTCGCCCTGATGACTCTCGCCGCGTCGTCGGCGCACGCGGCGGCGTGGCAGCTCGTGCCCGCGAGCGAGGGCTTCACTTTCGCGTTCGCCGAACGCGAAGGCGCGCGCGAGGCGTTCCTCGTGGTCGCGGCGGGCGACGCGAGCGTCACGGGGGTCGCGCTCGGCACGCCCGACGCCTTCGCGGCACTCGCGGAGCGCGGCGAGGAGGCCGTCCGCGCGCTGCTCGCCGACGGCCCGCGCACGGAGCTGCCCGTCACCGCACTGCTGCCCGTGATCGTGGGCGGCCAGCATGTCGCGGCCGGCGCGAACTACGCGGAGCACGCCGACGAGGCGGAGGTGCCCGCGCCGTTCCTGTTCCCGAAGGTCGCCGAGCCCACGCCTTGGCAGGCGTCGCTCGCAGTCCAGCCGGACTGGCTGCTCGACTACGAGGTCGAGCTGGGCGTCGTGTTCGACCGCGACCTCGCGAGCCCCGCGGACCTCGCGAGCGCGCGCGCCGGCGTGTTCGTGGCGAACGACTTCACCGAGCGCGCGCAGCTCACGCGCGAGGCCGACCTCTCGGTGCCGGGCGTGGGCGGCGGCTTCGCGAACGCGAAGGGCAAGCCCGGCTTCCTGCCGACCGGGCCGTTCCTGGTGGTGCCCGAGGATTGGCGCGCGTTCGTGCGCGACTGCGAGATCCGCCTCCACGTGAACGGCGCCGAGCGCCAGCGCGATCGCGGCGTGTCCCTGCTCTGGGACGTCGACGAGATCGTGCGGCGGGTGATCGCCCTGGGAGACAGCCCCCGCTTCCTCCACGCGGGCCGCAGCGTTGCGCTCACCCCGGGCCGCCTCCCGCGCGGCATGGCGCTCATCACGGGCACGCCGGGCGGCGTCGTCTTCCGCCCGCCGGGCGCCGGCTTCATCGCGCTCCAGGCGGTGTGGTGGGCCGTGAGCCTCGGCTTCCTCGACACGGATGCGGAGAGCGCGGTGAAGGAGGCGTGGGTGGAGGAGCTGCTCGAGCAGGGCGCATTCCTGCGCGCGGGCGACACGGTGATCGCGGAGGGTCGCGGGCTCGGCGCGATCGTCACCCAGGTGGTGGCTCCCTGAGTCCCAGGCGCCTATCGCTCCGCTTTCGGCGGCCGGAGGCCGCGCCTACCCTGCCTCCTCCATGACGCAGCTGCGCGGATACGCCGAGCGGCACCGCTTCGGGCGGGTGCTGCGGATTCCGACGCCGACGCCGGACTGGACCGGGCTCGGCGCGATCAACAGCTACGTGGTGCTGCCGCCCGAAGGCTCGCAGCGCGGCGTCACGCTGATCGACACCGGCATGCGCATGACCGAGTCCTTCGACGCGCTGCGCCGCGGCTTCAAGGAGTTCGGGATCGCGCTGGAGCAGATCGAGCGCATCCTCGTGACCCACGCCCACGGCGACCACTTCGGGCAGGCGAAGCGGCTCAAGGACCTCTCCGGCGCCCAGCTGTTCGCGAGCGCCGGCGAGGCGGACCGCATGCGCGCCGGCTGGGCGCCCGCCTCGATGCGCGGCGGCACCGGCGCAGCGTGGATGACGCGCTTCGGCATGCCCGAGGGGGTATTGAGCGCGAAGCCGCCGGCGGGCACCAGCTCGATCGAGCTCTCGGAGCCCGTGGAGGTGGACGGCGTGCTCGCCGAGGGCGATCGCGTCGACCTGGGGGAGTTCACGCTCGAAGTGGTCGGCACGCCCGGCCACTGCGACGACCACATCATCTTCTACGAGCGCGACCTCGGCCTGATCTTCTCCGGCGACCACCTGCTCACCGACATCTCGCCCGTGCCGCTGCTGCACATCCCGCCGCCCGGCCAGCCGCGGCGCCCGAGCCTGATCGAGTTCATGCGCTCGCTGGCGAAGGCCGAGGCGCTGCGCGCCGAGGCCACGCACCCGGCCCACGGCGACGTGATCTGGGATCACCGCAAGCTGATCGCCAGCTACCGGCTCCACCACGAGCGCCGCAAGCTCCAGATCGCGCGGCGGCTCGGCAAGCGCGTGCTGTCGCCCTTCGAGCTGGGGGTCGAGATCTTCCCGAAGCAATGCCGCGACCCGCGCCAGAGCTTCCTGGTGATGAGCGAGGTGGTCGGCCACCTCGACCTGCTGATCGAGGACGGCACCTGCGTCTGGGAGAGCGACGGCGCCGTCGACCGCGTGAGGCTCGCGCGAGATGTCGATCTCTAAGACGAACGAGCTGATCGGCTCGTCGCCCGAGTCCTTCGAGGACGCGGCGCGGCAGGTGATCGCGCGCGCGAACCGCACGCTGCGCGGCATCAGCGGCTTCGACGTGGTCGAGAAGCGCGTCAAGGTGGAGGACGGCGGCCTGCGCGAGTACCGCGTGCGCCTGCGCCTCCACTTCGAGGTGGCGCCGGAGACGGCGCTGCATTGGTAAGCGGCCGAAGGCCGCGCGCTTGCCGCCGAGCGAAGTCGAACGGCGGCCTCCACGAAACGTCAACGAGGGAACATGTCCGTCGCTTCGGTCTCCACGATCACGTCCGCGTCGCCGCTGGGTTGGCAGGACGCCGTCGAGCGCGGCTTCGAGCGCGCGCGCCGCACGCTGCGCGGCATCACCGGCCTGCAGGTGATCGAGGAGAAGGCGCGCGTCGAGGATGGCCGCATCACCGAGTTCCTGGTGACGATGCAGGTGATCTTCGTGCTCGAGGACGGAGGAAGTTAGGGACGTGGAGCGGCTACCCGCGATCGTCATGGCCGGCGACGGCAAGGCTTCTCGCGCCGTGTATGGCGACGCGAAGGTCTACCTCGACGTCGCCGGGCGGACGCTGGTGGCGCGCACCGTCGGCGTGCTGATGCGCGTGCCCGAGGTGAGCGAGGTCTGGGTGGTCGGGAACGCGGCGCGCCTCGAACGCACGCTGCGCGAGGACTCGGAGCTGCGCGCGTCGCTGGTGAAGCCCGTGTTCGTGGTGGAGCAGTACGGAACGCTCTACGAGAACGCGTGGCAGACCTTCCGGCGCCTCTTGCCCGGAGCGCCGCCCGAGGGCCGCGACCCGACCCGCGACGAGCTCGATCAGCGCGCGCTCTACCTCTCGGCCGATCTGCCGTTCGCGACGCCGCAGGAGCTCTCCGCCTTCGTGCAGCGCGCCGCGGCGACGGGCTGCGACTACGCGCTCGGCCTCGTCACCGAGGAGTCGCTCGCGCCGTTCTATCCGGCGCACGGACTCCCCGGCATCGAGATGGCGTACTTCAACGTCGCCGACGGCCGCGTGCGCCAGAGCAACATCCACCTGGTGCGGCCCGCGCGCATGGGGCACCGCTGGTACATCGAGGACATGTACGAGCACCGCTACCAGAAGGAGCTTTTCCACGCGCTCGCGCTGGCGTGGCGCATCCTCACTTATCAGGGCGGCGGCCTGCGGCTGGTGGCGTACTTCGCGATGCTGCACGTGGCGGGGCTGTTCGACCGCGCGCGCTTGCGCGGCGTCGCCGACGCGCTGCGCCGCTACGTCTCCTTCGCGCGCATCGAGCGCTCGTGCTCCCAGCTGCTCGACACGCGCTTCCGCCTGATCGTCACCGAGGTGGGCGGCTGCGGGATCGACATCGACAACGAGCACGACATCGACATCGCGCGCGAGCGCTTCGAGGAGTGGACGAAGCAGCAGGCGCAGCACGCGGCCGCGCTGCACGGCCCCGCGCTCTTGCCCGCGAGCGCCGGCGCTGCGCCCGCCGCGATCGTGCGCGTCGCGACGGCGCCGCCCCGGTGAGCGCGAGCCTCTATCGCCTCGCCGGGCGGGGCGTGATCGCGGTGCGCGGCGACGATCGCCAGCGCTGGCTCGACGGGATGCTCAGCTGCAACGTGAAGAAGCTCGCGCCCGGCGACGGCGCCCACGGGCTCCTGCTCACGCCCCAGGGCCGCATCGTGAGCGAGCTGCACGTGCTGCACCGCGGCGACGCGCTCTGGCTCGAGACCGAGGCGAGCGCGATCGACCCCGTGATCGCGCGGCTCGCGAAGTTCGTGATCGCCGACGACGTGGCGCTCGCGGACGAGACGCCGCGCTGGGCGCGGCTCGCGCTGGAAGGCGACGGCGCGCGCGCCCTGCTCGCAGCGGTCGCGGCGGCGCCGCCGAGCGCACCGCACGCCGTCGCGAGCGCGGAGATCGCCGGCGCCGCGTGCGCGGTCGCCGCCTACGGCTTCACCCACGCGGAGGCGTTCCAGATCTTCGCGCCGCGCGCGCGCGAAGCGGCCGTGATCGCCGCGCTCGAGGCGGCGGGCGCGCGGCGCGAGAGCGACGAGCGCTTCGAGGAACGCCGCGTCGAGGCCGGCACGCCGTGGCTCGGCAAGGAGCTCGACGAGAGCGTGTTGCCCGCAGAGGCGCGCCTCGACGGCGTCGCCGTCGCCGTGGACAAGGGTTGTTATACGGGCCAGGAGGTGGTCGCGCGCATGCGCAGCCGCGGCCGGCTCTCCCACCTGCTGGTGGGGCTGCGCTTCGCGGGCGCCGCGCTCCCGGCGCCGCGCAGCGCGCTCGCGGGCGAACGCGGCGAGGCGGGCAGCGTGACCAGCGCCGTGCGCTCGCCGCGCTTCGGCGCGATCGGCCTGGGCTTCGTGCAGGCGCCGCTCGCCGCGCCGGGAACGCGGCTGCGCGCGGGCGAGACGGAAGCCGAAGTCGTGGCGCTGCCCTTCGCGTGAGGGGCGCGCTGGTCGTCTTCGCGAAGTGGCCGGCGCCGGGCGCGGTGAAGACGCGGCTCTGCCCGCCCCTCACTCCGGAGCAGGCGGCGAGCTGTTACGGCGCGATGCTGGACGACGTGCTCGAAGCGATGGCGCGCCACGCGCCGCCGCTCGGCCTCGAGCTGGCGCTGGCCGCGCATCCGCCCGAGGCGCTCGCGGCGTTCGCTGCCCGCGCGCCCGGCTGGCGGGTGTTCGCGCAGCAGGGCGCCGATCTCTCCGCGCGCATGGAGCACGCGGCCGCGAGCGAGCTCGCGCGCGGCGGTGCGTGCGTGCTGCTGCGCGGCAGCGACAGCCCGGCGCTCGGGCCCGAGCTGCTCGCCGGCGCGCTCGCTGCGCTCGCGCGCAGCGACCTCGCGCTGAGCCCGGATCCCGACGGCGGCTACGACCTGGTCGCGCTGCGCCGCTTCGCGCCCGGGCTGTTCGCGCACCCGATGAGCACGAGCAGCGTGCTCGAGGACACGCGCGCGGCCGCGCGCGCGCTCGGCCTCACGAGCGAGCTGCTCGCGCCGGGCTTCGACGTCGACACCGCCGCGGATTTCGCGCGGCTTCGCACCGCGCGCCCGCGCGCGGCCGCGCTCTGCCCGCGTACCTACGCCTGGCTCGACGCCCACGAGAGAACGGGCGACTCCGCCTGACCCGCGCGCCCGTTCGTCGGGGCCCGGCCCCGGCGAACCCCCCGCTCCCCCTCCGGACTGCACCTCACGCGCCGGGGTGTGTGCTCGCAGGTGTGCTCAGGGATTGGGCAACACGATTGGGCCGAGCTCGGCCCAATGACTCCATCTCGGGCCGAGTCGTGCTCTTTCGCGCTCGGACGATCGCGGCACGCCCTTTGCTGTTCAGGCCGCGGAACTTCACTCCCACCGGAGGTCACTCCCCAATGTCTCGATTCGTCTTCGCAGTCTTTACCGTGCTCGTCTACGCCTTCGGCGCGAAGGCGGAGGAGGCGGACGTCGACGCGCGCTTCGCCGCGATGCAGGCGCGCATCGAACAGCTCGAGCAGAAGCTCGCGGCGCAGGGCGCGGAACTCGCCGCCGCCAAGCAGGCGGCCCCGGTCGCGCTGCCCGACGTCGCCGCCGACGAGCCGTCGTTCTTCGACACGATCAGCGTGAGCGGCCACGTCGCGGCCTCGTACTTCTACAACTTCAACGACGTGCCCGGCAGCATCAACAGCGGCGCGAACGCGCCGGTCGACCTGCTCCACCCGGACAACAACAGCATCTCGCTCGACCAGCTCTGGCTGACGGTCGCGCGCGACGTCTCGCCGGAGCAGCGCGCGGGCTTCAAGGCCGACTTCGTGTACGGCAAGGTCGCGTCGATCCTCTCGAGCGACAACAACGACGGCGCCGCTGGCAACGACTTCGATCTCTATCAGGGATACATCTCGTACCTGGCGCCGATCGGCGAGGGCGTGACGATCCAGGCCGGCAAGTTCGCGACGCTGCTCGGTGCGGAAGTCGCGCAGGCGAACGGCAACTGGAACATCACGCGCGGCAACGTCTACAACTACCTCCAGCCGATCAACCACACCGGCCTGCTCGCCTCGACGCCGGTCGGCCCGATCACGGCCAGCCTCGGCATCGTGGACGAGACGCGCGCCTTCCCCGCCCTGAACGCCGATCGCAACAACAACAAGGCGATCCTGTTCGGCGTGAGCGGCGGCGCGGGCGCGTTCTCCGGCTCGTTCGCCGGCACGTACGGCGACTCGCCGGCCTCGGGCGACAACGGCGACAACGAGGTGATCCTCGACTTCATCGCGCGCTTCACGCCGAACGACAAGTTCGGGAGCTACGTGAACTTCGACTGGATCTCGACCGACCTCGGCGGCAACACCCTGGACGGCTACGGCGTCGCGGCCGCCGGGCGCCTCGCGCTCGGCGAGTCGACGGGCGTCGCGGGTCGCTTCGAGTACCTGAGCCTCGAGGACGACTTCAGCAGCGACATCGAGATCTGGGGCATCACCGGCACGGTCGACCAGGAGATCGCCGACGGCCTCACGCTGCGCGCCGAAATCCGTTACGACAAGGCGACCGACGCCGACTTCATCACCGGCAGCGGCGACGACATCTATGCCGGCGACGACGGCTTCTTCGACGACGACGACCAGGTGACGGCGGGCGTCGAGCTCGTCTACGCGCTCTGAGCGCCCGCTCGGCTGGGAGCAAAAGCGACCGGCGCGGATCCTCTCGGGATCCGCGCCGGTTCCGTTTTCGGGAGCGCTCTCGAGCGAGCGCGGCGGGGCGGGCCTCGAGCCCGTTCGCGCGGCGCTCCGCTACCAGAGCGAGAACTTCGGTGCAATGCCGAGCTTCTCCATCTTCGTGTAGAGCGTGCGGCGGCCGATGCCGAGCGCCCGGGCTGCGGCGGCGCGGTTGCCGCGCGCCTCGCGCAGCGCGCGCACGATGCGCCAGCCCTCGGCGAGGCCGACCCATTCCGTGAGGTTCGGCGGCCCGCCGCGCTTCTCGGCGGCGGTTTCGAAGAACTTTTCGAAGAACGCGTCGAGCGCGCTCGCGTCGGGGCGAGGGGACGAGGAAGCGTTGACGTGTCCGAGTGCCATCGGGGAGTTCCTCCGCCGAGGCGCGTAAAGCAAGCCGCGTTCCAGCCTGCCCTGCACGCACGACGCAGCTCGCCCTTCCGCCTGCTCAGAACTTCAGCAGGCGCTGCCCAGCGCATGAGCACGCCTCGGCACACTCGGGCACGATTCCGCCGCTCCGGCGCACGCTGGCCGCATTTCGCGCATGGCACGCCAGTTGCTCTCTCCGACGGCAGACCCCCCAACTTCGCCCTGCTTCGCCCGGATGATTCGTGATAGGGTCCGGCCGCTTCGGGGCCCGACAGGAGACGTCATGAAGAAGATCGAAGCGGTCATCAAGCCCTTCAAGCTCGACGAGGTGAAGGAGGCCCTGCACGAGATCGGCATCCAGGGCATGACCGTCACCGAGGTGAAGGGCTTCGGCCGCCAGAAGGGCCACACCGAGCTCTACCGCGGCGCCGAGTACGTCGTGGACTTCCTGCCCAAGATCAAGCTCGAGATCGTGATCTCGGACGACCTGGTGGACAAGGTGGTCGAGGCGATCGCCGGCGCCGCCAACACCGGCCGCATCGGCGACGGCAAGATCTTCGTGCTCCCGATCGAGCAGGCCGTGCGCATCCGCACCGGCGAGCGCGGCGACGAAGCGCTCTAGCGGCTCTCCCAACCCCCGTCTTCACTGCGCGGATCGCCCGCGCGGGACCAACGCTCGCGACGCGAGCAGAAGGAAAGACCCCCGCACATGACTCCCAAGCAGGTTCTCGAGTTCGCCAAGAAGAACAACGTGGTGATGGTGGACTGCCGCATCATCGACTCGCCCGGCCTGTGGCAGCACTGCTCGCACCCGATCTCGCAGCTCTCCGAGTCGACCTTCGAGGACGGCTACGGCTTCGACGGCTCCTCGATCCGCGGCTGGAAGGCGATCAACGAGAGCGACATGCTGATGATCCCCGACCCGGCGTCGGCGTTCATCGACCCGTTCCTGGCGCACCCGACGCTCGTGCTGGTGTGCGACGTCGTCGACCCGCTCACCCGCGAGCCCTACGGCCGCGACCCGCGCCACATCGCCAAGAAGGCCGAGCTCTACCTGAAGCAGACGGGCGTCGCCGACACCGCCTACATGGGCCCCGAGGCCGAGTTCTTCGTGTTCAACAGCGCGAAGTTCGGCTCGGGCGCGAACCACGGGTACTACGAGGTGGATTCCTCGGAGGCCGTGTGGAACAGCGGCCGCGACGAGGACGGCGGCAACCTCGGGTACAAGATCCGGCACAAGGAGGGCTACTTCCCGGTTCCGCCCCACGACACCCAACAGGATCTCCGCACCGAGATGTGCCTCGAGATGGAGAAGATGGGGATCGAGATCGAGACGCAGCACCACGAGGTGGCGACCGCCGGCCAGGCCGAGATCGACATGAAGTTCGACACGCTGACGGCGATGGCCGACAAGCTGATGAAGTACAAGTACGTGGTGAAGAACGTCGCGAAGCGGCACGGCATGACCGCGACGTTCATGCCGAAGCCGCTGTTCAAGGACAACGGCTCGGGCATGCACACGCACCAGTCGCTGTGGAAGGACGGCAAGCCGCTGTTCGCCGGCAACGGCTACGCGGGCCTCTCGGACGTCGCGCTCTGGTACATCGGCGGCATCCTGAAGCACTCGCGCGCGATTGCGGCGTTCTCGAACCCCACCACGAACTCGTACAAGCGGCTGGTGCCGGGCTACGAGGCGCCGGTGAACCTGGCGTACTCCTCGCGCAACCGCTCCGCCTCGTGCCGCATCCCGACCTACTCGCAGAGCCCGAAGGCGAAGCGCGTGGAGGTGCGGTACCCGGATCCGGCCTGCAACCCGTACCTGGCGTTCGCGGCCATGCTGATGGCAGGCATCGACGGGGTGATCAACAAGATCCACCCCGGCGACCCGCTGGACAAGAACATCTACGCCCTCTCGGCCGAGGAGGCGAAGAACGTCCCCACCATGCCGGGCAGCCTGGACGAGGCCGTGAAGGAGCTCGAGGCCGACCACGACTTCCTGCTCCAGGGCGGCGTGTTCAGCAAGGACGTGATCGAGAGCTGGATCGCCTACAAGCGCGACAACGACATCGACCCGGTCCGCCTGCGCCCGCACCCGCACGAGTTCGAGCTGTACTACGACGTGTGAGCGGAGTGCGGTGCCCGGAGAAGCGGGCGCGCAGTGAGAGAAGGCCCCGCAGCGGAGACGCTGCGGGGCCTTCGTGTTGTTGGGACCGTCGCTTCGCGGGTCGAAGCCGAGCAGGGATTCGCCCGATCTCAGCATGCCCGGTTCCCACCGCTCGCGCGCCTCGCCGGAGCCGTGGTGGCGTTCGCGCCCGATGAGGCTGAGAACCGCAAGAACGCTTGCTGCGATTTGTTATGGAAGAGGTTTTCGTCGAATTTTGACGCACGTCCTGCGAGTAGGATCGCGGCTCGTCGAGCAGTGAGCGCGCCGTGGAATCGCAGCCGCAGTCAGAGTTCCCCAACAAGCTGGGCGAGTGGATCGACGGAACCTGTCGCAAGCGCGACGCGCTCACGCTGGTCGCCGTCGCGCCCGTTGCTCTGACGTTCCTGATCGCCCTCGCCGAGCAGCCGTTGCGGTCGCGCTGGGTGTTTCCGTGCCCGCTCTATCCGAACGCCACAGTGGCGTTCAGTTCTGCGCTTCATGAGGCCTGCCCGCTCGCCTACGCAGACCGCGTAGATGGCGTGGTGCACGGCGATCACTTTGAAACGATCCACGGCGACGACGAAGTGCATGCGCAGTTTCGGAGCGCCAAGCCCGTCGCGTTTCGCGTGCAACCGCTTCAGGGGGCGCCGCAAATCGTGAACGTGGCGCCGCTGCTCATCCGCCCTGGCGAGGCCGCCTTGCGCGTCGCGGCGGCATTCGCGCTCGCGACGATTCTCGTCGTCACCGTCCTTCTCACCGCGGTGCGAGCGGGCGTGCCTGCGTCTCTTCCGTTCGCCCTCATCCACGCAGTCGCGGGCGTCGGGATCGTGTCGCTAGTTGCGGGCGGTTCGACGAGCGCGTTCGAGGTGGGAGATGCCCTCGCGCGCGCATCCCTGGCGGGGGCCATCATGCATCTCGGTCTCGTCTTCCCGCAGCGACGAGGAATCGTCGATCAGTTCCCCGAGGCGATCGCAGCACCCTATCTGTTCGCTTTCGTCTTGAGCGCGGTGGAGATCGAGGCGGCGTACGCCGGATCCGCGGTCTCGACTGCGCTCGCACAACGCATGCTCCTGCTGCTGATCGGTCTGGGCGTCGGCCTGCTCGCGGTCGGCTGCTACCTCACGGTTCGAGAGTCGCCGTCTCACCTCGCTCGCAGCCAGGCTCGCGTGTTTCTCGGCGGCCTCGTTCTCCTCAGCGTCCCGATTTCGCTCGTGTGGGTGTTGGGCTCGCCGAGTCTTCGGCTGGCCGCCGTGACGCTGCTCGCCGCGCTTCTGCCGTTTCCCGTCGGATATGCCATCTCTCGCCACGAAGTCGCCGACATCAACGCTTCGTTCCGGAACGCGATCGCACAGGCACTGTTCCTCACGCTTTGGTCGGCAGTCTTCTTCGTGGCGATCCTCGCCCTCCAAGATCGCCTCGGGCTTCCCGAAGTCCTGAGACATCCGACCGTGATCTTCGCGGGTGTCTACTGCACGCTCCTGCCGCTCGACCCGCTCCGCTCGAGGCTCAAGCGGCGCGTTCACGCGCTGCTGGTCTCTCAGCGCGTCGACTGGGAGGGTCTCGGCCGCGAGTACGCTCAGCGGATCGCCGCGCAGCGGAGTGCCGAGGGAGTGGCGAGCGCGGTCGCGAGCGCGATTCGCAGCGGGCTCGGACAGACCGGGGTCGCGATCCTGGTGGTCGAGGGCGACTCGCACCATTTGATCGACGCGGTCGGCTCGCGCGGATTCGTCGATCTCTCATTGGCCGCATGCCTCGCGGATTGGGGCTCTGAATCCGTCGTCGACTTGAATCGCCTCGCGGAACTGCCGGGGCCCCTGAAGCAGGCGCACGACGCCGGCGTCTGCGCGTTCGCGCGCGGCGAGTTGAACGGACGCCTGGTCGCCTGCCTCGTCTTGGTGCACGAGAAGCGCAGCCGCATGCTCGGCTCCAGCGAGAAGCAGTGGGTCGCCACGATCGCGGGTCACACGGCGGCCGCGTTGGTCTCGATCCGCTTGGAGCAGGAGCTGCGCATCGCCGAGCGCTTCGCCGCGCGCGGTCGCATGGAGTCCGAGCTGGCGCACGACATCGGGAAACCGCTCGGCGCGCTCGAGCTGACGGCCAGGCAGCTCGTCGACCACATCGACCCGAGCGATGCGATCGCGCCACAGCTTCGAAAGGTCGCGCGCCTCGCATCGCACGTGCGCGAGCTGACGCACGCAGCGCTGGACGCCGAGGCCGAGAAGAGCCGCGCGAAGCTCGCGGACCTGGTGCAAGTCGCATGTCTCGAGGTGCGGTCGCTGCATGGAGACCAACGCGTCGTCGTTCACGAGATCCCGGACCTCGGCGAGCTACCGCCGGGCTTCGAGCAGCTCGTACGCGTGCTGGTCAACCTGCTCGACAATGCGCTCCGGGCCTCCGCCGTGGACCAGGTCGTCGAGCTCCACGCGCGGCTCGCAAACGGTCTGCTCGAGCTCGCAATCGAGGATCGCGGTGCCGGAATGTCTGCCGACCAGCTCCGCCGTGCCTTTGTCCCGTTTACGAGCTTTCGCTCGGGCGGAACCGGCCTCGGACTGGCCATCAGCCGACAAATCGTCACCTCGCTGGGCGGCCGCTTGACCCTCGAGCCGCGCGCGGAGGGCCGAGGGCTGGTCGCCCTCGCCCGCCTTCCCCTGATGGAGCGGCAGACGTGAACGGGCCCACGCGTGCAGCGAGAAGGGCATCGCTTCGCGACACGCACTTCGCGAGCCGGTGGACGACATGGAGCGATTGACCGACCTCGCGCTGCGCTGGCCGCTCTTGACGATCGGACTCGCCATCGCCCTGAGCGTGACCGCGGGGTTGCGAGCGACTGGCGCCGAATCGAGCTCCGGGGCACACGCGCTCCTCGGTGCGAGCCATTCAGAAGTGCAGCGGCTCGAGCGCTTCCTGGCTCGGTTCGGTGGCGGCTACCCGGTCGTCGTCGCATGGTCGTGCGGCGAGACTGGCGATCCCTGCCGCTCCGCCCTCGACGCCGCTTCTCTGGCGATGGCCCACGCGGTCGGAGAAGAGCTGCTGCAAGAGGCTCACGTCCTGCGCGTCTCGAGCCCGGCGCATACGCCGATTCTATTGCCATCCTCCGACGGAATCCGGATTCATCGGCTGTTCGACCATGGTCGCGCCGATCTGCCGCACGGAGCAATCCGCGCCGCGCTCTCGGACCCGGTGTGGAAGGGCACCCTGGTCTCCACAGATGGGCGGACGGGTGGACTTCTCGTCGAGTCGTCTAGCACGACGCCGGAAGACCAGGTCGCTCTCGTCTCCGCAATCGAGCGCGCTACGGCGCCCTATGACGAACGTGGTTTCCGCTTCGCGCTCTCCGGCAATCCTTTCTTTCACGTCGCAAGCCAGCGGGAGGCGATGGCCGAGGCCGCGCTCATTGGCGGGGCGACAGCAGCGGTGATCGCCGCTTGCTTTCTAGCGCTGCTCCGATCCTGGCAATCCGTGGTGGGCCTGATGAGCGCGGTAGGTCTCGCGACCGGATTCGGTCTCGGGACGATCGCGCTGTTCGGATGGCCCTGGGATCCACTGACGTCGGCCGCTCCCACGCTGGTTCTCGTGATGGGAAGCGCGGATGCCGTGCACTACCTGACGGCGTATTGGCGATCCCGGTCGGCCGGAGTCGCTCGCCACCTCGCGCTCCGTGCAGCGACGCACGAAACGTGGATTCCGTGCGCAATGACGGCCGCCACGTCGATGGCGGGGCTCGTCTCCTTCGTGGGTACGCCCTCGATCGGCTTTGCGCACTTCGGTGCTGTCACCGCCGTCGGCGTCGGCGCCAGCCTGTTGATGACGTTCACGGTTCTGCCGGCGGTACTGATCTGCCTGCCCGATTCGAGAGGCCCGGCGCTGCGGGAATATCAGCGCTGGGAGCAGATCGTTCCGCGGCTGATCGCGCTTCCCGTGCAGCACACGCGGCTGGTCCTGTTCACCTCCGCATTGTTGGCGGGAGTCGGCGGGTACGGACTGACGAAGCTGAACACGGACGCGCATCCCTTGTCCTACTGGCGCGAGGGTCACCCCACGCGAGCTGCCATCGAGTTCGTCAGCAGTCGCCTCACGTCGATCGAGGGCGTCGAGATCGCGCTCGAGCTTCCACACGAGGTCGAGCAGCCTGGTGCCGTCTCTCGTCTGCGCTGGCTCGAAGAATCGCTCCAGGGGCTTCCCGGAGTGCGTGGTGTGCGTTCCTTCCGAACCGTTCTCGAGAGCGCCGCTCACGCGCTGGGGGCCGAATCGCTCGACGAACAGAACGCCGGCGAGATCGTCGCGCTGGTCTCACTGAGCGATCCAACCGCGCTCGACCCCTGGCTCTCGCTCGACCACCGCTTCGTGCGCATATCGGTTTCCGCCGAGTCCGCTGGCGTCGAGTCGCGGGAGAAGCTGCTCGCGGGGATCGATCTGCTCGCGCAGCGGCTGCCACCAACCTGGGGCGTCGAGCTGACGGGTGCCTCGGTGCTCCAGCGCTCGATCGACCGGGTGGTGCGGGATAGCGCTCTGCAAGCGCTGTCGGGGACGACCCTCGTCGTCTCCGCGCTGGTGATGCTGTTCCTGGGATCGGTCAAGTGGGGTGCGCTCGCGATGATCCCGAACGTGCTCCCGATCGTGGTCTTGTTTGGGCTGATGGGATTGTCGGAGATCGCCCTGGACGCAGGCACGGCCTTGGTCGCGCCCATCGCGATCGGGATCGCGGTCGACGACACGATCCATTTCCTCCACGAGTTCGGCGCGCAGCGAAGGCAAGGCCTCGGCCCGCTCGAGGCCTCGCGGCGAGCGGGTGTCCGCGTAGGCCGCGCGATCGTGACGACGTCGGGCACGCTATCCGCCGGGTTCCTGGCGATGTTGGTTTCTCGCTTCCAGAGCATGGCCAACATCGGATTGCTCAGCGCGGCCGCGATCGTGGCTGCGTTCGCCGCCGAGCTGTTCGTGCTGCCGGCGCTCATCACACTGTTCGCCGAACGCGCGCCGTCCGCGGCATCGGCATCGCGGAGCTCCGCATGACCACTCGGTCGCTCGCGTCAGCCTCCGTTCTGCTGGCTGCGGCGGCGCTCGCCGTCGAGGATCCACCCGCCGACGCCACGCGCTTGCTGCAACGCGCCTTCGAGGCGCGCTACGAGTGCCCCGTCAGCGGAGCGATCGCGATCGAGACGCACAAGCGCGGTGCGTCGGCACAGCGGCGGCGGCTCGACGTGGCCACGAAGTCGATCGGCGGGCGGCTCCACACGTACGCTGTCTTCCGCGAGCCACCCCACGTCCGCGGCCTCGCCTTTCTCTCGATCGAGGCGACCGACGCGGGCCGAAGCGAAGAGCGATTCGTCTACCTGCCGAGCCTGCGGAAGATCCGCCGTGTGAGCGGAAGCCAGAGCGACGACGCGTTCCTCGGCACCGATCTGAGTCATCACGACTTCGAGCGACAGCGAGAGCGCAGCTACGAAGTCTCGCTCGAAGGCGAGGTGCGCCTCGACGGCGAGAACGCCTGGCTGATCGTCGCGCGGCCGCGCACGCCGGCGGGCTACGACCGCGTCGAGCACACGATCTCCGAGCGCGACTACGCGATCCTCTCGACACGCTACTTCAAGCGCGGCTCGGCGACCGCATACAAGCAACTCGCGATGGACCGCGCGCGCATCGCCGAGCTCGGACCCTGTCGCGTGCCCGCACGGATCCGCGTCGAAGACTTCCAGCGGGGAACGTCCACGGTGCTCGAGGTCGGGTCGCTGCGCCTCGATGCCGAGCTTCCGGACGACTTGTTCTCGCTCGTGTCGCTCGAGACGAAGCGACCCGTTCCGATCGAGCGCTGACCCGCCCTCCTCGTGCGGAAGAGGGAACGATGCAAAAGCCGCGCCGCATCCTCGTCGTAGACGACAACCCGGACGCGCTCGAAACCGTTGGCTCGACGATGCGGGCTGCCGGTTATCAGGTCCTCACGGCCGCGGATGGCCGCGAGGCCTGGCAAGCGTTTCGCGCCCGTCGCCCCGACCTCGTGATCTCGGACGTCCGCATGCCGGACGAGAGCGGGATCGACCTGTTGCGGCGCATCCGCCAAGTGTCCGACGCGCCCGTGATCTTGCTGACTGCCCACGCGGACGTGTCCGTCGCCGTGGCTGCGCTCCGCGAGGGCGCGACCGACTTCCTGCGCTTCCCCGAAGAGGTCGACGAGTTGCTCGGGCGCGCGCAGGCGTTGCTGCCGCCGAGGACGGCGTCGGAACCGGAAGACGCGGCTTGTGCGACGTTGCCCGGGGATTCACTCGCGATGCGCGAGCTGCGAGGTCGCGTTCGCGCGCTCGCGTCGCTCGACGTACCCGTCCTCGTGAGCGGTGAATCGGGCACGGGACGCATGGCCGTCGTGCGCGCACTGCACGCCCTTGCGGAGGTTGACGCTCCCCTCCGGATCGTGAGCCCCACCGACTCCGAAGTCCCGGATGGGCCTTGCGCCGTGGTGCTCATCGCGCTGGAGGCTTGGCCACGGGAGTTGCAGGAGCGTTGGGCGGCCGCGCTGCGGACGACCGCGGGAGGGCGCCTCTCGCGCCTCTACACCATCGCGAGCCCTGGCCTCCAAGACGCGGTCGAACGCGGCGACGTGCGGCGCGACCTCTGGGTGAGCAGCGCGCGCTTCCGGATCGACGTGCCGCCGCTGCGCTCCCGCGCGGCCGACATCCCGCAGATCGCCCGCCAAGCGTTGACGGAGATCTCGGAGAACCTCGGGCGCAGGGCGTTCGTCTTCACACCGGGCGCATTGGATGCGCTGAGCCGCCGCCCGTGGCGCGGAAACGTGCCCGAGCTCTACGAGGTCCTCGAGCAAGCCGTTGCCTTCGCCTCCGACGCGAAGCTCGACCGCGCCGCCATCGACCGGGCCGTCGAAGCCGTGATCGCCGCGCGCGAGGACAGCCTCGCGAACCGCCGCGCCGCGCGGGAGAATGCCGACCGCGAGCAGCTGATCCGCCTGCTCAGCAGCTGCCGTGGCAACGTCGCCGAGATCGCACGGCAGCTCGGCATGACGCGCGGCGCCGTCACCTATCGCCTGCGCAAGCACGGCCTCGCGCGCTGAGGCCCTCGCGAACGACAGAGCCGACGCTCACAGCAGGCGGAGCGCACTGTCGCAGCAGCGGCGGGCTCGGGCGGAACGCCGTGACGCGCAGAACACCACCGCCTCGGCGAGGCGCCTACCTCGACGCGCTCTCTTCCGCCCGCTCCAGCTCCTCCACGATCGCCACCGTCGTCTTCACGCCGAGCTCGAGGTTGTCGAGCGAGACGCGCTCGTTCGGGCCGTGGATGCCGAGGCTGTCCTGCAGGCGCAGGCGCCGCGGCACGAAGCCGTATGCCGTGATGCCGAGCGACCGGAAGTAGTGCGCGTCGGTGAAGCCCGAGATCACGCGCGGCACCACGAAGCCCTTCGGCTGGCTGCGCGCGGCCACGCGCTCGATCGCGGTCATCAGCGGCGTGTCCGTCGCCGATGCGGCGGCGGGGAAGTCGAGCGTGATCGCCAGATCGACGGTCGCGTCGTCGATCGCCGTGGCCATGCGATCCACGAACGCGGGGCAGCTCTCGCCCGGCAGGAGCCGCGCGTCGAGCGTCGCGGTCGCCTCGGCGGGCACCACGTTCGGGCTGTCGCTGCCGTGCAACATGGTCACCGCGGTGGTGTTCTGCACGAGCGCGCGGCGCCCCGGGTCGGCGAGGAAGCGCTCGCGGAACTTGGGGTTCAGCGCCAGCGCGCCGCGCAGCTCGCGCCAGTGGCGGCGCTCGTCCTTCGGCGCGAGCGGCGCCATCGCCGCGAACATCTTCGCCACCTCGGGCGTCACCTTCAGCTCGTGGGGCAGGTCGAGCACGCGCGAGAGCGCGCGCACCAGGCGTTGGCCCGCCGCGCCCTCGTTCGCCGTCGAGCCGTGGCCGGGCACGCCGCGCGCCGTGAGCTTCACCCAGCACGGCGTCTTCTCGGTGAACGCGACGCCCCACACGTCGGGCTCGCCCGCCTCGCCGGGCAGGATGCCGGCGCCCTCCGTCAGCAAGTAGCCGGCGCCCCGTAACAGCTCGGGGTGCTGGCGCGCGACGAGGCCCGCGCCGAGCGCGCCGCCGGTCTCCTCGTCGGGCGTCGCCAGCAGGATCACGTCGCGCTCGAGGGGCTGCTTGCGCTGCGCCAGCTCCACGAGCGTGAAGAGGTGCATCACCGTGACGCCCTTCGCGTCGAGCGCGCCGCGGCCCACCACGGTGCCCCCGCCCTCGACGCCCGCGTACGGATCCACGGCCCAGCCCTCTTCGTTCGCGGCCACCACGTCGAGGTGCGAGAGCAGGATCAGCGGCGGGCGCGTGCCGCGGCCCGGCACGCGCGCCCACAGTGCCGCGCGCGGGCTCTCGGGCCCGGGCAGCGGGACGACGCGCGTCTCGATGCCCTCGCGCTCGAGGGCGCGCGCGAGGTACTCGGCGAGTGCGCGCTCGTTGCCGGGCGGGTTGGTCGTGTCGAAAGAAATCGCGCGCGCGAGCAAGGCGGCAGCGGCGCTGCGCAAGTCCTCGCTGTGCGGGGGCAAAGCCGAGCCGGCGTTCCGGCGGGAGGGAGCCTCGGGCGCGCTCGCGCACGCCACCGTCAGGGCGAGGGCGGCACTCACGAAAAAGCGCGTCGTGTCGGGGATTTCGCGGCTCCAACGGCGTTTGGTGACGGAGCGCACGCACTTCCTCGCGAGCGGCGGGTATTTAGCACCTTCCACTGCACGCCGAAGAGCACGGGGAGCATTCGAGCTGCCGATGGAGAGCGGCAGCGGACAGAACGGACGGACAGCGAGGCGTGTCTCGGGGGGAGGCGCGATTCGCAGCGGCCGGAGGAACGAATGAAGCTGAGACCGCTGCTCGAGACGGCCAACGCGCACGCGAACGAGATCGCAACGGGCGTCGCCCTGGCGCTCGCCATCGTGTTCGGGCTGTCCGCGGTCATCCGCTTCCAGACCACGGCCCAGTCGGCTCCCATCGCCGTCCCGCGCGTCGCGTCCGCCCCCGCCACGAAGCCCGCGCTGGCCTCGCTCGTCGCGCCGCAGCCGCTGCTGCGCGCGCCCGAGCCGCAGCTCATCGTCGTGGAGGGTGCGCTCGCGCGGCGCCAGACGCTGGGCGACGCGCTGCACAAGAGCGGCCTCGACGGCGAGGTGATCCACGAGCTCGTGAAGGCGATGTCGCCGGTCTTCAACTTCCGGTACTCGAAGGTCGGCGACGCCTACCGCGCGACGCTCACCGAGGCGGGCGAGCTGGTCGGCTTCGAGTACGTGCGGTCGCCGATCGAGAGCTACACGCTGAAGCGCGAGGGCGGGAAGCTCGTCGCCGCGAAGCACGAGCCGAAGGTGATCGTGCAGCGGGCGCTGCTCGCCGGCGTGGTCACGAGCAACCTTTACCAGTCGGTGGTCGATCTCGGCGAAACGGGCGAGCTGGCCCACGACTTCTCCGAGATCTTCGCCTGGGACGTGGACTTCTCGAAGGCGCAGCCCGGCGACGAGTTCCGCGCCGTCTACGAGCGCCGCTTCTACGAGACGAAGTCCGGCCCCGTCTATCTGGGCCCGGGCCGCATTCTGGCCGCGCGTTACGCCAACCGCGAGGACGACTTCACCGCCATCTACTTCGAGACGTCGAAGGCCCACGGCGGCTACTACCGCCCCGACGGCACGGCTGCCCAGCGCCAGTTCCTCCAGGCACCGCTGAACTACCGGCGCATCAGCTCGCAGTACTCGTCGAGCCGGCTCCACCCGGTGCTCGGCATCCGCCGCCCGCACCTCGGCACCGACTACGCCGCGGCGTACGGAACACCGGTGTGGTCGGTCGCCGAAGGCACGGTGGTCTACCGCGGCTGGAACGGCGCGCTCGGCAACACCGTGCGGGTGCGCCATCGCTCGGGCTACGAGACGGTGTACGGCCACCTGTCGGGCTTCGCGAAGAACCTGCGCGTGGGAAACCGCGTGCGGCAGAAGCAGGTGGTGGGATTCGTCGGCTCGACGGGCCTCTCGACGGGCCCGCACCTCCACTTCACGTTCACGCTGAAGGGCCGCCCGGTGAACCCGACCAGCGTGCGCATCCCGCAAGGCGAGCCGATCACGGCGGCGCAGAAGCCCCACTTCGCGCGCGTGCGGAACGAGGTGCTCGGGATGATGGACCCGGCGCCGTTCCGCATCCCGACGGCCGACGCGCTCTGATCGGGTTGGCCCTTTGGGGTCTGACCCCAAAGGGCCACCGCCGCTTTCGGGGGCGCGTGAGATCGGTGTACGCTGGCTGCCCGCGCGCCCGCAGAGCCAGGACGAGACCCCGATGAGCGACACGCCCCTCTCCGACCGCATGGCGCAGCTCGGCAAGGCCCTCGGCGAGCGCGAGGCCGAGCATCGCGACGCGATCGTCGAAGCCTGGCGCCGCGCCGGCACGCTGCGCCTCGAAGTGAGCTCTGCGCTCGAGGCGTTCGCCAAGGCAGCGGCCCACGCCGGCTCGCCGCAGCTCGCGGTGCAGCTCGGCGACGTGCGCACCGACGACAAGCACCTGCGCGCCGTGCAGTTCGACCTCGCACGCGGTCGCAACCGGGCCGTGATCACCGTGAAGTCGCGAGGCGACACCACGCTGGTCGGCCCGTTCCACGCGGGCAAGACCGAGGGCCCCTGCAAGTCGTTCCCGTACGGGGCCGAGGACGAGCTGCGCACCGCGCTCGGGGACTTCCTCGAGAAATTCCTCACGGAGGCTGCAAGCCCGTAGCCGGTCTCCGGGCACATACTTCCCCAGAGCTGGAATCCTCCCCCCGGGCCAGGGCATCGGTGCCCGGTCAGCGCGCCTTGGAGAACCCCGTGAGTGGTCAGCTCGATACCGCCCCCACTCCGGTCGAGTCCATCGCGGACCTGATCGCGTTCCTGCGCAGCGGCGAGAAGCCGCGCGAGCGTTTCCGCATCGGCACCGAGCACGAGAAGATCGGCTTCGGCGCGGACGGCCGGCCCGTCCCGCATGCAGGCCCGCGCGGGATCGCCGCGGTGCTCGAGGCGATCGCCCAGGCCGACGGCTGGGAGCGCGGCTACGACGCCGGCAACCTGATCGCGCTCAAGAAGGACGACGCCTCGATCACCCTCGAGCCGGGCGGCCAGCTCGAGCTCTCCGGCGCCCCGCTGCGCACGATCTTCGAGACCGACCGCGAGATTCGCGCCCACCTCGAGCTGCTGAAGCGCGTCTCCGCGCCCCTCGGCATCACCTGGACGTCGCTCGCCCACCACCCGGTGCACGACCTCGCCGAGATCCCGCGCATGCCCAAGGCCCGCTACGGCGTGATGCGCGCCTACCTCCCGACTCGCGGCGAGCTGGCCCTGCACATGATGCACCTCACCGCGACGGTCCAGGCGAACCTCGACTTCGCGACCGAGGCGGACATGGCGCGCAAGATGCGCACCGCGATGGCGGTGACGCCCATCGTCTCGGCGATGTTCGCCAACTCCTCGCTCTACCTCGGCAAGCCGTCGGGCTTCGTGACGCGCCGCGAGCACATCTGGCGCCACACCGACCCGGACCGCTGCGGGCTGCTGTCCTTCGTGTTCGAGGAGGGCTTCGGCTACGAGCGCTACGTGGAGTGGGCGCTCGACGTGCCCATGTTCTTCATCGTGCGCGAAGGCAAGTACCTGCCCGCGCACACCGTCACGTTCCGCCAGTTCATGGAGCGCGGCTTCTCCGGCCACCGCCCCACCGCCGCGGACTGGGACCTGCACCTCACCACGCTCTTCCCCGAGGTGCGCCTGAAGCGCATCGTCGAGGTGCGCGGCGCGGACTGCGTGCCCTTCCTCTCGGCCCTCCCCGCGCTGTGGAAGGGACTGCTCTACGACGACGCCGCCATGGACGCCGCCTACGGCCTCGCGAAGGATTGGTCCTTCGCCGAGCGCGAGGCTGCGCTGGAGGACGTCGCGCGCCGCGGCCTCGCCGCCCGCGCCGCCGGGGCGCCGGTGCTGCCCCTCGCCCGCGAGCTGGCGACGATCGCGGCCGAGGGCCTGCGCCGGATCGCGCACGGAGAGGGCACCGAGGCCGACGAGCGCGGTTTCCTCGATCCCCTGCTCGCCCAGCTCGAGAAGGGTCGCTCGCTCGGCGAGGAGCTGCTCGAGCGCTGGGAGGGCGAGCTGGGCCGCTCGCTCCAAAAGCTGATCGAGGCGGCGCGCTTTTAGGCTCCCGGCCGCGCGGTCGCCCGCGCCGCCGTTCCCCCCGACGCCGACCGCGCCCGACCTAGCTAAGGTGCCCGCCCGATGGCCAAGTTCCGTCCCCGCTTACTCATCGTCGACGACGAGGAAGCGATCCTCGAGACGATGACCTTCACGTTCGAGGACGACTACGAGGTGTTCACCTCGACGTCCGCCGGTGAAGCGCTCGGGCTGCTCGACAAGCACGCGCCGATCGCGGTGGTGATCTCGGACCAGCGCATGCCCGAGATGACCGGCGTCGAGTTCCTGGCGCGCGTCTTCAAGCGCTCGCCGGCGACGCAGCGGATCATCCTCACCGGCTTCGCGGACATGAACGCGATCATCCGCGCCATCAACGACGGCCACGTCTACGCCTACATCACGAAGCCCTGGGAGCCCGACCAACTGAAGCAGGTGGTGCGCCGCGCGGCGGACCATCACGCGCTCACCGTGGAGAACGAGCGGCTGCTCGCCGACCTGCGCACCGCGAACGTGTTCCTGGAAGGCGTGATGGACCAGCTCGACACCGGCGCCGTCGCCCTGGACGCGCGCGGCGTGGTGCGCGCCGTGAACCGCGCGGCGCGCGAGTTCCTCGGCCTCGACGGCGACGTGCGCGGCCGGCCGCTGCGCGAGGCGCTGCCGAAGGAGATCTACGACCGCTTCGCCGGCGCCGTGATGTGCATACGGTCCGACCAGGAGGTGAGCCACAGCGACATCGACCTGCCCGTCGGAGACGGCGTGCGCCTGCGCGTGAAGGCCAAGCAGCTCACCGGCGCCGCCGGCGAGGACCTCGGCCAGGTGATCCTCGCGCGCGAGATCTCCCACGAGCCGCTTCGCCTGCGCTTCGACGAGATCGTCGAGGGCATCGCGAACCACGCCGACGGCTCGCTGCGGCCGTGCCTCGCCACCGCGCAGGCAGACCTGGACAAGCTCTCGCAGCAGCTGCGCACCAAGCAGATCGTCGCCCCCGGCATGGGCGAGCTGCGCGAGCGCACGAACCGCACGCTCACCGCGATCGAGCACTGGATCACCGTGGACGAGGCGATGGCGCGCGAGGACTACCCCGACGCGCAGCTCTTGCGCGAGCGCATGCGCGTGGCGAGCGCGCGCTGGCCGCTCGGCGGCCGGCTGCCCCAGCGCGTGCAGGAGCTCGCTCAGCGCGTCGAGGCCTACTACGAGTCGGGCGAGAACCCGAAGCGCGCAGTCCTCTGAGCATGTCCGCCGCGGCCGCCGCTCCCGCTGCATCCCCGAACGCGGCCCCGGCCCTGCCGCGGCTCGAGCTGCGCATCGAGCGCCTGAAGGCGAGCTACCGCTTCACCTACGCCTTCCACGCGCGCGAGATCCGCTTCGAGCGCGACGCCGGCGACGGCTTCCAGAGCATCTTCCCGGAGACCTTCTCGTTCCACGCCGCGCGCCACGACCCGGCCGAACTCTACCTGCGCCTCGACGACCTGTGGTCGAACCCGCGCCGGCTCTCGCCCGTCGCCACGCGCCGCGACGCCGAGGAGCTGATGACGCGCTTCTTCGCCGCGCTGCCGGCCACGCTCGAGGGCGTGCTCGCGCGGCTCGCCGCGGGCGGGAACCCGGCGGCGCACCTGCGCGCGTGCGAGGACGTGGCGGTTTTCACCGCCCTCTTGCAGCGCTTCTTCGTCGACAAGGACCTCGCGAAGTCGCCGCGCCTCGAGCTGGCGGCGCTGCACCTGCGCAAGCTGCATCTCGACGCGCTGCTCCCGCTGATGGAGGCGCGCGTGCGCCGCGAGTTCATCGAGCGCTACGTGCGCGGCGACGTGCGCGCCGCCACGAGCGCAGACCCCACCGACCTCGGCTTCTTCTACGCGCTCGCGGGCAGCGACGCCGACGCCGTCGACGCACAGCTGCTCGGCGCCGCCGAGCGCGCCTACCACCGCTGGCTCGAAGAGGTGTGCCTCGACCCAGAGAACCGCACGCTCGAAGAGGAGCGCTCGCCGTTCGCGGAGCGCGACGTCGAGGTGCTGCGCGCGACGCTGTGCGACGAGCTGCCGCGCGCGAATCGCGCCATCGAGCTGGCGCCCTTCCTGCGCCGCCCCAACGACCGCGACTGCCTGCGCCTGCTCGGCAAGCTCGAGACCTACTTCCTGCGCCGCTACGACGTGCACCACGCCGCCGTCGTGCGCCGCCACGCTGAGAACCTGAAGCGCGGGGTCGACGGCGGCGACCGCCGCCTCTCCTTCCACCGCACGCGCAACTACGCGCTCGCGCTGATCGTGCCCTCGCTGCCCTTCGCCGGCGCCGCGCTCGCCTACACGCGCGCGCCGCTGCTGTTCGACGCGCTCGCCTCGGCGCTGGTCGCGCTCGTGATCGGCGCCGCGCTCTGGTTCCTCTTCGTGCAGTTCATGTGGAAGAAGGATCTGACCTTTTTCTACACGTCCGTGCCGCGCGTCGGCGCCGGCATCATCGTCGGCTACGCGCCCGTGTTCCTGATCGACGAGGTGTGGGACCTCGCGAACCAGTCTTTGTTCTACGTCGCCGCGACGATCCTGTTGTTGGGCTCGGTGACGCTGCTCTACCTGTTCGTCGAGGTGCAGCGCCGCCTCGGCGACCCGCGCCTCGCCTTCGCCCGCGCCCGCGACATCTTCCTGCTCGGGCTGGTCGAGGCGTCGGCGTTCGGGGTCGTCACCACCAGCCTGCTCGGGCCGCTCATGGCGGCGCGCAACTGGGGCCCCTACGCCGCGCCGCTGGCGGCGATCCGGCCCACCCTCGAGCCGCTGATCGGCGAGCTGCCGCGGGTGATGGGCGTCGTGCCGCTGATGGCGTTCCCGAGCGCCATCTTGCTGATGAGCTTCCTCAGCTTCTTCATCGGCACCTTCCTTCAGCTCCTCTGGGAGGACCTGCCGATCACGGAGCCGCTCTAACGCCCGCGGCGCCACGCAGGCGCGCCTCCCGGGGCGGACGGAGAGTCAGCGAGCGTGGCCCGCCTGCCGATGCCTTGCGCGAGGCCGAAACGGCGCCCTGCGGCCTTGCATCCCAGCGCCTACCCTCGGCCGCCCGAGGCCGACCAGCGGAGGATTCGATGGCCCAGATCGTCATGTACACGAAGTCGTGGTGCCCCTACTGCGACCGTGCGAAGAGCCTGCTGGCGCAGAAGGGCCAGACCTGGACCGAGATCGACATCGAGGCGCAGCCGCACAAGCGCGACGAGATGGTGAGCCGCGCGAAGCGCGCGACGGTGCCGCAGATCTTCATCGGCGACGTGCACGTGGGCGGCTTCGACGACCTCGCTGCCCTGGACCGGGCGGGCAAGCTCGACGTGCTGCTCGGTGCGGAGAAGCGGGCCGAGCGCGCCGCCGAGCACGTGAAGCTCGTCATCATCGGCAGCGGCCCGGCCGGCTACACGGCAGCCATCTACGCCGGCCGCGCCGACCTGAAGCCCGTGATGTTCGCCGGCCTGCAGTTCGGCGGGCAGCTCATGCTCACGACCGAGGTGGAGAACTTCCCCGGCTTCCCGGAAGGCATCACCGGCCCGGAGATGATGGAGCGCTTCCAGAAGCAGGCCGAGCGCTTCGGCACGCGCATCCTCCAAGAGGACGCCACCAAGATCGACTTCTCGAAGCGCCCGTTCCGCGTGGAGAGCGAGAGCGCGGCGTTCCTCGCGGACGCCGTGATCGTCGCCACCGGCGCCAGCGCGAAGTGGATCGGGCTGCCGAGCGAGCAGCAGTTCATGAACCGTGGCGTCTCGGCCTGCGCCACCTGCGACGGCGCGCTGTTCCGCGGCAAGCCCATCGCCGTGGTGGGTGGCGGGGACACCGCGATGGAGGAGGCGCTCTTCCTCACCAAGTACGCGGCGCCGAAGGTCACGGTGATCCACCGCCGGAGCGAACTGCGGGCCTCCAAGATCATGGCCGAGCGCGCCATGAAGAACGACAAGATCGAGTTCCTCTGGAACTCGGCGGTGGAGGAGGTGCTCGGCGGCGACTACGTGACGGGCCTACGTGTGAAGAACCTGAAGTCGGGCGCCGTCTCCGAGATTCCCACCGAGGCGCTGTTCGTCGCGATCGGCCACAAGCCCAATACCGACCTCTTCAAGGGCGTCCTCGAGATGGACGACGTCGGCTACCTGAAGGTCGAACGCGGCACGTCGCGCACCAACGTCGAGGGCGTGTTCGCGTGCGGCGACGCGATGGATCCGACCTATC
>CAYWRY010000015.1:0-49825 GCA_964460485.1 uncultured Spirochaetales bacterium
GCTCATCTGGAACTTTGCGAAGTCACTGCGGTCACTTCTGCAGAGGTTCCCTAGCTGATTCGGCCGCGCTGCGAATCCGACGGCGCCGCGCGCGCGCGCGTCTCCGCAGCGCACGTGAGAGACCTTGCGCGCCGCGCGATCGGCGCTTCCGAGCCCAGCCATGTCACGCAGCTTCCGGCGCGATCCGGACGACCCGCACGCCGCGGCCCCGCGCCACGACTCCAGCTCCGACACATTCCGGTGCCAGCACTGCCGCGCGGAGATCCCGCGCGCCGCCTTCGGCACCGAGCATCGCAATCACTGCCCGCGCTGTCTGTGGAGCGTGCACGTGGACGAGCGCCCGGGCGACCGGCGCGCGGCCTGCCGCGGCGGGATGGAGCCGATCGCGGTCTGGGTGCGCGATTCCGAAGAGTGGGCGCTCGTCCACCGCTGCGGGACTTGCCACGTGGTGCGCGTCAATCGCATCGCCGGCGACGACAACGAGTACGCGCTGCTCGCGTTGGCCGCGCGGCCGATGGCGCTGCCGCCGTTCCCGGTGACGCGTCTCCGGCGGTGACGCGGGCCGGTGCCGGGCGAGCCCGCTAGTGACCGAACCTGTCACGCGCGCGCGGTACGCTCGCCGCGTGTCGTCCACCGCCGACGCCCTCGCTTCGTTCTCGCCCGCGGCGCGCGCCTGGTTCTCGGGCGCCTTCGCCGCGGCGACGCCCGTCCAAGCCGAAGGCTGGGCGCGCATCGCCGCGGGCGAGCACGCGCTGCTGCTCGCGCCGACCGGCAGCGGCAAGACGCTCGCGGCGTTCTTCTACGCGATCGACCAGCTCGGCGGCGCGCTCGGCGATCGGGATCGAAGCGAAGTCACCCACACGCCCGTACCGAGCGCGGCTCGAGAAGCGCAAGCCGGCCCGCGGCGCAAGGCGCTGCAGACGGCGCGCAGCGAGGCGCAGTCTTCGGAGCCGAGCGGAGCGTCGCAACGCCCGGGCGTCCGGTTGCTCTACGTCTCGCCGCTCAAGGCGCTGGTCGGCGACATCGAGCGCAACCTGCGCGCACCCTTGGTCGGCGTCGCCCGCTCGGCCGAGCGGCTCGGCACGCGCTTCGCGCCGCCGCGCGTGGCCCTGCGCACGGGCGACACGCCCGCCGCCGAACGGCGCGCGCAGCTGCGCGATCCCGCCGAGATCCTCGTCACGACGCCCGAGTCGCTCTACCTGATCCTCGGCTCCGCTCAGCGCGAGACGCTACGCACGGTGCGCTGGGTCGTGGTCGACGAAGTGCACGCGCTCGCGGCCACGAAGCGGGGTGCGCATCTCGCGCTCTCTCTCGAGCGCGTCTCCGCGCTGTGCGCGAGCGACCCGCAGCGCATCGGTCTCTCGGCGACCGCGCGGCCCGTCGCCGAGGTGGCGCGCTACCTCGGCGGCGCGCGCCCGGTTGCCATCGTCGACGCCAGCGGGCCGCCGCGCCTCGAGCTGACGATCTCGGTGCCCGTGCCGGACATGACGAAGCCGGGCAGCGCGGCGCGCGTGGGCTTCGCCGCGCGGGTGCACGGGGAGGGGCGCGCCGCGACGCGGGGCCGCCCCTCGCCCCTGGCCGCGCTTCACGAGATCGCGCTTCCGGATTCGGGCTCGCGCACGGACTCGGAACTGCTCGCGCCCTTCCAGTCGCGCGCGCCCGTGGGCGGCGCCGAGGATCCGGATACGAGCCTCTGGCCGGCGATCTACCCCAAGCTGCTGGAGGCGATCCGCGCGCATCGCAGCACGATCCTGTTCGTGAACAGCCGGGGCTTGTGCGAGCGGCTCGCGCGGCGGCTGAACGAGCTCGCCGAGGAAGATCTCGTGCGCGCACACCATGGCTCGATCGCCCACGAGCAGCGCCGCGGCATCGAGGAGGACCTGAAGGCGGGCCGCCTGCGCGCGATCGTGGCGACGAGCTCCCTCGAGCTGGGCATCGACATGGGGGCGGTCGACCTCGTGCTCATGGTCGAGTCGCCGGGCGCGGTGTCGCGCGGCCTCCAGCGCGTGGGCCGCGCCGGCCATCAGGTCGGTGCCGCGAGCCGCGGGCAGATCTTCCCGAAGCACCGCAGCGATCTGCTCGAGGCGACGGTCGTGGCGGGGGGCATGCGGCGCGGCCAGGTCGAGTCGCTGCGCGTGCCGCACACGCCTCTCGACGTGCTGGCCCAACAAATCGTGGCGATGGCGTCGCTCGACGTCTGGGAGGTGGACGCATTGCACGCGCTGCTGCGCCGCACCGCGAGCTTCGCGGACTGCTCGCGCGAAGTGCTCGGCTCGGTGCTCGACATGCTCGCCGGCCGCTATCCGAGCGCCGACTTCGCGGAGCTGAAGCCGCGCATCACCTGGGACCGCGAGCGCGACCGCATCGAGGCGCGGCCCGGTGCGGGCAAGGTCGCGCTGCTGTCGGGCGGCACGATCCCCGACCGCGGGCTCTACGGCGTGCACGTCGGGCCAGACGGGCCGCGCGTCGGCGAGCTGGACGAGGAGATGGTGCACGAGACGCGCGCCGGCGAGATCGTGACGCTCGGCGCGTCGAGCTGGCGCATCGCCGAGATCACGCGCGACCGCGTGATCGTGACGCCTGCGCCCGGCGAGCTCGGCAAGCTGCCGTTCTGGCGCGGCGACGGCCCGGGCCGCCCGCTCGAGCTGGGGCGCGCGCTCGGCGCGTTCGTGCGCGAGCTCGAGGCCGAGCTGCTCGCGGGCGGCGGCGACGCGCACGCGGGCCGTGCAGGCGCGGAGGCGCGGCTCGTCGCGGACTGGGCTCTCGACGCCTACGCCGCGCGCAATCTCGTCGACTACCTGATCGAGCAGCGCGAGGCGACCGGCTGCCTGCCGAGCGACCGCGCGCTGACCGTCGAGCGCTTTCGCGACGAGCTGGGCGACTGGCGCGTCTGCATCCTCACGCCGTTCGGCGCGCGCGTGCACGGACCGTGGGCGCTCGCGATCCAGGCGCGGCTCGCGGCCGAGAAGGCGACGGAGGTGCATGCGCTCTGGAACGACGACGGCATCGCGCTGCGTTTCCCCGACGCCGACGAGGCGCCGCCCACGACGCTGTTCCTGCCCGAGCCCGAGGAGGTGCGCGAGCTCGTGCTCCAGCAGGTCGAGCGCTCGGCGCTCTTCTCGGGCCACTTCCGCGAGAACGCGGCGCGCGCGCTGCTGCTCCCGCGCTGGCGGCCGGGCGGCCGCACGCCGCTCTGGAGCCAACGCCTGCGCGCGCAGACGCTGCTGTCGATCGCGCGCGGGTTCCCGTCGTTCCCGATCCTGCTGGAGACGTATCGCTCCTGCCTCCAAGACGCCTTCGACGTGCCCGCACTGGAGGAGCTGCTCGGGGGCGTGCGCCGCCGCGAGCTGCGCGTCGATGACGTGGAGACGCGCAGCGCCTCGCCCTTCGCGCGCAACCTCGTCTTCGCCTACACGGCCGCCTTTCTCTACGAGTACGACAACCCGGTCGCGGAGCGGCGCGCCCACGCGCTCAGCCTCGACCGCGCGATGCTGCGCGAGCTGCTCGGCCACGAGGAGCTGCGCGAGCTACTCGACCTCGCCGTGATCGAGGAGGCGGAGGCGGAGCTCACGAGCCGCGCGCCGGAGCTGCGGGCGCGCGACGCAGAGCAGGTCTTCGATCTGCTGCGCCGCGTCGGCGATCTCAGCGCGGCCGAGCTCGCGGAGCGCGCCGCGGACGACGCGGGCGCGTGGCTCGCGACGCTCGCCGCGGAGCGGCGCGCGGCGCGCGTGCGCATCGCGGGGGAGGAGCGCTGGATCGCCGCGTACGAGGCGGGCCTGTATCGCGACGCCTTCGGCGTCGCGCCGCCGCCAGGCCTGCCGGCGGAGTATCTCGAGCCTGCGCCTGGCGCGATTCAAAGCGTGGTGGCGCGCTTCGCGCGGCGGCGCGGTCCCTTCGCGACCGCCGAGCTCGCGAGCCGCTACGCGTTGCCGGTGGCCCAGGCCGAGATCGCGCTCGCGAGCCTCGAGGCGCGCGGCAAGCTCGTCTCCGGCGACTTCCGCCCCGGCGGGAGCGGGCGCGAATGGTGCGACGCCGAGGTCCTCCAGCTCCTGCGCCGCCGCTCGCTGGCGCGCCTGCGCGGCGAGGTGGCGCCGGTCGAGTCGGAGGCGCTCGTGCGCTTCCTGCCCGACTGGCAGGGCGTCGGCCTTCACGGCTCGCTCGCCGAGGCGCTCGATCGGCTGGAAGGCATGCCGCTGCCCTGGAGCGAGCTCGAGCGCGCGATCCTGCCCGCGCGCGTGAAGCACTTCGACCCGCGCGCGCTCGACGAGCTGTCGGCGCTCGGCGCGCTGGTCTGGATCGGCGCCGGTGCGCTCGGCGATCGCGACGGCCGCGTCGCCCTCTACCGGCGCGAGCGCGCTGCGCTGCTCGCCGATCCACCCCTCGTGCCCGCCGATCTCTCGCCGCTCGCACAGCGGCTGCGGGAGCAGCTCGAGACGCGCGGCGCGCTCTTCTTCGGCGAGCTGCTCGCCGCGAGCGGAGGCGCCTCGGCGAAGGATGCGCTCGACGCGCTGTTCGAGTTGGTCTGGGCGGGCCTCGCGACGAACGACACCTTCGCTCCGCTGCGCGGCCTCGCCGCGCGGGCGCCCGCGCGGCGCGGCGTGCAGCCGGGAGGCGCCGCGGGCCGCTGGTCGAGCGTGGCGCGGCTGCTGGCCGGCGCCGGCGAGGCGCCCTCCGACACGCAGCGCGCCCACGCGCGGGCCGGCGTGCTGCTGGAGCGCTACGGGGTGCTGGCGCGCGAGGCGTTCGCCCAGGAGCACTGGCGCGGCGGCTTCGGCGGCGTCTACCCGGTGCTGCGCGCGATGGAGGAGGCCGGGAAGCTGCGCCGCGGCCACTTCGTTGCGGGCTATCAGGGCGCGCAGTTCGCGTACGCGGGCGCGGTGGATCGCCTGCGCGCGGCGCGCAGCGGCGAGGGGGCGAGCGACGCGACGGACGGCGTGCTCGTGCTCGCCGCCTGCGATCCGGCCTCGCCGTTCGGGACGCTGCTCCCGTGGCCCGCGCCCGCGTCGCCGCTGGCGCGCCCGCGCCGCTCGGTGGGCGCGCGCATCGCGCTCGCGGACGGGGCGTTGCTCGCCTTCGCCGAGCGCGGCGCGCGCAAGCTGTGGACCTTCCGGGCGCGCGGCGAGCAGGCGGCCCCCGAGCGCGTGGCGCGCGCGCTGCGCGCGCTGTTCGCGGACCGCACGCTCTCCGTGCTGCGGCTCGAAGAAATCGACGGAGTGCCGGCCGCGGAGTCGCCGCTCGCGGAGGCGCTCGTGCGCGCGGGCTTCCGCCGCGGCTATCGCGGCCTCGAGCTGGAGCGCTCCGCGGCGAGTGCGCCCTGATGCCCGAGGGCGACACGCTCCACCGCGCCGCGCGCTGGCTCGACGCCGAGCTCGCTGGCCGCGCGCTCGACGCGCTCTGGATCCGCGGCGTTGGCGTGCGGCCGGGCGGCGTCGTGACGGAGGCGCGCGCGCTCGGGAAGCACGTCCTGGTGGGGATCGCGCCCGCTCCGAAGCCCGGCGCGGACGAGCGCGCGCCCCGCGCGGAGCCGCGCGCCGAGGCCGTGCTCCACTTCCATCTCGGCATGTACGGAAAGATCCGGCGCTACGACGGGCCGCGCGTCTTCGCGCGCGAGACGGCGGCGACCTCCCTGTGGCTCGCGCGCGAGGAGACGCGCTGGGTCGTGCTGCGCGCGATGACGGCGGAGCTGCTGCCGCGCAGCGCGCTCGCCGATCACCCGCAGCTGGCTCGGCTCGGCCCCGACCTGCTCGCGCCGCGCGTCGACCTCGGCGAGGTCGTGGCGCGGGCTCGCGCCGCGCACCGCGCGACGATCGCGGATCTGCTCGTCGACCAGGCCGTCGCCGCCGGCATCGGGAACCGCTGGAAGTGCGAGGCGCTGTTCCAGGAGCGCATCCATCCCCGCACGCCGCCCGAGCAGCTCAGCGACGAGGCGCTGCTCGCGCTCTATCGCCGTGCGCGCGAGCTGATGGCCGACGCCGTGGCGCGCGGCGCGCGCGACGCGCACTTCCCCGTGGCGCGCGCCGCGCCGCACACCAGGAGCTGGGTGTACGGACGCGAGGGCGAGCCGTGTCCCGCGTGCGGCGCACCGGTCCGCGTCGCGCGCACGGGCGACGACGCGCGCGGCGTCTGGTGGTGTGCGCGCTGCCAGCGAGCCTGACGGGCGCCCCCGTCGCAACGCCGCGTCATCCCCTGCATCCTCGCCGCGGACCCGCCAGGGGTTTGACCCCTTTTCGGGTTCAGCGCGACGAAAGCGTACGGTCGCGCAACGGAGGTGTCTCGCTTGGAACCGTCGCAGTTCTCGCTCGCCGGAAGAGTCGCGCTCGTCACGGGCGGGAGCCGTGGGATCGGGGAAGCCAGCGCGCTGGCCCTCGCGCGCGCCGGCGCCGACGTCGCGGTGTCCTCCCGCAAGCTGCCCGACCTCGAGCGCGTGGCTGCGCAGGTGCGCGCTCTCGGCCGCCGCGCCCTCGCGATCGAGGCGCACGCCGGCCGCATGGATCAGCTCGCCGCGCAGGTCGAGCGCGTGACGCGCGAGCTCGGGCGCATCGACGTGCTCGTCAACAACGCCGGCACGAGCTTCAACGCACCCGCCATCGACATGGACGAGAAGGCGTGGGACAGCGTGATGAACCTCGACCTGAAGGGCCTCTTCTTCCTGTCGCAGGCCGCCGCGCGCGCGATGCGCGCCCAGGGCACGGGCGGCGCAATCATCAACATCGCCTCGATCAGCGGCCTGCGCCCGCAAGTTCCCACCGCGCACTACTCGATCGCGAAGGCCGGCGTGGTGATGGCGACCAAGGCGCTGGCGGTCGAGTGGGCCGAGTACGGGATCCGCGTCAACTGCATCGCTCCGGGAGCCGTCGACACGCGTCTGTACAACGCGATCTTCGCGGTGCTGCCCGAGGAGCAGGCGCGGCGCGCCAAGAGCGCTGCTGCCGCGCGCATCCCGATGAAGCGCGCGGGCGAGCCGCGCGAGATCGCGGATGCGTGCGTGTTCCTCGCGTCGAACGCGGCGAGCTACGTGACGGGCGGAGACGCTCGCGATCGACGGCGGCGCGCTGCTCGTCTGAGCGCGGCGCGCGCCGGCGGGGACGCGGCGCCCCCGCCCGCACCTGCCGACGAGGCGAGCGCGGCAGCGCGCACTGCGGTCACGGCGCGCCGCGAATGCGGCCAAATCTGCGTCGACCTCCACACGCTCGAGCTCCGAATCGCACGACTGGCGGCGTGGCACGCGCCTTGCTCAGTGCGAGTCGGAAGCCCGACGGCTGGAACAGGAGGGCCCCACCTTGCCGCCCGTGATCGATTCCGGTGACACCGCCTGGGTGCTCACCGCCTCCGCACTCGTGCTCATGATGACGCTGCCCGGACTCGCGCTGTTCTACGGCGGGCTCGTGCGCGCGAAGAACATGCTGAACGTGCTCGTGCAGTGCTTCGCGGCCGCGGCGATCGTCGGCGTGCTGTGGGTGCTCGTGGGCTACAGCCTCGCCTTCGGCGAGGGCAACGCCTTCATCGGCGACTTCTCGAAGCTCGGCCTCGCGAGCGTCACGATCGACTCGGTCGTGGCGAACTTCGCGACGCCGCCGCGAAACATTCCCGAGCTCGTGTTCGTCGCGTTCCAGGGCATGTTCGCGATCATCACGCCGGCGCTGATCATCGGCGGCGTCGTCGAGCGCATGAAGTTCAAGGCCTTCGCCGCGTTCCTCGGGCTGTGGCTCTTGATCGTGTACTGCCCGCTCGCGCACATGGTTTGGTCGGCCAAGGGCTACCTCTTCGCGAAGAGCGCGATCGACTTCGCGGGCGGCCTCGTGGTGCACTGCTCGTCCGGGTTCTCTGCGCTCGTCGCGGCGCTCGTGATCGGCAAGCGCAAGGGCTTCGGCAAGGAGCCGATGCCGCCCCACAGCCTGCCGCTCTGCCTGACGGGTGCGGGCCTGCTGTGGGCTGGCTGGTTCGGCTTCAACGCCGGCAGCGCGCTGTCGGCCAGCGGACTCGCGGCGCTCGCCTTCGTGAACACCGCCACCGCGGCGTCCGCGGCGACGCTGGTGTGGGCGGCGATCGAGATGATCCACCGCGGCAAGCCCACCGCGCTCGGCGCCGCGACGGCCGCAGTCGCCGGTCTGGTCGCGATCACGCCCGCCTGCGGCAACGTGAGCCCGCTCGGTGCGATTGCGGTCGGCCTCGGCGTCGCCGTGATCTGCTACGCCGCGGTCACGCTGCTGAAGCCGCTGCTCGGCTACGACGACTCGCTCGACGCGTTCGGCGTACACGGCGTGGGCGGCGCCTGGGGCGCGCTCGCCTCGGCGCTGTTCGCCACCACCCTCGGCGCTGGCGTCGAGACGCGCACCGACCAGATCCTGATCCAGCTCGAAGGCATCGCCTTCGTCGCCCTGTTCGCGCCGATCGCCAGCTTCGCGATCCTGAAGGGCCTCGGCCTGGTAATGGGCTCGCTGCGCGTGGACGAGGAGAGCGAGTTCGAGGGCCTCGATCTGGCCTTGCACAGCGAGAGCGCCTACGCGCTCGGCGGCGGCACAAAGGTGGTGGAGCGCCCGGTGACCGAGGCCGGCGTGGGTGCGCCCGCGGCGGTGCCCGCAACGGTGTCGTAGGTCGCAGCTGGTCCCCTGCGCCTGACACAGGCCCCCGCTTCGCGGCGACGCGGAGCGGGGGTTCTGCTTTTCGTCGCGGGACCGGGTTGCGCCGCTCGGAGTCGCGCCCGCGAGACCGGCCGCCCGCCGCTCCCCGGGCGACCCTCGCCGAGTCACGCGCCTCAGCTCGGCGGCGACTCGATGCCCAGCAGCGCCTCGAGCGCCGGCCATTCGACCGCGCTCTGGGCCGCGAACGCCTCGAGCAGGAGTTGACGATCCTCGGGATCGGCGCCGCTGCGGAACTTCGCCAGCGCAGACTCGATCGTCGCCCGCGCCGGCTCGGGCGGATCGTCCTGCTCGAGCACGCCGTTTTCGTGCTCGATGCCCAGCGCGTCGAGCCATTCGGTGAGCAGGTCGCGCCGCACCTCGAGGAAGTAGGCGGCCAGCACCTCCTCGGCGATCGGCGCCGCCGCGACGCGCGAGAGCGCCTGGCGCACGAACTGCGCGCGCTTCTCTTTGGGCTGCTTCATCATGAACTGCGGCCGCGCCTTCAGCGTGACGCAGGCCGCGCCCAGCGCCTGCGTGTAGACGCCAGGCAGCTTCTCCTGGACTCTCGACAGCAGCGCGAGCGCGCGCTCCGGCGAGAGGCGCGCGAACACTTGATGGGACTTCATCGAAGCTCCTTGGCGAACGCCGCGTGGGCGCAGCTCGTGACGGAGAGCACGAGCGCGCCGGCGAACAGCGAGTGGAGTGCGGTGATCTCGACCGGCAGCTGGAGCAGGACGTTCGCGACCCCGACGGCAATCTGCACGAACACGAGCCCGAGCGCGAGCCGCGCGCGGCCCGCGAGCGCGGGCACGCTGCGCGCCGCGAAGGCCAGCCACGCCAGCACGCCGGCGAGCAGGTAGCCGTTCGCGCGGTGGTGGACGTGGAGGCCGACGAGGTTGTCCATGCCCCAGACCGGGAACCACTCGTCCCCGTAACAGCTCGGCCACTGGGAGCAGGCGAGGCCCGCGTAGCGCGACGAGACGAGCCCGCCGAGGACGATCTGGAAGGACAGGAAGAGCGCGCTGAGCGCGACGGCGGCTCGCGCGCTGCGCGTCATCGGCGCGGAGGCGGCACCGCTCGCGTGGCCGCGCAGCCGGAGGCCCAGCCACAGGACGCAGGCGTTCCAGAGGTTCCCGACGATCAGATGCGAGGTGACGCTCCAGGCGGCGAGCAGCTGCCAGACCGTCAGCGCTCCCAGCACGCCCTGCACGGCGAGCAGCGCGATTCCGACCGCCCAGACGCGCCCGGCGGCTCGCCGCAGCGCCGCGTCGCGCAGCACTCCGAAGCCGAGCGCGAGATAGGCGAGCCCGAAGCTCCAGCCCACGTAGCGGTGCGACACCTCCCAGGCCACGCGGAAGTCGAAGCGCGGGATCACGTCCCCGAAGCAGAGCGGCCAGTCCGGGCAGGCGAGGCCCGCGCCGTGGGCACGCACCAGCGCGCCGAGCACGATGTTCGCCAGGATGAAACCATTGAAGACGAAGCATGCCCGCGCGACGAAGGCGGCGCGCGCACGGCTCTCGGCGTCGGTCGACATCGGGGGCCGCACGGTAGGCGAGGGCCCCTTGCCTGCCAGGCGCTCGCGAGTTGCCGTCGCGGGAGCCCTGCGAGAGGCTGCGCCACGCTGCGACGGTGACGCCGGCTTCAAGCGCGCCTGCGAGTCCGTCGATACGAGGCCCATGGCGATGGCTCACGCGACCTCGATCCCCAAAGACGACCCGCGGCAGCTGCGCGTGCTGTTCGAGCGCGCCGCCTACTGCTCGCGCGTTCACAAGGTGCCGAGCGTGTTCGTGGGCGTCGCCGGCGTCGAGGGCGACCTCTTGGCGCGCGATTTTCTCGACTTCGTCGAGTCCGAGCTGCGCGTCGAGGACGCCATCTTCCGCATGCTGCGCGAGCGCGCCGTGCTGCTGATGACCGACGCCGAGGAGTCCACTGCGCGCAAGGTGATGACGCGCCTTCAGGCGGAATTCGCGGCCCGCTTCGCGCCGAGCTCGGATCTCCGGTTCGCCTTCGGCTACTTCGCCGTCCTGCCCGGCAAGACGCCCACGGTGAAGGACGTGCTGCCCTTGCTGTTCGAGGCGCAGCCGTAATCCCAGCGCGACGGACGGCGGCGGCTCAGCGCGCCGAGACCACGTCCTCCAGCGCCTCGTGCAGCGCGGGGAAGCGGAACGTGAAGCCCGCGGCGCTCGCGGCGGCCGGGATCACTCTGCGGCTCGCGAGCAGCTCGGCGGCGACGTCGCGCAGCGCGGCGCGCACGGCGAAGGCGGGAACCGCCAGGAAGGCGGGCCGATGCAGAATGCTGGCGAGCATCGCGCTGAACTCGCCGTTGCGAGCGCTGCCGGGTGCGGTGCAGTTCCAGGGACCGCGCGCGGCGTCGCTCGAAAGCGCGAACTGTGCGAGCGCCGCGCAGTCCTCGACGTGGATCCAGGGGAACCACTGCATGCCGTCGCCGATCCTGCCGCCGAGGCCAGCGCGGAAGACGGGCAGCAGCATCGCCAGCGCGCCGCCGCGCGGCGCGAGCACGACGCCGGTGCGCAGCGAGCACACGCGCACGCCCAGCTCCTTGGCGCGCGCCGCCTCGGCCTCCCAGTCGCGGCACAGCTCCGAGAGGAAGCCGGCCCCCGGCGGATCGCTCTCGCGGATCTCGTCGTCGCCCGAGTCGGCGTAGTAGCCGACCGCCGAGGCGCACAAAAACGTGCGCGGGCGGCGCTGCTCGGGGAGCGCGGCGAGCGCGCTCACGAGGCTGCGGGTGGAGTCGACGCGGCTCGACCAGATGCGTTCGCGGCGGCGCGCGGTGAGGAAGCCGCCGAAGATCGGCTCGCCCGCCAGGTGCACGACCGCCCCGGCGCCGTCCAGCCAGCTCGGGTCGACGTCGACGCCGTTCCAGTCGAGGGCGCGCTCGCCCGGGACGAGCCGGATCCGTCCCGCGTCCCGCGAGATCCAGCGCAGGCCGCGCCCGGCCGCGCGCAGGCGCTCGGCGAGGCGGCGGCCGATCAGGCCGGTGCCACCGGTGAGGACGACTTCGCCGCCGCTCATGGCGTTCTCCCTGGAAGCGAGCCGCCCCCGAGCATGCCGCCGCTCTAGGCCGCGCGTCGACTCCGCGACGAGGCGGCGGGCGCGGGCCTACGCGCCGAGGCGCGCGGGCGCGAAGGTCTCGTAGATGCGCTGCGCCTCCTCGCGGCTGGTCGCGAGCGGCGCGATCACCGGCGTCGTGACGCCGGCCGCGACGAAGCCGGCGATCTGCTCGCGGCACTCGTCGGGCGTGCCGATGATGGCGATGCGGTCGACGATCTCGTCGGTGATGGCGGCCGCCACCGCCGAGCGGTCTTTTTTGGCGAAGCCCTCGGCGATCGCCTTCGCCTCCGCCTCGAAGCCGCACCAGGCGAGGAAGGCGTTGTAGACGGGCGCGGAGAGGTATCCGCCGAAGGCCATGCGCACGAGGCCGCGCGCGCGCGCGCGGTCGTCCGTGACGCACACTTGGAAGCGGCACACCACCTCGTCCTTCGCTCCGTCGCGTCCGGCCCGCGCCGCGCCGCGCCGGTAGGCGGCGAGGATCTGCGGCATCGCCGAGGCCGGCTGGAAGTTGATGATCAGTCCCTCGCCGATCTCGCCCGCCAGCTCGCACATCTTCTCGCGCAGGGCGGCCAGATAGATGCGCAGCGGCTTCTTCGGCTTGGCGCCCAGCCGCAGCCCGTGGGAGTGGAAGTACTTGCCGGCGAAGTCGGTCTTGTCCGCGGTCAACGCCTGGCGGATCACGGCGACCGACTCGCGCACGTGCCCGAGCGGCTCGCGGAAGTCGCAGCCGTTCCAGTCGCGCATGATCGCGTGGGACGAGGAGCCGAGGCCGAGCACGAAGCGGTCGTTCGAGAGCTGCGCGAGGGTCGCCGCGCTCATCGCGAGCACCGCGGGCGTGCGGTTGTAGACCGCGACGATCGCGGTGCCGATCTCGATCGTGCGGGTGGAGACGGCCATCGCGCCGGCCAGCGAGAACGAGTCCGGCCCCGCGGTCTCCGCCATCCAGATCGCCGGATAGCCCCACTCCCGCTCGGCGCGCTGCGCGAGCTCGACGCAGCCGCGCGCGTCGAGGAAGGGAGCCGGGATCGTGAGGGCCATGCGGCCGAGGCTCGAGCTCACAGGGAATTCTCCTGAGCGATCTCGCGATCGAGCGGCAGCAAGCGCCGCGAAGCGGCGCGCGCCGCGAGCCGAAGGCGAACGAGGCGGGGCGAGTTGGCCATCAACGCGGCTGCATGCGGATCGCGCCGTCGAGGCGGATCACCTCGCCGTTCAGCATCGGGTTCTCGACGATGTGGCAGGCGAGCATCGCGTACTCGCTCGGGTCGCCGAGCCGCGACGGGAACGGCACCTGCTTTCCGAGCGAGACGCGTGCCGGCTCGGGCAGGCCCATCAGCATCGGCGTGAGGAACAGGCCCGGCGCGATCGTGCAGACGCGGATGCCCACCTGCGCGAAGTCGCGCGCGATCGGCAGCGTCATACCGACCACGCCGCCCTTGGAGGCCGAGTAGGCGCACTGCCCGATCTGCCCCTCGAAGGCGGCCACCGAGGCCGTGTTGATCACCACGCCGCGCTCGCCGCCCGCATTCGGCGTGTTGCCCTGCATCTTCGCGGCGGCGAGGCGAATCACGTTGAACGTGCCGATCAAGTTGACCTCGATCGTCTTGCGGAACAGGCCGAGGTCGAAGGGCTTGCCCTCCTTGTCGACGGTCTTGCCGGCGGTGCCGATGCCCGCGCAGTTCACGACGACGTTCACGAGGCCGAACGCGCGAACGGTGGCGTCGACGGCGGCCTGAACCTGCTGCTCGTTCGCCACGTCGGCCTCGCAGAACTGCGCCGCCTCGCCGAGCGACTTCGCCACGTCCGCAGCCTTGCTGCGCCCGAGGTCGAGGATCGTGACGCGCCCGCCGCGCGCGACGATCTCGCGCGCCGTCGCCTCGCCGAGCCCCGAGCCGCCGCCGGTCACGATCGCGGCGCTTCCGTGCAGGTCCATGTATGCCTCCGAGGGAGAATCGCGGCGCGCAAGCTAGCCCAGTGAAGCCTGCGAATCGGCCCGTCGGGTCCGACTCCGACGGGCCGCACGGGCGGCGCTTCAGGCCGCGGCGCGCAGGATCGCCGCGAGCCGCGCGCACACCGGCCCGGGTGTGGTGGCCCTGCCCAGCTGCGCGCGGTCGAGCTCGACGATCGGCCGCGCGCCGCGCACCGAGTTCACGGCGATCACTTCGAGGGCGCGCGCGAGGTCGTCGCGTCCGAGCTCCGCGTCGCCGATCTCCGGCAGCATCTCCCGCAGCACGGCGAGCGCGAGTCCGCGCACGCCGCCGAGCGAGGCCGCCGGGACGAGCAGCACTCCGCCCTCGCGCACCACGACCACGTTCGCGCGTGCGCCCTCCACGAGTCGTCCATTCGCGTCGAACATCAGCGCCTCGTCCGCGCGGGCGGAGAGGGCGGCCGCGCGCGCCGCCTCCACGTCCGGGCGCGCGAGCTTCGCGCCCGGGGCACGCGGGTGAGGGCCGTCGTGCGCCGCCGAGATCGCGCGCCAGGTGGGCGGTTCGGGGCCGAGCGCGCGCGCGCCGCCCAGCAGCGCCAGCGCGCCGTTCGCGTCGCGTCGCGCCTCGAGGCGCACGATGCCCGGCGACGTGCCGAAGCGCGCGGCCGCGACGCGCTGCATCTCCGCCTGCGCGAGCTCCGCGTCGACGCGGCCGAGGCCGAGCGCGGCGGCGTCGCGCGCGAGCCGCTCGGCGGCGCGCCGCCCGAGCGCTACGCGCGAGCCGGTCCAGCGCGCCGTCGTGTAACAGCTCGGTTCGGCCACCCGCGCAAGGTGACGCGCGCTGCGCCTTCTCGCGACAGTGCCGAAGCCGGCGCGCTCGGCTGCGAGCGGCCCGACGCTCCGGGCGCAGCGGAACTCGGGAGCCGATGTTCGACTCCGCACGGCGTCGAAGACTTCGCCTCGCTGCGCGGCCCCGCTCGGCGCGGCCTTGCGGCTCAGCCGCGCTTGTCGATCGGCACGACCGCGCGCTTGGTCGGCCCCTGATAGATCTGGCGCGGCCGGCCGATCTTGTGCTTCTGCTCGTGCATCTCCTGCCACTGCGCGATCCAGCCGGGCAGGCGGCCGATGGCGAACAGCGCGGTGAACAGTTTCTCCGGCACGCCAATCGCCGTGTAGATGACGCCCGAGTAGAAGTCGACGTTCGGGTAGAGCCGGCGCTCGATGAAGTAGTCTTCCTTGAGCGCCAGCTCCTCCAGCTCGACGGCGATCTCGAGCAGCTTGCTCTGCACGCCGAGCCGGTCGAGCACCGCGAAGCAGGCCTTCTTGATCACCTTCGCGCGCGGGTCGAAGTTCTTGTAGACGCGATGGCCGAAGCCCATCAGGCGCGAGGTGTCGTCGCGGCTCTTGGCGCGCTCCACGAACTGCTTCGCCGAGAGGCCCTCGCCCTCGATCTTCTGGAGCATCTCGATCACTTCCTGGTTGGCGCCGCCGTGCCGCGGCCCCCAGAGCGCGTTGATGCCGGCCGAGATCGACGAGAACAGGTTCGTGTGCGAGGAGCCCACCAACCGCACGGTGCTGGTCGAGCAGTTCTGCTCGTGATCCGCGTGCAGGATGAAGAGCAGGTCGAGCGCCTCCTCGACGACTGGGTCGACGTGATACGGCTCGCACGGCGTCGCGAACATCAGGTGCAGGAAGTTCCCGACGTAGGAGAGCTGGTTGTTCGGGTACATGAACGGCTGGCCGATCGACTGCTTCAGCGCGTAGGCGGCGATCGTCGGCAGCTTCGCGATCAGGCGGTGGATCGAGACCTCCACCTGGCGCGGCGAGCGCGGGTCGAGCGAGTCCGGGTAGAAGGTCGAGAGCGCGGCGACGCCCGCCGAGCACGCCGCCATCGGGTGCGCGTCCTTCGGCAGCGAGCGGTAGAAGAGCCGGAAATCCTCGTGGAGCATGGTGTGGTAACGGATCGAGTGCGTGAAGTCCTCGAGCTGCTGCTTGGTCGGCAGCTCGCCGTTCATCAGCAGCAGCGCGACCTCGAGGAACGAGCACTTCTCCGCAATCTCCTCGATCGGGTAGCCGCGGTAGTGGAGGATCCCCTCCTCGCCGTTGATGAAGGTGATCGCGCTCTCGCACGCCCCGGTGTTGCCGTAGCCCGGGTCGAGAGTAATTAGGCCGGTGCTGTCGCGCAGCTTCTGCACGTCGAGCGCGCGCTCGCCCTCGGTGCCCTCGACGATCGGCAGCGCGATCTTCTTCCCGTCGTAGTGGAGCTCGGCCGTCTTCCCCATCGGCGGTTCCTTTCGGATTCCACGCGCAGCTCTCGCAGAGAGACCGGCGTGCAGCGGACGTTTCAGCGCTCTCGCGGCTCGGAAGGCGCGCGCACTATAGGCGACCCCGCGCGCGCCCAACTAGTGGATTTCGCGATCGACCTCCGGCGCGGTGGGGATCGGATCATCGGCCACCGAAAGGCGCGATCAGCACGACCTGGCGGTCGCCGCTGCGGAAGCGCTCGACGATCTCCCCGAGCTGCTCGCCGGCGAGCTTGCGCTCGCGCGCGACCACCACGCGCCCCCCGCCGCGGAAGAACGCCTCGACCTCCGCGGGCGTCGCGAGCTCGCGGATCGGGTGCTGCGCGGAAGCGTAGTAGGCCAGCCCTCCCACCAGGTTGTGCTCGTCGTACAGGCCGATCGGCTGGCCGGCCGGCGTGCGCGCTGCGGCGGCCTCCGCGATCGGGCGCACGCTGCGCAGCGGGTCGATCGCCGGGAAGAGCTGCGCGAAGGCGGCGAACAGCGCCGCGTACGCGAGCCCGATCGGCACGAACACGAAGCGCAGCGCCGACGAGCGCGCGCGCACCAGCGCCACCCAGGCGACCACGGCGGCGACGATCGCCGCGAACAGCGTGAGCCCAAACGAGCGCAACAGGGCCATGTCCAAGTCCGCGAGGTCGCCGGGGCCGATCCAGCGGCCCAGCCAGCGGTTCTCGAAGAGGCCGGGGATCGGCGCGCCGCTGGCGAGCTGGAGCGCCAGCGCGCCGAGCAGGGCGAACAGCAGTCCGATCGCGAGCGCGAAGAACGCGAGGCGCTTCGGCGCGCGCGCGCGCCCGGCGAGCCAGCGCTCGAGTCCACTCGCACACAGCAGGGCGAGGGCGGGAAACGCGGGCAGCATGTAGAGCCCGCGCTTGCCGCCGGCGAGCGAGAAGAACACGAACGTGGCGCCGAGCCAGGCCAGCAGGAAGCGCAGCGCGCGCTTCGACTCGGGAGTCGCGTCGGCGTTGCGCAGCGTGCGCGTGGCGCCGATCGCGGCGGCGGGAAACAAGAGCGTCCAGGGCAGGAAGTCGAGGGGCAGCTGATAGAGGTAGTAGTACGGCGGGTTCGCGTGCGGCGCACCGGCGCCGATGCGGCCGAACAGGTTCTCGGTGAACGCCTCGGCGGCGAAGCCCGTTGGTGCTAGCGCGGTGGCGGCGGCGAACCAGGCCAGCGCGGGCGCGATCGAGAGGAGCGGACCCCACCAAGGGAACGCGCGGCCGATCTCGCGCAGCCGCCCCTCAAAGGCGAGGTAGGCGGCAACGACCAGGGCCGGCACCAGGAGGCCGACGGGGCCCTTCGTGAGGACGGAGAGGCCGAGCGCGCCGTGGAAGAGCGCGGCATTGACCCGGCGCCGTCCCATGCCGCGGTCGAGACGCCAGAACGCCCAGAGCGCGAGCGTCTCGAGCAGCGCGAGCAGCGGGTCGAGCTGCGCGCGCCGCGCGAGGCGCGCGAACTCGTAGGTGGTGAGCAGCAGCGCGGCTCCGACGAAGCCCGCGCGCCCGCCCAGCATGCGCGCGCCGAGGGAGGCGGTGAGCCAAACGAGCAGCACCCCCGCGGCCGCCGAGGGCAAGCGCCCGGCGAGCTCGGTGACGCGCCCCTGGGCCGCGCCGGCCGCCGCCGCGAGCCAGTAGTAGAGCGGCGGCTTCTGGGTGTAGGGCTCGTCGTTCAGGCGCAGCAGCACGAGCCCGCGCGGCCCGCGCTCGAGCGCTCGCACCTCCTCCGAGACCTGCAGATAGCGGGGCTCGTCGGGCGCCGAGGCATCGAGCCCACCGAGGCGCGTGAAGAAGAGCACCGCCGCCGCGGCGACGAGCAGCGCCCGCAGCCAGGGCGATACCGGAGGCGAGGGCGCGAGCATGCGTGCAGGGTAAAGCGCACCCGCCTCGCGCGGGGCGCGAAATTGCGGCGCAGGCGCGCTCGCGGCATGCCCGCGCCGACCCGTCTCGTCGGCGGCGCCGGGGCGCCTACAGTGCGCGGCTCGGATCGAGGGGGCGCGCATGCCGAGCAACGCACGCATCGTGATCACCGGCGCCACCGGGCAGGTCGGACTCCCGCTCACCCGCTCACTGGCGCGCGAGAACACGGTGTACGCCGTCGGGCGTTTCGCGAAGCCCGGGGACGCCGCCAAGATCGAGGCGCTCGGCGCGACGCCGGCCCGCGCAGACCTCGCGAGCGGGGATCTCTCGGGCATTCCGAGCGACGTGGACTTGGTGCTGAACCTCGCCGTCGTGCGCAGCAACACGCCCGACTTCGACGGCGACCTCGCGATGAACGCCGAGGGAGCAGGTCTCTTGTTCGCCCACTGCCGGCCGAAGCGCGCCTTCGTCCACTGCTCGTCCGCCGCCGTCTACCAGTGGAAGAACGGAGAGCCCGTTCGCGAGGGCGACCCCCTCGGCGACCACCACCGCGCGATGATGCCGACCTACAGCCTGTGCAAGATCGCCGCGGAATCCGTCGTGCGGTTCTGTGCGCGGCAGTGGAGCACGCCCACCACCATCGCGCGCCTCGGCGTGCCCTACGGTGATAACGGCGGCTGGCCCTGGTACCACCTGATGATGATGAAGGCGGGCGTGCCCATCCCGGTCCACCCGAGCGGCCCGAACCGCTTCCCGCTCTTCCACGAGGACGACTCCGCGCGCAGCCTCGACGCGCTGATCGCGATGGCCAGCGTGCCGGCGACGATCGTGAACTGGGCCGGCAGCGAGGACACCTCGATCGAGGCGTGGTGTGAGGAGCTCGGCCGGCTCACGGGCCTCGCGCCGAAGTTCGACCGAACCGAGAAGGCGCTGGCGCCGCTGCCCCTCGACGTGCGCAAGCTCGAGGCGAGCGCGGGCCCCTCGCGCGTGGCGTGGCGCGACGGTCTTCGCCGCATGGTGGCCGCGCGCAACCCGGAGCTGCTGAAGGCATGACCGGCGCGCGCGGCCCGCGGCGGGCGCCGCGCGCGGCGGGCAGCGGCGTGCGCATGCGGCCCCGCGCGAGGCGCGCGTGAACGCGGCGCCCTTTCTGTCCGTCGTTGTCCCGTTCTTCGACGAGCGGGACGCCGCCGCGGACCTTCACGCCGAGCTGGTCGCCGCGCTCGCCGGCGTCGCGGGCGGCGTCGAGCTGCTCTACGTGGACGACGGCAGCCGGGACGGCACCGGCGAGGTGCTCGCGAAGCTCGCGGCGGAGGACTCGCGCGTGCGCGTGCTCTCGTTCCCCGCGAATCGCGGCCAGACCGCGGCGCTCGCCGCCGGGTTCCGTGCCGCGCGCGGCGAGGTGATCGCGACGCTCGATGGCGACGGGCAGAACGACCCCGCCGACCTGCCGCGCCTGCTCGCCGCGCTGGATGGCGCCGACGTGGTGAACGGGATCCGCACGAACCGCTGCGACGCGTGGCACCGCAGGCTCTCGTCGCGCGTCGCGAACGCCGTGCGCAACTGGGCCACCGGCGAACGGGTCACCGACGTCGGCTGCTCGCTGCGCGTGATGCGCGCCAGCCACCTGCGCCGCGTCAAGCTCCAGCGCGGAATGCACCGCTTTCTGCCCACGTTGTTACGGCTCGAAGGTGCGCGCCTCGCCGAGCTGCCCGTCAGCCACCGCCCCCGTCGCACGGGTCGCTCGAAGTACGGCATCTCGAACCGCCTCTTCGTCGTCCTCGCTGACCTCCTCGCCGTGCGCTGGATGATCCGCCGCCACCTGCCGAACGACGACTGAGCGAACCCCTCACCCCGCACCCCTCCGCGTACCTCTCCGCGCAGCAGCCAACCTCCGCGCCCCGCTGAATCGAGAGCGCCCCCAGGCGCTCTCGATTCGGTGCCTCTCGCTCACGACCTCGCTCCTCCCGCTTCTTCCTCTTCTTTCCTCTTTCTCCGCCGAGATCCGCGACCGGGTTCCACCGCGCAGCGCCGGCGCAGGGGCGGGCGAGCCGGGCGGATTGCAGCGCAGGGCCCGACACCGCCGAGCTCGACGCGCGCCTGCGCGCATCGCCTCCTCGCTGTGAGCGCAAAGCACGCCCGAACGCCGCGCGCTCTCCTCCACCCGATGCGGCGAACCTCACAGTGAGGGCCCGGAGTCGCAACCGGCCGGCCCGCTCGCCCCTGCGCCTCCGCGCTCAACCCCCCGCCAGCTTCACCGCAAACCCGCGCCGCTGCAGCTCCGACACGATCTTCTCCCGATGGTCGCCCTGGATCTCGATCACCCAGTCCTTGACCGTCCCTCCCGTCCCGCACAGCCGCTTCAGCTCGCCCGCGAGCTCGCGGAGCGCGTCCTCGGCGACGCCGACGCCGGCGATCGTCGTGACCGTCTTGCCGCCGCGGCCTTGGGACTCTCGCCGCACGCGCACGATCCCGTCGCCGCGCGGCGCGCGCGGCCGCTCGGGCTCGTGCGCGATGCGCCCCTTGCCCGTCGAGTAGACGGTGCGATCTCGCTCCCGGCTCACGCCAGGACCCCTGCGCGCGTGCGCTGCGCGAAGCGTTCCAATACGCGCTTCATGGTGTCCTCGCTCTGGATGCCGCCGAACGGCCACGTGCCCAGCATGAAGGTGGGAACGCCGGTCACCTGCTCCGCGAGCGCCAGCTCGGTCTTCACCTCGAGCTCGCGGCGGCCGCGTGCGAGGTCGCGCTCGGCGAGCGGCAGCGCGATCTCGCGCGCGAGAGCGAGCACCTCGTCGTCGCTCGGCGCGAGGCGGCTCTCTTCGAACAGCGCGGTGAACACCCGCTCGCGCCAGGTGGCGCCGCGGCCTGCGCGCTCGGCGGCGCAGGCGGCGGCGTTCACGCCGCTCGAGTCGGGCCAGACGCGCGGGACGCGCAGCTCGACGCCGAGCTCGGCGGCGACGCGCTGCGCGTTCTCGCGGCGCGGCGCGGGCACCTCCGCGCCCGCCCGATACGAGCCGAGCAGGCGGCCGAGGTCGACGGGCGTCCACGCGAGGGCGATGCCGAGCTCCGCCAGCGTCCCGCCCATGCGCTGCATCACGCGGTGCGCGACGTAACAGAGGCTCGACGCGAAGTCGAAGTGCACGCGCACGGCCAGCACGGCGGGCGCCGCGCCCATCAGTGGTCGGGCGTCGCGCGGAACAGGCGCGCGTGCTCGACCATCAGGCAGCGGTCCTCCACCACCGCGATGCCGGCCGCCTCGAGCTTTGCGGTGGCGGGGTGCGCGATGCCGAGCTGGAGCCACACCGCCTTGGGCTTGTGCTTCATCGCGAGGATCTCGTCCACGTGCGCGGGGATGTGGGCGGGCGCGCGGAACACGTTCACCAGGTCGACGGGCTCGGCGAGCTCGCCCACGCTCCCCACGGCGCGCTCGCCCAGTACCTCCGCGAGCTTCGGCGAGACGGGGCGGATCGCGAAGCCGTGCCGCTGCATGTAATGGGGGACGCGGAACGCATCGTCGTCTCGCCCGGCCTTGATGCCGAGCACGGCGATCGTGCGCGTGCGCCCCAGCAGCTCTCTCAGCTCGCGGTCGGTGCGCAGCGGCATGAGCGGCTCCCGCGCGGCGTGCGGCGCGCTTCGTTGCTCGCACCATACGCGGCGGATAAGGTGCGCCGCCATCGTTCGCGCCGGGGGAATCGCGTGCGCTCCATCGCTCGCCGTGTGCTCGCTCTCGCCTGTCTCGCCGTCGCGAGCGCCGCGCCGGCGGCGTCCCCAGCGCCGAGCGCACACGCCATCGACGACCCTGCGCTGCGCACGCGCGTCTCGACGCTCGCGAACGGTCTCACCGTGCTCACGCTCGAAGACCCGGCCTCGACCGCGGTCTCGCTGCAGATCTGGGTGAAGGTGGGCTCCGGCGACGAGTCGCGCTTCACTGGCATCGCGCACCTGTTCGAGCACATGAATTTCCTCAGCTCGAAGAACCTGGCGCCGCTCGGGGCCGAGGCGTTCACGCGCCTCGTGGAGGAGCGCGGCGGGCGCATCAACGCCTACACGTCGCGCGACGTCACCGTCTACTTCGAGGACGTCGCGCCCGAGCATCTGCCCCTGATGATCGCGCTCGAGGGCGAGCGCTTCGCGAACCTTCAGGTGACGGAGGAGGCGCTCGCCGCGGAGCGGCAGGTGGTGATCGAGGAGCGGCGCCTTCGTTCGGAGAACGATCCCGAGGGCATGGCGTTCGAATCGCTGATGGCGCTGACCTATCAGGCCCACCCGTATCGCATTCCGACGGTGGGCTGGCAGAGCGACCTCGAGAAGGTGAGCGCCGCCGACTGCCAGGCGTTCTGGGAGACCTACTACGCCGCGAACAACCTCGTGATCGCGATCGCGGGCGCCTTCGACGCCGGCGAGGCGCTCGCGCTGGTCGAGAAGCACTTCGGGGCGCTGCGCAGCGCGGCGTCGATTCCGCGCAATCCGCAGGAGGAGCCGCCGCAGGACGGCGAGCGCCGCGCGGTGGAGCACTTCCCGGTGCAGGCGCCGATCGTGCTCGCCGGGTTCCAGGCGCCTCCCACGGGCCACGCCGACGCCGACGCGCTGGACGTGGCGGCGGGCGTGCTGGCCAACGGGCGCACCAGCCGCCTCTATCGCGCGCTCGTGTTCGACGCGCCGCTCGCGCTCGCTCCCCAGGCCTTCTACTGGGAGATGCATCGCGCGGGCGTGTTCGTCGCCGGCGCGACGCTCCGGCCGGGCGTCGACGTCGCGCGCGCTGAGCGCGCGCTGTTCGCGGAGATCGCGCGCCTGGCCCAGCAGCCGCCGAAGCCCGAGGAGCTGGCGCGGGCGAAGCGCGCCCTCGAGGTGGCGTGGATCGGCGGGCAGGGCACCGCGCACGCGCTCGCCTCGCGCATCGCGCAGGACTACGTCGCCTACGGGCGCATCGAATCGCTCGACGAGAAGCTGGCGGCGATCCAGCGCGTGAGCTCCGAAGACGTGCAGCGCGTCGTGCGCGAGTACCTTGCACCGAGCAAGCGCAACGTCGTGCAGGTCTTCCCGCCGCAAGCGGCGCAGGGGCAGCCGTGACGCCCCGCTGCGTCGCGTTCGCCGTCGCTGCCCTGGCGCTCGCCGCGGCCTGCGCGAGCACGTCCCCCGCGAAGCCGGACGCTGCCGTGCGCGAGCCCTTCGCGTGGGAGCAGCCGCCCGCCGCCGCGATCGAGCGGCCGATCGTCGACCCCGCACGCCTGCACCGCGCCACGCTCTCGAACGGGCTGCGCGTGGTCGTGCTGCAGGACCACCGGCTGCCGCGCCTGTCGGCGGGCTTCGTCGCGCTGCGCGGTGTCGCGATCGAGGCTCCCGACGAGCTGGGCATCGCGGCTTTCACGGCGGCGCTGATGGAGCGCGGCGCCGGCGCACGCGACGCGCTCGCGCTGGCCGCGGCGGTCGACGATCTCGGTGCCGAGCTCGAGGTGGCTGCGGACTGGGACACGCTGCGCGCGAGCGTGTCGGGCCTCTCGCGCGACTCCGACGCGCTGCTCGGCGTGCTCGCCGACGTCGTGCGGCGGCCGCGCTTCGGCGCGGAGGACGCGAAGCGCGTCGTCGCCGAGCAGCGCGCCGCCCTCGCACAGGCAAAGGACGACCCCGCGACCCTCGCCGCCCAGCACCTGATGCGCGCGCTCTACGACGGGCACCGGTTCGGCTCGCCCTCGGCGGGCGTCGACGCCACGGTCGCGCGCTTCGGCCCCGCCGCGGCGCGCGCCTTCCACGCGCGCGTCGTCACGCCGGCGGGCGCGATCCTGTGGGCGGCCGGCGACGTCGATCCCGGCGCGTTCGTCGCCCGCGCGCAGCGCGACTTCGGCGACCTGGACGGAGGCACCGTCGCGCCGCTGCCCGCGCCGCCGCCTGCGCCGACCGCGCGGCGCGTGGTGGTCGTGGATCGCCCCGAGCTCGGGCAGGCGCAGGTCGCGCTCGGGCACGAGGGCATCGCTCGCGACGACGTGCGCCGCCTGGAGGCGCAGCTGCTGAACACCGCCTTCGGCGCCGGCGGCTTCTCCGCGCGCCTGATGGCGCGCATCCGTGCCACGGAGGGACTCACCTACGGCATCCACGCGCAGTTCGTGCAGCACCGCGCGCCGGGGCCGTTCGTGATCTCGGCCGCGACGCGCGTCCCGAAGGTGGGCCAGCTCCTGGCGAGCACCTTCGAGGAGCTCGCGCGCGTGCGCAGCGATCCGCCGCGCGGCGAGGAGCTCGAGCACGCGCGCAGCCTGCGCACCGGCAGCTTCCCACTCTCGCTCGAGACGACCGCCGCCGTGATCCGCGCGCTCGTCGACCTCGAGGTGTACGGCCTCCCGCCCGACACGCTCGACACCTACCGCTCGCGCATGCGCGCGATCACGGCGGAGCAGATCGCCGACGCGGCGAGCGCCCTGGTCCATCCGGAGCGGGCGACGATCGTCGTCGTCGGGCCCGCCGCGGACCTGCGCGAGCCGCTCTCCGCTTACGGCGAGGTCGAGGTGGTGGCGCCCTAGGCGCGCCGCGGCGCCCGTACGGACCGACCGCAGTTCGGCAGCGGCGGCCCCCGCGACCCGGAGTCAGGCTGAGAGCCGCGGCATTTTTCTTGCCGTCCGACCGACCGGTCGCCTAAGGTACCGCGCGCCTTCGACCGATTGGTCGAGGCGTTCGGACACCCGAGAGGACCCCCCGAGTGCTCCCCACCTCGCGCGAGAAGATCCTGGACGTCGCCGAGGCGCGCTTCGCCCAGCGCGGCTACGCGGGGGTGGGTCTGCGTGAGGTGGCCGACGCGGCGGGGCTAGGGAAGTCCTCGCTCTTCCACCACTTCCCGAGCAAGGCCGCCCTCTACGGCGCCGTGCTCGACCGCGTGATCGAGCGCATCGACCTGCGCATGCGCCATGCCCTCGCGGCCGGCCGCGACGCGCGCGCGCAGCTCTCGGCCGCCGTCGTCGCGCTGATCGACACGCTCGCCGAGGATCCGCCCGCGGCGCGGCTCTTGCTCCGCACCGTCTTCGAGGATGACGACCTCTCGCCCAGCGAGGCGCCGGAGCTGACGGCCTCGGAGGCTCGCCTCGACGCGCTGATCGCGCGCATCGCGCAGGCGATCGACGACGGCATCGCCTCGGGTGCGCTGCGCCCGCTCTCGGTACCCGACGCGATCCAGACGCTGATCGGCGCGACCGTCTACCCGTTCGCTTCCGGCGAGTTCGGCGAGAAGCTCGCGGGCGAGATCTTCAGCGCCGACGCCGTCGCGCGCCGCAAGCGCGAGGTGCTGGGTCTGATCGAGCACGGTTGGATGCGCCCGCATTCCGAAGGAGAAGAGTCGTGAAGAAGTTCCTGCCGGAGCACCGCAAGCAGTTGGGGCAGTTCGAGGTCGTCGACGTGGCGGACGCCGAGGCCGAGCGCCTGCGCGCGAAGGTGAACGACGAAGTGGCGCTCACCGTGAACTGGACCTGGGAGTACGGCAGCGAGGTCGCCGAGCTGCGCAACCTCTACGAGAAGGGCAAGGCGGCGCAGTGGAACGCGGAGACCGATCTCGACTGGTCGATTCCGGTGACGCCCGACGACTGGGTGCTCGCGCCCGAGGGCTCGCTGCTCGCGCAGGCGCTGAAGCTGATGGGCAAGGACGAGGCCACGCAGAAGCGCGCCGCGTTCGACGAGCTCAACTACCTGCTCTCGCAGCTACTGCACGGCGAGCAGGCCGCGCTCCAGCTCTGCGGCCAGCTCACCAACCTCTGCGACAAGATGGACCAGAAGTGGTACGCGGCCTCGCAGGTGATCGACGAGGCGCGCCACGTCGAGGTGCTGTCGAAGTTCCTGACGCGCAAGATGAACGGGATCTACCCGGTCGGCGCGACGCTCAAGTACCTGCTCGACGAGCTGCTCGAGGCGAGGGGAGTGCAGAAGAAGACGCTCGGCATGCAGACGCTGTTCGAGGGCACCGCGGTCGGCATCATGGACCTGATGCGCACGATGAGCCGCAACGCGTTCGTCACCGAGATGATCAAGCGCATCGAGCAGGACGAAGCGCGCCATGCCGCCTTCGGCGTGCTCACCATGCGCCGCGTGGTGAAGGAGGCGACGGAGGCCGAGCGCCACGAGATGGAGGACTGGGCGTTCTCGATCCTCGAGACGCTGAACGCCAACCAGCAGCTCGACATGCTGAAGGTGCTCGGGCCCAAGTACGGGATCGACGCGCTGCCGTTCATGCAGCTCATCACGTCGATGCCGAACTTCGCCGATCTGAACAGCCCGATCTTCATGCACACGGTGGTGCCGAACCTCCAGCGCCTGGGCCTGCTCACCGAGCGCACCGAGGCCGGTTGGCGCCGCGTGGGCATGATGGTCGACCAACGCGGTGGTCCGCCGACGGGGAGCCTGCCGCTGGTCGCGTGAGCGACGTCGCCGTCGACGCGGGCCGCGCGCCGCGCCACGCTCGCCCCGGGCGCGCGACGGGGGCGAGCGATGGCGACAGCGGCGGCTGCGTTCACGAACTCGATCTCGGAGATCTACGACCGCTACCGCGGCCGGGTGCTGTTCGAGCGGTACGCGCGGGACCTAGCCGCGCGCCTCGCGCCGCCCGTGGCGCCGCGTGTGCTCGAGGTGGCCTGCGGAAGCGGCGTCGCCTCGCGGCAGCTCCGCGAGCGCCGCCGCGCGCGCCGAAGCGAGCGCATGTGGCCGCCGCGCGGCGACCATGACGCGCGCAGCGCGCCGGCAGCCGCGCTGCGACTCGCGCGCGCAGCGCAACCGGCCGCCCGCCGCGGGGTAGAAATCCGCGCGCTCGCGCTTCGGAGAAGGAGGCCTGGATGACGACTGGACACCGGCAGCTCGGCTCTCGAGCCGCGTTCTCGGCGCTGGCGCTCGTCGCCGCGCTCGGCAGCGCGAGCGCCGCGCCCGCGCCCGTCGCCTACGACCCGCTCGCTTTGCCCGCCGGCGGCGCTCCGCGCGTCGTCGACACCGCGGTCCGCGACGGATCCCGCGAGATCCCGCTGCGCCTCTACCTGCCGGCGCAGCTCAGCGCGCCGGCGCCGGTCGTGCTCTTCAGCCACGGACTCGGCGGGTCGCGCGAGGGCAACGCCTATTGCGGCGAGCACTGGGCGGCGCGCGGCTTCGCCGCCGTCTTCCTTCAGCACCCGGGCAGCGACACGTCGGTGTGGCAGGGCGTGCCGCGCGAGGAGCGCATGGCCGCCATGCGCGACGCGGCGAGCCTCCAGAATTTTCGGCTGCGCGTGGGCGACGTGAAGGCGACGCTCGACGCGCTCGAGGTCTGGAACGCGGCGGGCAGCGGGAACGAGCTCGCGGGCAAGCTCGACCTCGCGCACGTCGGCATGTCGGGCCACTCGTTCGGCGCCGTCACCACGCAGGCCGTGAGCGGGCAGCGCGCGCCGCTCGTGGGCGACCGCTTCCGCGACTCGCGCATCACGGCGGCGCTGCCGATGAGCCCGAGCAAGCCGCGCCGCGGCTCGGCGGAGGACGCCTTCGGGGCGGTGGGGATCCCCTGGCTGCTCATGACCGGCACGCACGACACGGCGGCGATCGGCGGGCAGACGGTGGCCACGCGGCTCGCCGTGTTCCCGGCGCTGCGCCCAGGCGACAAGTACGAGCTCGTGCTGAACGGCGCCGAGCACTCGGCGTTCACGGACCGCCCGCTGCCCGGCGACCGGAAGCCGCGCAACCCGAACCATCACCGCGCGATCCTCGCGCTCAGCACCGCGTTTTGGGACGCCTACCTGCGCGGCGACGCCGCGGCGAAGGCGTGGCTGCAAGGCGAGGGCGCGCGCTCGGTGCTGGAGGCCGAGGATCGCTGGCGGCGGAAGTAGCCGGCGCCTCAGAGCGCGGAGTAGCCACCGTCGGCGACCGGCGCTCCAGCGCGACGGCGCGCGACAGCATCGCGATCGCGCCCTTCGAGGCGCTGGTGGCCGCGTAGCGATCGCCCGCCACGGAGCCACGTCAAGCCGCGCGGCGTGCGCCGAGGGAGGGGAGGGCGCGCGGCGTTTCAGCGCGGCGCGCGCGGCGCGCGTGGCTTCCTCGCCCCTGCCCCTGCCCGCGCGGGCGCGGGGGGTGGCGCCGGCGGCTCGGCGTAGCGGCGCGCCGCGCGAGCCAGCGCGGCCGCCACCTGCGCGCGCAGCGCGGCGGGCTCCTGCACCTCGGCGTCGGCGCCGAAGGAGAGCACCCAGCTCGCCAGCTCGTCGCCGGCGCCCACCTCCATGGTCAGCTCGATGTCGCCGTTCGCGAGGCGCACGATCTGCTGCGACGGATGCCAGTCGTGCTCGCGCACGTAGAGGGCGCGGCGCGCGTCGAAGCGGATGCGCACGCGCTCGGGCGGCTCGATCACCACGCCGAAGGCCGAGGACGCGCGCGCCTCGAAGTCGAAATCCGCGGGGATCGCGAAGCGCGCCGCCGTCAGCTCCGGCGCCTCGATGCGATCGATGGCGAAGGTGCGCAGCTCTCCGGAGCGATGGTCGTGGCCGATCGCGTAGAGGCCGCCGCTGCGATACCAGACGCGGTAGGGGTCGAACTCGCGCGCCGCGGTCTCGCCGGTGCGCGCCGTCGTGTAGCGCATGCGCACCGTGCGGCGCGCGAGCACGGCCTCGTTCAGCGTGCGGATCACGTCGGCGAGATCCGCGTAGCGCTTGTGCGGGCCGGGCAGCACGCGGAACGACTCGCGCAGCCGGGCGAGGAATCCGGCCAGCTCCGGGCCGAGGCTCGCGCGGATCTTGGCGAGCGCCGACTCGATCGAGTCGTGAAACACGGTGCCCTCGAGGCTGCGCAGCAGGTCCTCGCTGAAGCCGAGCGCCAGCAGCTCGTCCGGCGTGAAGGGCGCGTCGCCGAGCTCGAAGCCCTCGATCACCCGGTAGAACACGCGACCGTCGCGGCGCTCGCTGGTGATCGGGAAGCCGGCGAACATGAGCGCGTCGAGATCGCGGTACACCGTACGGCGGTTGCAGCCGAGCTCCTCGGCCAGCCGCTCCAGCCCGACGCCGAAGCGCGCCTTCGCGAGCAGTTGGATCAGCTTCCACTGCCGCGAAAGTTGCTCCCCCCGCATCGCGCCCCCAGCCGCAGGCGCGGAGGAATACCAGCGGATCGAGAACGCTGCCCAGCGCGCACGGTGCAGGAGCACGACCCCGCTTGGGCTATCGACGACGCACGCGCTCCGGGCGGCTCGATGCCGCCCGGAGCGCGCCTTCCCTCCCTAGCTCGGTTGCGGCGATCGGACGCGGAGAGCGCGGAGCGGCGGGCCGGCGGAGCGCAAATCAAGCGCAGCGAGCCCCCGCGACGCCGGCCGCGCGAGCGCCCGCGCAGCGCGGCTCAGCGAGACAGAGGCGGGGCGAGAGGCGGGGCGAGCGAGCCATTGCGCGCAGCCGCGCCCGGCCCGCCGCTCGGCGCGGACGTCGCAGGAAGCTACGACGTCACCCGCTCCACGTACCCGCCCGTCCGCGTGTCCACCCGAATCTTCTCGCCTTCCTTGATGAACAACGGCACCAGCACCGTCGCGCCCGTCTCGATCTTCGCGGGCTTCGTCGCGCCCGAGGCGGTGTCGCCCTTCACGCCGGGATCCGTCTGCACGACCTTCGCCACCACGAACGACGGGATCTCGATGCTGATCGGCTGGCCCTTAAAGAGGATCACCGAGACCTCGGCGTTCTCCTGCAGGTAGTTCTTCGCGTCGCCCACCTGCTTGAGCGGGATCGTGATCTGCTCGTAGCTCTGCTTGTCCATGCAGACGATGCCGTCGGCCTCGGCGTAGAGGTACTCCATGGTCCGGTCTTCCACGTCCGCCTCGACGACGCGCTCGCCGGCGCGGTAGGTGCGGTCGACCGTCTTGCCCGTGCGCAGGTTCTTGATCTTCGTGCGCACGAACGCGCCGCCCTTGCCGGGCTTCACGTGCTGGAAGTAGGTCATCACCCACGGATCGCCGTCGATCTCGAGCTTCATCCCGTTGTGGAAATCGGACGTATCCGGCATTCGCGTCTCCGCTGAGAATGCGAAACGGGGGCAAGCCCCCGTTCGCGTCGTGTTTCCGCAGGTACGTGGCGACGCCCGTGCATCGCCGGTCGCGCGCTAAGCCTTCGCGGCCTTCACGGCCGCGGTGAGTTTCGGCACGATCTCGAAGAGATCGCCCACCACGCCGAGCTGCGCGACCTCGAAGATCGGCGCGTCGGGGTCCTTGTTGATGGCGATGATGTAGTTGGCGCCCTTCATGCCGACGAGGTGCTGGATCGCGCCGCTGATTCCGCAGGCGACGTACAGCTTCGGCGTGACGATCTGGCCCGAGGACCCGACCTGATACTCGTGGGGCAGCCAGCCCGCGTCGACGACGGGGCGCGAGGCGCCCATCTGACCGCCGAGTGCGTCGGCGAGCGGCTTGATCACCTCGGCGAACTTCTCCGGCGCGCCCACACCGCGGCCACCCGAGACGATGATCTCGGCCTTGGTGAGGTCGTGGCCCTTGGCCGCGGCCACCTTCGTCTCCACGAACTTCGCCTGGAGGTCGGCGAGCTCGACCGAGAGCTTCTCGGTCTTGCCGTCGCTCGCGCCCTCGAAGGCTTTGCACGCGCCCGGCTGGACGGTCACCACCGTGAGCGCCGCGCTCGAGACGACGCGCGCGTCGAGCTTGCCGTTGAACACGCGGCGCACGAATGCGCCGTCTGCGTAGTTGAAGGCGTCCGAGACGAAGCCCGCATCGAGCGCGGCAGCGACGCGCCCAGCGCAGTCCCAGCCCGACGGCGTGTTGGAGATCAGCACCGTGCTCGCTCCCGAAGCCTTCACCGCGGCCTTGATCGCGCGCGTCCAGCCGTCGACGTTGTAGTTCGCGAGCGCTGCGTCGTCGGCGACGTAGACGGTGCCGGCGCCCTTCTTCGCGAAGTCCTCGGCGGCGGCAGCGCAGCCGCTGCCGATCAGGAGGCCGCGGAGATCGCCGCCGATCTTCTTGGCGAACGCCACCAGCTCGAAGCTGGCCTCGCGCACCGCGCCCTTCTGGATCTCACCCACGACGAGTATCGTGCTCATCGAATCGCTCCTCCGGTCGTCCTCGGTTAGAGGAGACCGAGCTCCTTGATCTTGCCGACGAGCCCGGTCACGACCTCGTCCGTGGAACCCTTCAGAATCTGCGCACCCGAGCCCTTGGGCGGCGCGTAGATCTTCTGGAGCTTCACCTTGGCGGCGGCGGCGCCGACCTGGCCCACGAGGCCGAGATCGGCCGCGGTCTTCACGTCGATCGGCTTCTTCTTCGCGGCCATGATGCCCTTCAGCGACGCGTAGCGGACCTGGTTCAGGCCCGTCTGCACGGCCAGCACGCAGGGCGTGCTCAGCTCCACGACTTCGATCGCGCCGCCATCGAGCTCGCGCTCGACGCGGAAGCCGCTCGCCGTCTTCTCTTCCTTCACGACGCCGGTCGCGCTCGGGGCGCCGAGCAGCTCGGCGAGCATCGGGCCCACGGCCGAGGCGTTCGAGTCGTCGCTCATCAGGCCGAGGAAGACTGCGTCGCAGCCGACGCTCTTCGCGACCGCGGCGAGCGTGCGCGCCACGCCGAGTGCGTCGCTGCCGTCGACCGCGGCGTCCTTCACGTGCACGGCGCGGTCCGCGCCCATGCCGAGGGCGGTGCGCAGCGCCTGGGTCACGCGCTCGGGACCGATCGAGGCGACGATCACCTCGGTCGCCGTGCCCGCGTCCTTCAGCCGCAGCGCCTCTTCGAGCGCGAAGCTGTCGTAGCTGTTGATCTCGAACTTGATGCCGTCTTCCTTGATCCAGGTGCCGTCGACCGTGATGTCGAGGCGCGCGTCCTGATGCGGCACCTGCTTCAAGCAAACGAGGATCTTCATGGTGCTCGTTCTCCGTCAGAGGTTCGCTCGGACCCCGAGGAGGCTGGGCGCGCGGCGACGCGCGAAAGCACCGGTGGGGGGCCGAAAGGCGGCGCGCACGGTACCGGACGAGGCGAAAACTTCAACGCAGCGCGTCGAGAAAGACGTAAGGAATCGGGACCTTACGCCCGCGACGCCGCGCGCGCATCCAGCGCTTGCCGCACCTCGTCGTGCCGCGCGCGCGTCAGCGAGAAGCGCGTGAAGAGCAGGGCGCCGAAGCCGTAGCCGAGCAGGGGCATGCCGCCCAGCAGGAAGACCATCGTGCCGCGCACGAGCGGTGTCTGCTCAGCGAGGTTCGGCACGTAGCCCGCGAAGTGCAGCGCGAAGCCCGCCGAGCTGGCGAGCAGCGCGTTGCCGAGCTTGTTGACGAAGCTCCAGGCGGCGAAATAGGCGCCTTCCTTGCGCTCGCCGGTGCGCAGCTCGTCGAGGTCGATCACGTCGGCCTTGAGCGACTGGCCGATCGAGTTGCCGCAAGCCTGGGCGCTGCCGGCGAGTGTGCCCGAGACGACCATCAGCAGCCAGTCGCCTTCGCCGAGGAAGAGCAGCATTCCGAAGCCGACCCCGGCCTGCACCATCGCGAACAGCCAGAGCCGCTGCTTCTCGATGCGACGCGCGAGCACCACCCACACCGGGATGGCGAGGAGGGTGGAGCCGACGAAGACGCCGAGCATCGCGGTGGTGAGGTGCGGAGTCTTCATCACGTACTCGGTCACGTAGGGCACGAGCACCGAGAGTCCGCCGACGCCGATCGCCTCGATGAAAAACACCGTGATCAGGAGGCGCGCCTCGCGGTTGCCCCACACGTCGCCGAGCGCGCGCGCGATCGAGACGCCGCCGCGCCCCTGATAGTCGACGCGCTCCCTGGGCAGCAGCGGCAACAGCGCGAAGATGGCGAGCGCGGTGCCGCCGCCGACCGCCGCCGCGAAGACGCTCGCGGACGCGCGGCCGTTCTCCGGATGCCCGACGGCGCCGACCATTGCGAAGGCCAGCGCGAGGCCGATCGCCCGCACGAAGTACTTGAGCCCGAACACCCGATTGCGCGACTGCGGGTCGTGCGTGAGCTCGACGCCCCAGGCGGCGTGCGGAACGTCGAAGGCCGTCAGCGCCGTGTAGAAGCCGAACACCGACACGGCCACCCACGCGGAGAGGGCGAGTCCGTGCAGTGCCGAGGGTGGCGACCAAGTCATCCAGGTGAACGCGGCGAAGGGCAGCGCACAGCCGAGCAGCCATGCGCGGCGACGCCCGATGCGCGCGCGCGTGCGATCGCTGAAGGAGCCGACCAGCGGATCCGCGAGGGCGTTCCAGACCTTCGCCGCGAGGAAGATCCCGCCCATCGCGAGCGCGGGAACGCCGAGGCGATCGGTCGCGAACTTCAAGTACAACACGACGAACAGCGTGGAGGCCGCGCTCACGCCGACGGCGGGTAGCGCGTACGCGACTAGCGTGCGCCAGGGGAGTACGTCGAGCGGGGTCGCGCCAGGGATCGTCATGGGTCTGCGACTAAGCGCCCATGAACATCAAGAAGTCGTCGAGCGACGCGGCGCGCAGGTAGGGGTTCCTGCGCTTCTGCTCGCCCAGCGGGCCGTAGGGCTCCGACGCGTAGAAGTGGCCCGGGTAGAGCAGCGTGTCGTCGGGCAGCTTCTTCAGCTGGTTGTGCAGGCTGTCGTACATCTGCGCGGGATCGCTCCCGGGCAGGTCGACGCGCCCGCAGCTGCCGAGAAAGAGCGTGTCGCCGCTGACGAGCTTGCCCGGGGCGCCCGCTTCCTCGACCAGGAAGCACTGCGAGCCGGGGGTGTGCCCCGGCGTGTGGAGCAGGCGAACCGAGATGCCGCCCAGGGCGAGGGCGTCTCCGCCGGCGTGGCGCACGAGGTCGCCCTCCGAGAGGCCGGTGACCTTGCGCAAACCGTCGGCCTCGCGCGCGTTCACGTGCACGGGCACGGGCGCGCGCACCATCAGCCGCGCGAGGCCCTCGATCTCCATGCCGAAGATGCGGCCGCCCACGTGGTCCTGGTGGTAGTGCGTGACGAGCGCGCCGGCGACGCGCATGCCGTCTTGCTCGGCGCGGTCGACGAGCGCGTCGACCGCCCAGGCGGGATCCACCAGCAGACACTCGCGCGTCGACTTCGAACCGATCAAGTAGGCGAAGTTCTGCATCTCGCCGACCGCGAGCTGGTGGAAGTAGAGATCGCTCATCCGCTGCGCCTCCGAGTCCGCGCAGGGTGGTGCGGACTGCGCGGGGCCGCAATCAATCCGGCAGCTCGATGCGCAGCGTGTCGCCGTCGAGCTCGACGCGATGGACGCGCAGCGGTGCGCCGTCGTCCAGACCCGCGCCGGTGCGCACGTCGTAGGCGAAGCCGTGGATCGGGCAGATCACGCACTCGCGCTCGACCAGGCCCTCGCCGAGGTTGCCGCCCGCGTGCGGGCAGATGCCGTCCACGGCGAAGTAGCCGCTCGCGGTGCGACCGACCGCGAGCAGCCGGCCCGCGACGGTGAAGGGCAGCACCGCGCCCTCGCAGATGCGCGACGCGGGGGAGAGGGTGTGCCAACCCATTCGAGCTTCGCTCGGCCGCTCACGGGGCGCGCGCTACGCGTTCCCGAGCGTCTTGCGCACCCAAGTCTCGAGCACGGCGAGCACCTCGCGGTTCACCTCGTCCTGCGTGCGCGGGCCCTTCTTCGGCACGTGGAGTTGGTGGTCGGCTTCCTCGACGACGTGCAGCTGCACGGGGGCGCCGACGCGGGTGAGCGTCTTGCGCAGCGCGGGCAGCTCGCAGTGGCGGTCCTTCGAGCCCTGCACGAACAGCATCGGCGTGATGATGCGGTAGAGCCGCTCGTCGCGGACGTCCTTGGGATCGCCCTGCTTGTGCAGCGGATAGCCGAGGAAGAAGAGACCCTGAATGCGCATGCGCGTCGTGGCGGCGTGCGCGGCGGCGATCGCACCCGCATTCTTGCCGCCGGCGAACACGTAGGCGGGCGCGGCGCTGGGATCCTGCGAGAGCACCTGCATCGCTGCCTGGTAGGTCCGCACCAGCACCAGCGGCTCGTCGGGCTTCTTCTTCTCCGCGACCATGTACGGCATCGGGAAGCGCAGCGTGAGGTACTTCCGCTCGGTCAGCGCCTTCTGCAGCGTGTCGAGCAGCGGATCTTCGTCCAAGGAGGCCTGCGCGATCACGACCGACACGCGCGCGCCGGTCGGCCACCACTCCGGAACGCCGAGGCGCCCTGTCACAGAGTCGAGCCCGTGGACGGCCTCGGCGAGCGGAATCTTGATCGGCTCGTACTGGGGTGCGGATTCGGCCAAGCGCCCATCCTCTGCACGGAGGCGTGTCGTGACGTGCGTCGCGGCCCCGGGGGGCGACGGGCGGGCGAACCTTACCGACTCGAACCTGCAAGTGGAAGTGCGCCTTCCGCGAGATTCGGGCCACTCCTGCGTTGCTCCATTCGTTCCGATGAGGCTCGCTCGCGCCAGGAGCGGCACGACGCCCCGAGGGCCGTCATGAACAAGGTGCTGATCACCGGGATCTCGGCACCGCTGGGCCGGCTGCTCGCCCGGCGGCTCGCGGCGACCGGGCCGGTGTGCGGCGTCGACGCGCGACCCTGGGCCGGCCGGCCGCGCGAGATCGCGGTCCACGTCGCCGACCTGCGCAAGCGCGAGTTCGAGGAAGTCATGCGCACCGAGCGGCCCGCCGCGGTGGTGCACCTGGGCATACGTCGCGAGCTGCGCGGCGACGCGCGGGCGCGGCACGACGTGAACGTGCGCGGCACGAAACGCCTGCTCGACCACTGCACTGCGTACGGCGTGCGGCAGCTCGTGGTGATCTCCACCAGCACCGTCTACGGCGCGGCTCCAGAGAACCCGCTCTACATGCGCGAGGACGAGCCGCTCTCCGCCAGCCGCAGCTACCCGGAGATCCGCGACCGCGTCGAAGTGGACGCCCTGGCGAGCGCATTCGTCTGGCGGGTCGCGGAGGTGCGCACGGCCGTGCTGCGGCCCGTGCACGTACTCGGCCCGCACTCGACGGGAATGATGGCCGACTATCTGCGCCGGCTGCGTCCACCCAGCGTGCTCGGCTACGACCCGCTGGTGCAGGTGATCCACGAGGACGACTGGGCGGAGGCGATCGCGCTCTCCCTGACCCGCGAGGTGCGCGGCGTCTTCAACGTGACGGGCGGGGGTCAGGTGCCCCTGCGCACGGCCATCGCCGAGATGGGCAGCGAGCCGCTGGCGTTGCCCGAGTTCGTGATGCGGCCGTGGATCCGCGCGAGCTTCGCGACGGGCCTCTTGCCCTGGCCGGAGGGCGCGATCGATTACTTGAAGTTCCCAGTCACCGTGTCGGGCGAGGCCTTCGCGCTGGCCACGGGCTGGAAGCCGTTGTTTTCGCTCGAGGAAACCTTCGCCGCCCACCGCGAGCGCAGGAGCGAGCCGTGAGCGAGCCGAGCCGCCACAGCGACCTCGTCCGCAACCTAGATCGGGTGGCGCGCACCCTCGCGCGAGCGCTGCCCGAATCGCTCCAGGAGCTCGACGCGCGCATCGGGGACCGACTGGCCCGGATCCCGTCGGCGTTGAACGAGTACGGCGTCGACCGCTTCGGCATGGAGCCGCGCGCCGCGCACAGCCAGCTGCTGCTCGCCGCGCTGCTCTACAAGCACTGGTTCCGCGTCGATGCGCGCGGCTTCGAGCAAGTGCCCGAGGGCCGCGTGCTGCTGATCGCCAACCACGCGGGCCAGCTCCCCTTCGACGCCGCGATGCTTGGCGTGGCGATGCTGCTCGAAGCCGAGCCGCCGCGACTCGCGCGCGGCCTCGGCGAGTACTGGATCCCGCGGCTCCCGTTCGTCAGCGAGATGGCGACGCGCGGTGGCAACCTGGTCGGGACGCCCGAGAACTTCCGCGCGCTGATCGACGCCGAAGAGTGCGTGATGGTATTCCCGGAAGGCGTGCGGGGCATGAACAAGACCTACCGCGAGCGTTACCGCCTGCAGCGCTTTGGCACCGGGTTCGTGCGGCTCGCCCTGGAGACGCGCACGCCGATCGTGCCGGTCGGGATCGTCGGCAGCGAGGAGCAGGCGCCCGGGCTGTTCGACGTGAAGCCGCTGGCGAAGCTGCTCGGCATGCCCGCGTTCCCGATCACGCCGACCTTCCCGCTGCTCGGTCCGCTGGGCCTCCTGCCCCTGCCCGTCAAGTATCGGATCCGCCTCGGCGCGCCGATCCGCTTCAGCGGCAGCGCCAACGAGGACGACGCCGCCATCGAGGCGCGCGTCGCCGAGGTGAAGGTGGCGATCGACAAGCTCCTCGAGGCCGGCCGCCGCGAACGCAAGAACCCGTTCGTCTAGGGACGTTCTTGGACGAACGCTTCCAAGCCCCGGGGACGTTCTTGGACGAATCCCGGCGTCGCGCGACCCCCCCCCCGCGGGCCTCCCCGCCGATAGACTGCGCGGGTGAGCTACCCCGAGCCCGTCGTCGAGATCGACCTCACCGCCCGCGAGCGCCGCGTCTACGACCGCTGGCGCGCGGCGCTGCGCAAGCCGCTGCCAGGGGCGAGCCCCGATCTGCGCGACGCGCTGCTCGCGCTACCCGACCTGGTCGCGCTCGTGCTGCGATTGCTGCGGGACTCGCGCGTTCGCCCGGGAGACAAGGCCGTCGCCGTGCTCGGCCTCGCCTACGTTCTATCGCCCGTCGACTTGCTGCCCGAGTTCCTGTTCGGCCCGCTGGGACTCCTGGACGACGCCCTGATCCTCGCGCTCACCGTCTCGCGCCTGGTGAATCGCGTACACCCCGACGTCGTGCGGGGCCACTGGTCGGGGCAGGGCGAGGTGCTCGACGCGATCCAGCGCGTGGGCGCCTGGGCGGAGCGGCAGGTGGGCGGGCGGGTCCGCGGCGCACTCGAACGCTGGGCGCGGTAACAGCCCCCGCACGACGCCGCGCCATCGCGCGCGCTGCGTCAGCCCTCCGCGGCGTCCGCCTCGAGCGTCTCCACCAGCAGCTCGAGCGCGGCTTCGGCGAACGCGGCCATGTTGGGCACGCGATCGTCGTCGCCCGTGAGCACCCGGCGAGTCGCCTCGCGCGCGCCGGCGACCGCGACCCAGGCGTGGCCGGCTGGATCTCCGTAGCGATTGCCGGTGGGTCCCGCCGCGCCGCCTTCGCCGATGCCCCAGCTCGCGCCCAGCTTCACCACCGCCGAGCGTGCGAGATGCATCGCCCAAGGCTCGCTGGCGCCGCGCAGGTTCTCGGGCGGCTTCACGGCGCCCGCGATGAAGGCGCGGCTCGCGGCGAGCGTGTAGACGACGGCGCCGCCGAGGAAGTAGCTGCTGGCGCCGGGCACCGACAGCAGCGCTGCGCTGATCAAACCGCCGGCCGCGCCCTCGCAGACGCCGACTGTCTCGCGCTGTGCTTGCAGCAGCCGCGCCGCGCGCGCAGCCAGATCGAGCAGAGTCGGCGTGAGGGGCTCGGCGTCAACCATTGGAGGCTCCAGGCGAAGTTGTCGGGGGACGTCTCTGCAGCTCCGCCCGCGCGCACTCCGACGAGCGTTGCCTCGAAGACGAATCTGCATCGTCCGCATCGCTCAGGGGCTCCCTGCGCCGCGAGCCAGCGCGATCCCCGCCATGGCGCGGCGCTGTGCCTCGGGGATGCGCCGCACGCGGCCCGCTTCGTCGACCATCGCGTGCTCCGTCGCGGCGCGCGCGACGAGCTCGGGCTCGCCCGGCGCGATGCGGGTCAGCGCGTACTCCATGCGCAGCGAGGCGCCGCGCGCCCAGGCGAGCCACACGGCGATCTCGACCTCGTCGTCGAAGCGCAGGCCGCGGACGTAGTCGAGCTCGGCCCGCGTCGTCGCGAAGTGGAGGCCCTCTGCGACGTACGCGCGGTAGGGGCGATGATGCTCGTCCATCCAGCGAATGCGCGCGAGCTCGAGGTAGCGCACGTAGTTCGCGTGGTGGACCAGGCCCATCGCGTCCGTCTCGAAGAACGGCACGCGATGGCGGTGGCGCGTTACGGCCACGCCCGGCGGCGGCGCGGAGGCGAGCTCGACCATCGCGCGCCTAGAACGAGTCCTTCGCGGCGCGGCGCCGGCCTAGCTCCTCGGCGGTGCTCGCCCGCATGAAGGGGTTGGTGGCGTGCTCGTCGGCGATGGTCGAGGGCACGGTCATCTCCGCGGGAGTCGCGTCGTGCCAGTCTTTGGCCGCGTTGGCGCGGATCTCCGCGACGCGCGCCGCCGCCGCCCGCACGGCGGCGTTGTCCGGCTCCGCGTGGGCCGCGTAGCGCAGGTTGCCTGCGGTGTACTCGTGGCCGCAGTAGACGCGCGTGTCGCCGGGCAGGGCGCCGAGCTTTCGCATCGCATGGAACATCATCTCGGGCGTGCCCTCGAACAGGCGCCCGCAGCCGGCGGCGAACAGGGTGTCGCCGCAGAAAACGGCCTTGGCCGCGTCGAACACGTAGGCGATGTGGCCGCGGGTGTGGGCCGGGATGAACAGCACCCGGGCCGTCTCGCGGCCGATCGCGACCGTGTCGCCCTCCTCGAGGCCGTGGGTGAAGCCCGCGAGCCGGCCGGCGTCGCTCTGGTGCCCGAACACCGGCGCGCCGTAACGCTTCGCCAGCTCCGGGTTCGCGGCCGCGTGGTCCGGATGGTGGTGCGTCGACAGGATCTTCTTCACGGAGACCCCGAGCGCCTCGACGCGCCGCGCGACCGGCGCGACCTCCGGCGCGTCCACGACCGCCGCCTCCCCGCTCTGCTCGCAGACGAGCAGGTACGTGTAGTTGTCGCCGAGGGTCGGGATGCGTTCGATGCGCAGCGCCATGGCGGCGCAGGCTAGAGCACGCGGCGCGCGCGCCGCCCGCCCAAATCGATGGCCCATGTGACACGCTTCATAGAACGGCGGATTCCGCCCCGACATGCTCCGCGCATGCGCTTCTCGGCGACTCCGGGCCGATCGCGAGAAACCGCGGCCGCTTCCTCGGCGGCGACTCGCCGGCGCGCCGAAATTCCGCTTGACCGGCTCGAAGCTCGAAGAGCAGAATGCCCTTTACAGACGGCGACTTCCCGCCCGGCGTCAGCGTCACGCATGCGCCTTGCCCACCTACTCACGCAGAGGGGGCTAGCGGCAAGCTCGAGCTGCTGTGCGCGACGAGCCGCAGGAGTTCGAGTACAGCGACGGCCAGGGCCGCCAGCCGTTCCGCTGGGACCTGGAGGGCGGCTGCGAGGTGGTCACGTTGTCCGCGCGCGTGCGCGACTCGAGCAGCAACGAGCAGGATCTCGAGCGCACGTGGAACGGCCCCTTCGCCTTCGATCAGTTCCCGCGAGCGAGCAGCTCGCGCGGCGACGGGACGCAGAGCTGTACGATCCAGCACCCCTACGACGCCGGGGTGCAGGGCTCCTCCGGTATCGACGCACCAGCGGCGATGGCATCCTGTGCTTCGAGGAGGCCGCCTCGCGCTCGCTGCCGGAGTCGGTGCGATGACCGGGGGGACGAGGGCCGATCGATTCGCGCGCGGCGCCGCCGTGCTCGCATGCGTGCTGCCGGGCGGCGGCTCGCCGCAGGGTGCCGCCGGTCCGCCCGTTCAGGCGCGCGTCGTGCCTGGCGAGACGCGCGTGATCGCGGACGCGTTGCCCGCCGGGACGCGCACGCTGGGCGTCGTCGCCCACTTCTCTATCGCGCGCCCGGCAGGGCGGGCGCGCCGCGCAAGCTCACGCTCCCCGCGAGCTGCGCCCACCGCGAGACCGCGCTCTATCTCGAAGAACGGGAGATCCGCAGGCAATGACGACGCTCCGCCCCCGCATCCTCGCCGTCGCGGCCGCGCTGCTCGCTGCGGGCGCGCTGCTCGCGTGCGCCACACAAGCGCCACCTCCGCCGCGCGCGCCTGCGCCGCCGCCTCCGCCGCCGCGCGACTCGGACGGGACACCGGGCGAGGCGTCGCTCCTCACTCTCGGCGCTCGCCATTCCGACTCGCTCGACCGCTCGAAGGGGGATCTCGACGACTGGTTCAAGCTCGACCTCGCGCGCCCGGGCTCGCTCACCGTGATCCTCGAGGGCCCCGGCGGCGCGTCACTCCCGAACCTCACGCTGGCGGTGACGGACGCAAAGGGCGGCGCGCTCGCGACTCCGATGCGCGCCGGAGGCCGGCCGCGCGTCGGCTTCGGCCCGCGCGAGCTTCAGCGCGGCACCTATCTCGTGTGGGTGGGGAGCGAGTCGGCGGCCGTGGGCCCCGTGCCGTACGAGGTGCGCAGCGCGTTCACCGCGAAGGTGGCGCCGCCGCCCAACAAGACCCCTCCGCCACCGCCACCGCCGAAGTTCGAGGTGAAGAGGCTGCGGCTCGTCGAGCTCAGCGCCAGCGGCCAGTACGCCACGATCGGCGGCGGAGCGAAAGACGCCATCGCCGTCGGCATGACCGGGCGGCTTCTCAGCAAGGGCACGCCAGCCGCCAAGCTGCGCGTGATCGAGGTGTATCAGCGCGGGAGTCGCGTGCAGCTCGACCCGCCGGTGCTGGAGACGCCGTCGGAAGCAATGTCGGTCGAGGTCGACGTCCCGCTCCCCTGAGGCGCTCTCGAGAGGCGGGATTCCCGAAACGCAGACGAGTCGCGCGAACGCCACGGGGAGAAGAAGAGACATGGGCATCGGGGACAGCTTGTTCGGAAGCAAGAAGGGGCCTGCGCGCGGCCGCGCGTCGCTCGACGACGACGAAGGTGCGCGCCGGGACTTCACCCGCGCGATCCCGCGCGAGGAGATCGCGCAGAAGCGCGCGCCGGTGGACGACTGGGACCCGGCGCCCGCGCGCCCGCCCGCTCCGCCGGAGGTACGCGAGGAGATCCCGCCCATGCGGCGCTCCGCTCTGCTTCCGCCGCGCGCGTACTCGCCGCGCGCGTCGTGCGCCTGCGCCGCGGCGTCAACCGGATCGGACAGGCGGCGGACAACGAGATCGTGATTCCCCAGGACACCGTCTCGCGCAGGCACGCGGAGATCGAGGTGACCGGGCAGGGGGTGATGCTGCGCGACCTCGCCACCAACGGAACCTTCGTGAACGAGGTGCCCGTGGAGGGCGCGCATCGCCTCGCGAGCGGCGACCGTGTCCGCATCGCGGACATCGACCTGGAGTTCGTGCGATGAGCGCGCCGGTCGCGATCGCTTCGCTCTCCGACGTCGGGCGCCGCCGGCGCGCGAACCAGGACCACTGCGCGGAGTTCCCGAGCGAGAACGGCGCGGTGCTGCTGGTGTGCTGCGACGGAATGGGCGGACATCAAGGCGGCGAGGTGGCGAGCCAGCTCGCCGTCGCCACGATCGGCGAGGCGTTCGCCGCCGCGCCGGGCGATCCCGCGAGCCGGCTCGAGCACGCGTTCAAGGAGGCGAACCGCCGCGTGCGAGAGCGCGCGGGGCTCGACACGAAGCTCGAAGGCATGGGGACCACAGCGGTGGCCCTGTACTACGACGGGGCCGGCACGGCCTGGATCGCGAGCGTCGGCGACTCGCGCGCCTACCGCGTGCGCGACGGCCGCGCCGAGCAGCTCACCAACGACCACTCCGTCGTCGCCGAGCTGCTGCGGCTCGGGCGCATCACCGCGGCCGAGGCGGCGCGCCAACCCCACAACCAGCTCGCGCGAGCGATCGGCGCCGAGGAGGAAGTCGAGGTCGACACCGCGAAGCACGACGCGGTGGACGGCGACCGCTGGCTCTTGTGCTCGGACGGGCTGTGGAACCTCGTCGGCGAGCGCGAGATCGCGGACCGGCTGCTGCTCGATGCGCCGGCCGAAGCCGTCCGGCGGCTGGTCGAGAGCGCGAACGAGCGCGGCGGCACGGACAACGTGACGGTGCAGGTGCTCGCCCTCGGCGGGGCCCGCGGCGAGCCGCGCGCGCCCCAGCCGGCCAGCGACGACACGGAGCGCGATGTCGAGGCCGAACGGGCCTACCTGCGCTCGCTCGAGCAGAAGCGCGTCGCCGGCGAGGCGAGCGCCGACGAGATCTGGGCGCAGCACCAGGCCGCGACGCGGGCACAGAGCCGAACCCGCGCGATCAAGCTCGCCGCGATGGCGGCGCTGGCGCTCACGCTGGCACTGGCCGCCATGCTGTGGTTCGGGCGCAGCGTGATCGTCGCACGCTCGGCCGAGCCCCCGGCCGCACCGGATGCCGGGGCGCCGGACGAGTCGCGATGAACGCGAGCGACATTCAGCAGGTCGGCAAATGGCACGTCGTTCGCCTGATCGGCCAGGGCGGCATGTCGTGGGTGTTCGAGGTCATCGACCCGCACCTCGGCGCGCGGCGCGCGCTCGAGATGCTGAAGCCGGCGGTCGCGAACGGCGCCGGATACAAGGGCTTCTGGCGCGAGGCGCGCATCCCGGCGTCGCTCGACGACGACTGCGGCGTCGCCTTCCGCGAGTTCTGCCAGGGCGCGCCGGAACACGCGCGGGCCATGGAGGTGCTCGACGAGCTGCGCAGCAACCTGCGGCTGGCGCGCGCCTTCGGCCGATCCGGCGAGGGCCTGGGCGACTACAAGCAGTAGGTCCTCGGCCGCGTGTTTCCCGAAGGCATGACGCTCGAGACGCTCGAGGCGGCCGTCGAGTCCGGCAACGTCGGACCCAGGCGCTGAAAGCGGGCCGGCCGCGGCGCGCTGCGCTCGGCCGGCCCACCTCGTTCTCCAGCGCCAGCGACGCGCGGGACCGCTACAGCAACGAAAGCTGCGGATCCGGCTCCGCGTCCTCGGCGAGCGCCGCCAGCTCCGCCGCCCGCGACGGATTCACGGCGGGGCAGCGGTCCCGGAACTCGCACCACGCGCACAGCGCGCTCGGCTTCGGTGCGAAGTCGCGCTCGGTCCGGATGCGGTCGATGGCGCGCGTCGTGCTCGCGCGGAGCAGCTCGCGCTGCTCGGGCGAGCGCTGCGAGGTGCGCTGCTCGTCCCGCAGCACGTAGTGCCAGACGAGGCGCATCTGGCCGCCCTCGCCGAGCTGCTCGCGCAGGCCCAGCTCGTACAGGCCGAGCTGACGGTCGCGGTCGAGGTCGTCCTGCTTCGGGATGCGCCGGCCCGTCTTGAAGTCGTGGATCTCGAGCACCCCGTCCTTCGCGCGCGCGACGCGATCGATGATGCCGCGCACCGCGTAGCGACCGTCCTCGTCGAGGGTGAACTGGACGGGCCGCTCGAGGTCCACCGTCTGATCGCGGTCGAAGGGGTAGTGGCGCCGGTAGTAGTTCTCGAGCCCGCGCGCGCCGGCGTCGCGGTAGAAGTCGGCGGGCGTTCCCTCGCGCGTGATGCGGACGCGCGCGCTGTCGAAGCCGCCGTCGAAGTTTGCGTGGTAGCGCGCGATCACCTTGCCCAGCGACGGGAGCACGCCGCGCCCGACGAACTGGTAGAGGCGCTCCAGCACCTCGTGCACGCGCTTGCCGACGAACGCCTCGATGCCCTCGCTCTCGACCGGAACCTTCTCGATGTAGCGGAAGGCGTACTGCCGGGGGCAGTTCTCGAAGCAGTTGAGGCTCGACGGACTGAAGACCGACTGCACGCGACGCCGATCCGGAGGGGCCGATTTGTTGGGGTCCGCTGCGAACGTCTCACAGCCCGGGGAAGTCGCCCGACTCTAGCAGCGCGCGGGCGCGGGCCACGATCCCGCGCTCGGCGTCGAAGGTCATGCGCCGCTCCGCCTCCGCGAGAGGGGCCCAGTCGACGGCCTCCATCTCGCCGTCCGCGGCGTGCGCATCGCCGCCGGCGTACGCCATCAGGTAGTAGTGAACGCGCTTCGCGATCGCGCGCCCGAGGCGGCGCTCGAAGAACGTGTAGGAGACCTCGCCGAGCGCGGCGAGGATTCGCGCATCGAGCCCCACCTCCTCGCGCACCTCGCGCAGGGCCGCCTGCTCGAGCGTCTCGCCAGCGTCCACGCGTCCCTTCGGCAGCCGGATCGTGCGCCGCCCCGAGTTGCGGTCGAGCTGCTGGGCCACGAGCGCCTCGAGCCCCGCCGGCGTGCGGCGCACCACGAGTCCGCCCGCGCTGGTCTCCTCGGATCTGTGCGCCACCGCGTCTCCTGGTGCGGCATCCGACCGCGCACCGGCCAGCGCCCACTTCGCGGGCCGCCTCGCGGGGTTAGACTGCCACCTGGCGCCCGCCCGGAGAAGCGAATGAAAGCCAAGCGGCTCGAAGATGTCTACGAGGCGACGATCGCCGCGCTCTCCGCTCCCGCGAGCGACGCGCTCGCGAAGGCCGACGCGGAGGGATATCCGGACTACGACGAGGTCGTGGCCTGGACCGAGCGCGTGAAGGCCGTCGTCCTCCACCAGCGGGACCGCGGTGCGCTGCGCTCCGAGTTGCCGGTGCTTGCCGAGCGCCTGCTGCGCTTCCTCGCCCGGGTGCAGCTGCCCGAGGGCGTGATCGCCGAGGCGGTGGCGGCCGAGTTCATCGCGCGCTTGCCCCGCGCGCGGCAGCTCCTCGCGGAGGATCTCGAGGCGGCCTTCGAGGGCGACCCGGCGGCCAAGAGCTTCGCCGAGATCCTGGTGGCGTATCCGTCGATCCACGCGATCGCCGTCTACCGGCTCGCTCACGAGCTCGTGCAGCTGGGTGCGCCTCAGCTCCCGCGCATCATGGCCGAGTACGCGCACGACCGGACCGGCATCGACATCCACCCCGGGGCCCGGATCGGCCGCCGCATCTTCATCGATCACGGCACCGGCGTCGTGATCGGCGAGAGCGCAGAGATCGGCGACAACGTGCGCATCTACCAAGGCGTGACGCTCGGGGCGTTCTCGCCCCGCCGCGGCCAGACCATCCGCGGGACGAAGCGTCACCCGACGATCGAGGACGACGTCACGATCTACGCCGGCGCCACCATCCTCGGCGGCGAGACCGTGATCGGCCGCGGCAGCGTGATCAGCGGGAACGCGGTGATCACCGAGTCGGTGCCGCCGGGATCGCGCGTCGTGCCGGAGCCGCCGCGCCAGGAAGTGCGGCAGGGTCGCGGCGCGACGGAGCCGAAGCAGCTGAAGTGGGAGATCTAACTTGGTGCGGGCAGGTTGCGGAGGTGGGTCGCCGCGGGTTGCAGAGCGGATGCAGCCGGCGGCGCTGCGCGCCGCGGCTGATCCGCCTAGCGCGGTGCGCGGCTGGGGGCGCTCGGTTGGGTTTGCGATCGCTCTCGCGCTCGTGCTGGGGTCCGCGTCGGCGGCTCCCGCAGACGAGACGGCCGCAGAGTCCGTTTGGGGTTACGCGCTCGCCAACGAGCTGATGAGTCCCTGGTGCCCCGGCTTCGCGCTCCCGGATTGCAGCAGCGGCTACGCGCAGGAGCTGCGGCTCTGGATCCTCGAGCAGGAGCGGCTCGGCCGCAGCGAGGACGAGGTGCGCGCGGCGATCCTCGCGAAGTACGGCGAGAAGATGCTCCAGGCGCCGAGCGCCGAGGGCCGCGGCATCCTCGCCTACGCCATTCCGGCGGGGCTCGTGCTCGCGGGCCTCGCGGTGCTCGTGGCGTTCTTACGCCGGCAAGGCGGTCCGGCCGAGTGGAGCGGCGTTGCGAATTCGGGGCCGAACGCGCAGGCGATCGGCGGGGCTCCCGACGCGGCGGACCTGGCGCGCGCCGACGCCGAGCTCGCGCACTTCGAGAGCGCGAACGACTGAGATGAAGATCTACACGCGCCGCGGCGATTCGGGCGAAACGGACTTGTTCGCCGGCGGTCGCGTGGGCAAGGACGACGTGCGCGTCGAGGCCTACGGCGCCGTCGACGAGCTGCTCGCGGTGCTCGGGACCGCGGCCGCCGACACGAGGCAGGGCGACTCGCAGGCGCTGGTCGCAGAGATCCAGGCCACCCTGTTCTCGCTCGGCTCCTACCTCGCGACGCCCGACGCCGAGCGCCGCGCGAAGAGCGGCATCGCGGAGCCCGCGCAGGCGTGGGTCGACGCGCTCGAGCGCGCGATCGATCGCGCCGAGAGCGAGCTCGCGCCGCTGAAGCGCTTCATCCTGCCGGGCGGCACGCGCGGCGCCGCGAGCTTCCACCACGCGCGCGTGGTGTGCCGCCGCGCCGAGCGCCGCTGCGTGACGCTGCACCGCACGCAGCCGCTCGGCGAAGTCGCCCTGCGCTACTTGAATCGCTTGAGTGACTTGTTATTCGTGCTCGCGAGGCTCGAGAACAAGCGCGCGGGCGTGGCAGACGTGGAGTGGAAAGGGCTGGGCTGAGGGTCGCTGCGGCGATTACGCGCTCGACTTCGAGCGACGCGGGCTGCGTCGTGCGGACGAGCCGCTCGCGTTTCAACCAACGCCGCTCCGCTTGCCGAGGCGGAGACGGAGAGCCTTCGCGTTCGCGCTCTGAGCGAGGGCGGCGGCGGGATTTTGTCCTTGCTTCTCCAGTGGCAGCTCGGCAAACGAACCGAGGCGATCGAGAGCCTGCGCCGCCATGCGGCGGCCGCGGAAGCGAGTGGGTTGTGACCGGGCAGCAGCGGCCCGGCGCGCGTGCGATGATCGAGCCGGAGCCCGGCATGCCTCGCTTCGACTACTCCGCCTCCCCTGATCCCATCCGCGCCGACCTCGCCGAGGCGCACCGCGCCGTCTGGGAGCACATCGCGAAGCCGGGCGCGTGGCTGACCGGCGCGGAGCGGGTTGCGGTCGCGCGCGAGACGCGGCGCGCGCGCGCGTGCGCGCTGTGCGCGAAGCGAAAGGCGGCGCTCTCGCCGTTCGCGCATCCGGAGCAGCACGCGGCGAGCGCGCCGCTCGCGGCGCCGCTGGTCGATGCGATTCACCGCGTCGCGACCGATGCCGCGCGGCTGACGCGCAAGTGGTATGAGGGGCTCGCCGCGCAGGGCGTGACGGACGAGCGCTACGTCGAGGCGCTCGGGGTCGCGGTGCTCGCGATCAGCGTCGACGCGTTCCATCGCGCGCTCGGCCTCGCGCTCGAGCCGCTGCCCGAGCCGGAGCTCGGCGATCCCTCGCGCGAACGGCCGCAGGGGCTCGTCCGCGGCGAGGCGTGGGTGCCGATGATCGACCCGCGCCGCGCGGCCGAGAGCGAACTCGAGCTGCTTCCGCGCCGCGGCCCGCTGCGGGCGGCCTATGTGCTGCGCGCCCTCACGCTCACCCCGAACGAGGTGCGCGCGTGGACGCAGCTCGCGGGCGCGCAGTACCTCTCGCTGAGAGACATGACGTACCGCGAGACCGGGCGCGCGCTCGACCGCGCGCAGATGGAGCTCGTCGCCGGGCGCGTCTCGGCGCTGAACGCCTGCTTCTATTGAACGACCTCGCACGCGCTGATGCTCCGGGCGAGCGTCGAGGCGAAGCGGGCAGCGGTCGATCTGCGCGCGGTCAGCGAAGGCGCGAAGGACGACGAGGCGGGCGTCGCGCACGCGGCCGAGCTCGCTGCGTTCGTCGAGGCGGCGCTCGGCAGCGACGCCGCCGCACTCGCGCAGGCGCGCGACGCGCTGCGCGCGAAGGCGGGCGGAGCGGCGCTGGTCGACGCTGCGGGCGTGATCGGGAACTTCGAGCGTATGACGCGCATCGCGGATGCGACCGGAATCCCGCTCGACCCGGTTTCGCAGCTCGCCTCTCAGGACTTCCGCGGCGCGCTCGGGCTCGATGCGTACGCCTCCGCCCGCAACACCCGTCCGCTCGCGGGCTGGCGGCGCGCGCTCGCTCCGCTGCTCGCGCCGCTCGCGAGGCGCGCGATGGCTCGGCTGCTCGGGCGCAGTCGCCCGGCCGAGGAGCCCGCGACGCGGGCGTCTTCTTGAACGGGGGCGGTTCCCAGGATTTCGCGCTCACCTTCCGTGCGCCGGCGCAGTCGCAGCCCGACGAAAAAGAAGAACAGCAGCTCTGCCAGGAGCAGCAGCAGCACGATCTTCCCCGCGCGACCGGCCCACTTCCCGCGCCCGCTCACGCGGCGCCTCCGCGCAGGGCGCGTTCGATCTCCGCGGCGAGCGCGAGCTCGAGCGCGAAGCCCGGCGCCTCCGGCGCCTCGGCTGCGCGCTTCGCGATCGCCCCGGCGCCGCCGAGGGCGCTGACGCCGAAGCTGCCGTAACGACGGGTGAGCACGTGGAGCAGCCAGGCGTCGCGCCCGCGGCGGCGCCTCGCAGCGAGTGCGCCGCCCTCGGCGAGATGGGCGCGGTGACGCGCGATCGCGGACTCGAGCGCATCGATGCCGGCGCCGTCGCGCGCGGAGACGAGCACGACCGGCGGCACCCAGCTCGCGTCGGGCTTCTCTCCCAGCGCGAGCGCACTCTCGAGCTCGCGCGCGGTGCGCTCGGCCAGCGCGCCGAGGTCGGCCTTGTTGACCGCGAACACGTCCGGCAGCTCGAGCACGCCTGCCTTGAGGAACTGCACTGTGTCGCCGGCCGCGGGCTGCGCGACGAACACGAGCGTGTCCACCAGGTCGGCCACGTCGCCCTCGCTCTGGCCGACGCCCACCGTTTCGACGATCACGGCGTCGAACACGCTGGCCATGATTGTGGTGGCGGCTCGGGCGGCATCGGAGAGGCCGCCGAGGGAGTCGCGTGCGGCGAGCGAGCGAAAGAAGACGCCCGGGTCGTTCGCGGCGGAGCGCACGCGCACGCGGTCGCCGAGCAGCGCGCCGCCGCTCTTCCGGCTCGACGGATCTACCGCAACGACCCCGACCGTCTCGCCCCGCGCGCGATGCGCCCGCACCAGCGCGTCCATCAGCGTCGACTTGCCCGCGCCCGGCGCGCCGGTGAGCCCCAGCCGTGGCGCGCCGCCGAACAGCGCTCGCGTCTCGAGCGTCGCCAGGAGTGCCCGCGCCGCGGCGCGCTCCGCGGGGCGCTGGTCGTCGGCGAGGTTCAGCGCGCGGGCGACGGCGCTGCGGTCGCGCGCGAGCAGCCGCTGTGCGAGGGCGACCACTTCCTCGTGGGCCGTCACGCTGCGCTTCCGCGAGCTCGCGCTGCGCGGGGGCCGGGCCGATGGCGCGCGAGCTCAGGCAGCGGCGCTCTCCTCGGCCAAGTCGACGACCTCGCCGAGCACGCGGGTCAGGTCGAAGTCCTTCGGCGTGTAGACGCGAGCGACGCCGGCGGCACGCAGCTGCGCGGCGTCGTCCTCGGGGATGATGCCGCCCACCACCACGGGTACGCGCACGCCCGCGTCGCGCAGCCGGCCGAGCACGTCGAGCACGAGCACGCCGTGGGAGCCCGACAGGATCGAGAGTCCGATCACGTGCACTCCCTCGTCGCGGGCGCTCTGCACGATCTCGCCGGGCGTCACCCGGATGCCCTCGTACACGACCTCCATGCCGAGGTCGCGCGCGCGCACCGCGATCTGCTCGGCGC